>NZ_VFOO01000001.1:622951-934426 GCF_006716115.1 Subtercola boreus | reverse complement strand
GCGGTCAAGCCGTCGATCGGGGTATCGCCGGGCGCCGACGGGTCGGCTGCGTTGGATAGGTCAGACTCGAACGCGACGATACGGGGTGACGTATGCGGCTCCAACGCCGACGCGACGATCGCCGCCATCGACGGCGACAACAGGCCCCGGATCGACGTCATCCCCGAACGGTGCGCCTTCAACTCCAGGTAGCGTTTCTCGTGGAGGTCCGCCTCGCGGGGTTCAGCACCGTCGGGGTCGAGGTGTTCCCGGCACCGGATAGCCAGATCATCCACCTGATTCGCGGAATACCCGAAACTACCCGACGTCTGCTGCGCCAACGCCACGAGGCTAGCCTCAGCCTCAGAGACCTCCTCCGTGAAACCGATCTTCGCCGCGGCCTCCGAGAGACGCCGCGTAATCGACGTCGCCGCATCCACCCCCAGATCGCCACGGGCCAGCGCCTCCGCAACCTGAGGGAAACGAGGCGGGTTCGGCAACCCCACCAACGACATGCTCGTGTGCACCTGGGAGGCGAGCTTCATCCTGGACATGATCGTCTCCGCCCGTGCACCGGTGATCGCCGCCAAGAACTTCGGGACCGACCGCACGTTGTGCGACCGGGCAAGACCCTCCGCCCCGAACTCCGCAGCAGAACGAGCCGCCACCTCCCCAGCCATCCGCACCCGCAACCCATCCATGATCCGGCCCAACGACTCCACCTGCACCACAGCCGCCACCAAGGCGTCGTCGGCAAGCCCGCAGGGCGCGGCAGCCCCACCGCCCGACGCCAACAACGCGTCAAACCCCCGCCGGGCATCCAGAACCCACGACACCACCGACGTAAAGTCGGGTGCGGGAGCGGCTGGCTGGTTCATGTCTACAGTCAAACACCAACCACTGACATTGCCTCAACTTAGGCTCAATTTTCCGGCTGAGCCCTGCGAATCCGTGCCCGGCGCGAGAGGATGGAAAGATGACTCGGCCGGTGGCGTTTCTCCCGCACGACCTCGGTGACGGATTCGACCTCGTGCTGCGCGACCTTGAAACCGTCGACGAAATGCTCGCGCTCACACTCGCAAATCTCGCGCGCCTCCGCGAATGGGAGCCGTGGGCGCAGGGCGAGCAGACCCGGGACGGACTGGCGAGCTACACCAGGGCCTTGCTGTCCGACTGGGCGGACGGCCGCAGCCTTCCGACGGTGCTGAGGTTCGAGGGCGAAGCGATCGGGTCGGTCACCTGCCGAATCGATCGACAGCTCGGCCTGGCGGAACTCGGCTACTGGATCGACGCCGCCTTCGAGGGCCGCGGCGCGGTGACGCGCGCGTGTAGGGCGACGATCGCTCAGCTCGCCGCTGAGGGCGTCGAGAGGGTGGAGATCCACGCGGCGACAGGCAACCACCGCAGTCGCCGGGTCGCCGAGCGCCTCGGATTCAGACTGCAGCGGGTACGCCCGAAATCGTTCCCCGTCGCCGGGGTGCGGCATGACCTGGCGATCTACGTGCTGCAGACGAGGGGCTGAGCCCTCAGATCATCGATTTCGTGTGCCAGACCGTCTTCGTCTCGGTGAACCCGACGATGCGCGCGAGCGAGGGCGCAGCAGCGTCCGCACCCTGCTCGGGCGGGAAGACCCTCTTGAGGGTTTCGGCCGCGTCGATCTGAAGCTGCACCCAGTCGAGCGCGCCGGCACCCACCAGGTCGAGAGCGTTCACGTCGGCGTGTGAGGCCAGCCAGGGCGCGATCTCGGCGGGCGATCCGGTCAGGATGTTCACGACACCCCCGGGGACGTCGCTCGTCGCGAGCACCTCGGCCAGGCTGATCGCCGACAGCGGCAGCCGCTCTGACGCGATCACCACCACCGTGTTGCCGGCCACGAGTGCAGGGGCGACAGCGCTGACGAACCCGACCAGCGAGGTCGACTGCGGCGCGACGATCGCCACAACGCCCGTCGGCTCCGGCACGGAGATGTTGAAGTAGGGGCCGGAGACCGCGTTGGCGTTGCCCGCGACCTGCACGTACTTGTCGGCCCAGCCGGCGTACCAGATCCAGCGGTCGATCGCCTCGTCGACCTGTTCCCCGGCGGCAGCAGTCGACACCCCCTCGGCCTGCACGATCTCGTCGACGAACTGGGCCCTCCGGCCTTCGAGGAGTTCGGCGATGCGGTAGAGCACCTGTCCGCGGTTGTACCCGGTCGCCTTCGACCAGCCCGAGACGGCCGCGCGTGCTGCGACGACAGCGTCGCGGGCATCCTTGCGGGAGGCCTGGGCGGCGTTGGCGAGGAACTCACCCGACGCCCCGAGGATCTCGTACACGCGCCCGGATTCGCTCCGCGGGAATTTGCCACCGATGTACAGCTTGTAGGTCTTCGGCACGGCGAGGTGGCTCATTTGCTCGATCCTTCGGTCGTGGTGGTGGTGGAGGTGGAGCTGGCAGCAGGCGACTCGACGTTCCCGCTGTCGATCTCGGCGGCAACGGATGCCCGTTCCTCCGCTCCGCGCGATGAAGCGGCCGGGGCGAGGTACGCCGCGAGCCCCTGCTTGCCGCCTTCGCGGCCGTAGCCCGACTCCTTGTATCCGCCGAACGGCGAGGACGGGTCGAACTGGTTGAACGTGTTCGCCCAGACGACGCCGGCACGCAGCTTGTCGGCAACCGCCAGCACCCGCGACCCGTTGCTGCTCCAGATGCCAGCCGACAGACCGTAGGGCGTGTTGTTCGCCTTGGCGACTGCCTCGGCGGGCGTTCTGAACGACAGGATCGAGAGCACCGGCCCGAAGATCTCGTCGCGCGCGATGCGCGATGCCGTCGACACGTTCGTGAAGATCGTCGGCGCGAACCAGAATCCGTCCGCGGGGAGGTCGCACGCCGGGCTCCAGCGCGAAGCACCTTCCGCCTCGCCGATGTCCGACAGCTCCCGGATGCGGGCGAGCTGTTCAGCCGAATTGATCGCCCCGACGTCGGTGTTCTTGTCGAGCGGGTCCCCCACGCGCAACGTCGAGAGCCGCTCCTTGAGGCGGTCGACGACCTCGTCGTGGATGCTCTCCTGCACGAGCAGCCGCGATCCGGCGCAGCAGACGTGACCCTGGTTGAAGAAGATGCCGCGCACGATGCCTTCGACGGCCTCGTCGATGGGGGCGTCGTCGAAGACGATGTTCGCGCCCTTGCCGCCGAGTTCGAGGGTGAGCTTCTTCGAGGTCCCGGCCAGAGACCGGGCGATCTCGCGGCCCACCGAAGTCGAGCCGGTGAAGGCGACCTTGTTGACGTCCGGATGATTCACCAGGTCTCGCCCGGTGGAACCCGCTCCCGTGATGATGTTGACCACTCCGGCGGGCAGCCCGGCCTGCTGCACGATCTCCGCGAACAGCAGCGCGGTGAGCGGCGTCGTCTCGGCCGGCTTCAGCACCACGGTGTTGCCGGCGGCCAGGGCGGGCGCGATCTTCCACGCCAGCATCAGCAGGGGGAAGTTCCA
Organism: Subtercola boreus; assembly: GCF_006716115.1. NCBI lineage: Bacteria > Bacillati > Actinomycetota > Actinomycetes > Micrococcales > Microbacteriaceae > Subtercola > Subtercola boreus. Next base: position 930,981 of record NZ_VFOO01000001.1, on the reverse strand, counting down.
CGGGATGACCTGCGCGGCCACACCCAGGGCGCGGGGGTCGGCTCCGAGGCCCGCGTGGTCGAGTTTGTCGGCCCAGCCCGCGTAGTAGAAGAACCAGGCAGCGACGAGCGGAACGTCGACGTCGCGACTCTCCTTGATCGGCTTGCCGTTGTCGAGGCTTTCGGCGACCGCGAGCTCGCGGGCCCGCTCCTGCACCAGGCGCGCGATGCGGAACAGGTACTTGCCCCGGTCGCGACCGGAGAGACGTGACCACGTCGTATCGTAGGCGCGGCGCGCGGCGCTGACCGCGGCATCCACATCGGCGGAGGACGCCGACGCAATGGTCGCGATGTGCTTCTCGGTTGCGGGCGAGATGGTCGAGAACGAGGGCGCGGACCCAGCCCTGAACGAACCGTCGATGAAGAGGCCGTACTCCGACTGCAGGTTCAGCAAGGCGGTCGACTCGGGTGCCGGGGCATATTCCAGAAATGACATGTGACGGTTCTCTCAGTCGATGGTGACGTAGTCGGCGCCGGAGTAGTGGCCTGTGGCGAGCTTCTGGCGCTGCAGCAGCACGTCGTTCAGCAGGCTCGACGCGCCGAACCGGAACAGGTGCGGCTGCAGCCACTCCTCCCCCGCGGTCTCGGCGACGGCGACCAGGTATTTGATCGCGTCTTTCGACGTTCGGATGCCGCCGGCCGGCTTCACGCCGATCTTCTCGCCCGTCAGACGGTGCCAGTCCCGCACCACCTCGAGCATGAGCAGGGTGACCGGCAGAGTCGCAGCGGGCGCGACCTTTCCGGTCGACGTCTTGATGAAGTCTCCGCCGGCGAGGATCGACAGCCAGGATGCCCGGCGCACGTTGTCGTAGGTGTTCAGTTCCCCCGTCTCGAGGATCACCTTGAGGTGGGCGAAGCTGCCGTCGGCGCGGCGGCACGCCTCCTTCACCGCGACGATCTCGTCGAAGACCTGGCCGTAGCGGCCGGAGAGGAACGCCCCGCGGTCGATGACCATGTCGATCTCGTCCGCACCGGCGGCGACCGCGTCGGCCGTGTCGGCCAGCTTCACCGCGAGTGAGGCCCGGCCGCTCGGGAACGCGGTGGCCACGGCGGCGACGTTGATGCCGCCGGGAACGTCGTCGAGCCCATGGGCTGCACCGAGCGCCTCGACGGCGGCGGGCACCATGTCGCCGTACACGCAGACGGCGGCGACCCGCGGGCAACCGGGGTCCGATGCATCCGGAACCAGGCCCTTCGCCACGAGCGAGCGCACCTTGCCGGTGGTGTCCGCGCCCTCGAGCGTGGTGAGGTCGATCAGGGAGATGATGCGGTCGAGCGCCCAGGCCTTCGAGGTGGTCTTGATCGAGCGGCTGCCGAGATCGGCCGCACGTGCCTCGAGACCGACCGCGTCGACACCCGAGATGCCGTTCAGGTAGCGCTTGAGGCTCGACTCGGTGAGTTCGCCTCCGAGCACCTCGGTCGCCCGGGAAGCCGGACTCACCAGTCTGTCTAACGTCACAAGCACACCTGTCTTCGAAGTTCGTCTCCCGCGGAACCGACCCGGGGGGATCGGAGGAAGCACCATCAAGTGTAGACGTCAGACCGTTCGCGGGGCTCGGTGCCAGTCGTCTTCGATGAAGCGGGGCCGCGACACGACACGCACGACGAGCAGCACACTGGCCACGCTCACCAGCAGGAAGAGGAGCGGAGCGGTCCAGCCGCCGCTGAGCTGGTGGAGCACTCCGACGACCAGCGGACCGAGAGCCCCGAGCAGGTAGCCGAAGCCCTGTGCGAAGCCGCTGAGGGCCACGGCGCCGCGCTGGGTGCGGCTCCGGCGGTTGATCAGCAGCAGCGCCAGGGGGAAGAGCAGCGGCCCGATTCCCGCCAGGGCCACCCACACACCGAGTGCTGCAGTCGGCGCCAGCAGCAACCCGAGGTACCCGGCGATGAAGGCGGCGATTCCGAACAGGATGATCCCGCTCACGCTCTTCACGCGGGTGGCGATGACGGGAATGAGCAGCGACGCCGGGATGCCCATGCTGGTGTAGAGCGACAGCATCGCGCCGGCTCCGCCCTGGTCGAGTCCGGCGATGTCGGTCAGGATCTCGGGCAGCCAGGCGAAGCAGGCGTAGGTGTTCAGCGCGGTGACGCCGAACATCAGGCCGAGCGACCACGCGAGGGCCGAGTGCCGGGCGCGGCCGAGCATCGCGGCGTCGGGTTCGGGCACGACTCCTTCGACGATCGACGGATCCGGCGTGCGACGCCGATCCGCCCCGAGCAGCCGCACCCACGGCACGATTGCCAACACTCCGAGGATGCCCCACATCCCGACCGAGAACCGCCACCCCGCGCCTTCACTCACCTGCACGGCGACAAGCGGAGGCAGCAGGGCGAACAGGGCCATGACGGTCGCATAGAGGGCGGTGAGCGGACCGATCCGGTCGGGGAAGTACTTCTTCACGAGCGGCGGGAGCAGCACGTTCCCGATGCCCATCCCGGCGAACGTCAGCGCGCTGGCCAGCACGAGCATCGGGTACGAGGCCGAGAGCGCCCGGAGCACGTCCCCGACGATCATCGCCGCCAGAGCGATGATCAGCAGGGACTCCACGCGGAGTGACCGCTGGAAGACCGGAGCCAGCAGCCCGAACAGAGCGAAACAGAGCGGGGGCAGTGTACCGATGATGCCCACGTCGAGGCTCGTCAGTGGGATGTCGACACCGATGTCGGTGAAGATCGGCGAGAGCGCGGCGACGGCCGTGCGGAGGTTCGAAGCGACCAGCACGATGCCGACAAGCGCCAGCACCCGCCCGCCGCGCTGGGACGGCGGCAGGGCGGCTGTCACGCCAGGCGCTCTCTGACCCGCTCGACGTCGTCGTTCATCTGCTCGATCAGCGGCTCGATTCCGGTGAACTTCACCTGCCCGCGAATGCGGTCGGCAAAGGCGATCAGAACGACGTGCCCGTAGAGGTCGATGGTCTCATCGAGCACGTAGGCCTCGACCTGCTTCGGCGGGACCCCGTCGAACGTCGGATTGCTGCCGACAGAGATCGCTGCGGGATAGCGCACATCGCCGTCGGTCAGCCATCCCGCGTAGACGCCGTCGGCCGGGATCAGCCCCTCGGAACTCGGCGAGAGATTGGCGGTGGGGAAGCCCAGTTCGCGGCCCCGCTTCGCGCCGTGCACGACCTCGCCCTGCACCGCAGGGGCGTGGCCGAGCAGGGTGGTCGCGGTCTTCACGTCGCCGACGGCCAGCAGTTCGCGGATCCAGGTCGAGGAGACCCGCCGGCCGCCCGACGGCGAGACGTCGTCGATGATCCTCACGGTGTAGCCGTGCGTGATGCCCAGCTTGGCCAGGAACGCGACGTCTCCCGCACCACGGAGCCCGAAACGGAAGTCGCGCCCGACGAGCACGGCGCGGGCATGCAGGCCGTTCACGAGGATGCGCTCGACGAACTCCGTCGGCGTGAGGGTGGCGAGGGCGGAGTCGAACGTCAGGATGAGGGTCGCGTCGAGACCGGTCTTCTCCAGCAGGTCGATCTTCTGTTCGTTGCCGACCAGGGCGACCGGAGCGCGCTCCGGCGCGAGGAAGGCGGAAGGATGCCGGTCGAACGTGACGGCGGTCGCGACGAGGTCCTCGCTCCGGGCCACAGCCAGCAGCTCCCGGATGACCGCGCGGTGGCCCTCGTGCACTCCGTCGAACTTGCCGACCGTGATCGCGGACGGGCCGAAGTCGGCCGGGATCTCGTCGACCGAGGTGAAGACCTTCATGCCGCCTCGGCGACAGGCTGCGCGGCGACGGGCCGGTTCTTCGACAGCCAGAGCATCCCGAGCACCGGGAGCACGAGCGGGATGAAGAGGTACCCGACCCCGTAGTACGACCACACCGAGGCGTGCGCGAACAGTTCGGGCGCGACGATGCTCAACGTGCCGACCACGAGGACGCCCAGCATCTCGAACGAGATGGTGACCCAGGCGACGCGGTACCAGACGGCGCCCCGCGCCACCAGGGCGACTGTGGCGACGATGTACACGGCAGCCGAGACCGCGGAGAGCGTGTAGGCCAGGGGCGCCTGGTCGAACTGCTGGATGATCTGAACGAGCGAGCGGCCGAAGGCACCGAGGGCGAGGATGGCGTAGATCACGACGAGCACCCGGCCGATGCCGGCGATGCGGGGGCGGCGGGCCGGTGTGGTGGCGGGCACGGGCGCGGATTCTGTTGGCATATCGCTCTCGAGTTTAGACGTTCTGGAAGAGCCAGATTTCGTTCATCCGGAACACCATCACGGCAATCGCGAGGCAGGCGACCCCGAGGATGACCGTGCTCCACCTGGTGCGGTCGATCAGCGCCCAGAACACGGCCGCCGCGGGCAGCAGCAGCGCGGAGACCGCGTAGACGTAGAACTCCAGCACATCGCCGTTCGCGTCGTTGCCGAAGGCGGGCGCGAGCAGGGCGACGACGAACTGGATGACCAGCAGCAGTTCGACCAGAGCTGTCGCGCCGAGCGTGTAGTCGTTCGGCACCCGCCCACTGAACCCCACGATGAGGCAGAACACACCGGCCAGAACCGCGACGGCGATCTGGACGTAGGAGAACCACTCGATCATGCTGCGGGCCCTTCGGTGGCTGCGGTCGGGATCGCGGGCGCGTCCGTCGGGAAGTTCACCAGCACGCGGGCCGTGCCGCCGCGGATCTCGAACAGTCCGATCAGCGCACCATCGGGGTCGATGGCGGCAAGAGGGCCCGGCGTGGCGGTGCCCGGAGCCGGAGCCTGGCCGTCGCTGAGCTCGACCCGCTTGCCGTTCCGGAGGTCGGCCGCCTGCGCGGCGTCGAACCGTGCCGTCTCGAAAAGCCGGCCCGCGACATCCGCGGGCGCCAGCAGGTCCCGGTCGGCATCGATCGTCTCGAGGGTGTGCGCCTCGGCGACACCGAACGGCCCGATCCTCGTGCGCCGGAGCGCCGTCAGATGCCCGCCGACCCCCAGGGCGTCACCGAGATCCCGGGCGATGGCACGGATGTACGTGCCCGACGAGCAGACCACGCGCACACTCACGTCCCAGAAGCCGGTGCCCGTGACCGGCCCACCACCCCGTACCTCGATCGTCGAGATCGTCACGGCACGGGCATCCAGAACCACCGTCTCGCCGCCCCGCACCCGGGCGTACGCGCGCTTGCCGTCGACCTTGATCGCACTCACTGAACTCGGCCGCTGCAGCACGTCGCCGGTCTGGGCCGAGAGACCCTCGGCGATACGGTCATCGGTGAGGGCGGCCACGGCGTCCGGCGCGGCGGTTTCGAGCACGTCGCCCTCGGAGTCGTCGGTCGTGGTGGAGGCGCCGAGCCGGATGACCGCCTCGTACTCCTTGTCGAGGCCGACCACATAGGTCAGCAGTCGGGTCGAACTGTTGACGCCCAGCACCAGCAGCCCTGTGGCGAGGGGATCGAGCGTCCCGGCGTGGCCGACCTTGCGGGTTCCGGCGAGGCGACGGGTGCGGGCCACGACATCGTGGCTGGTGTTCCCCTGCGGTTTGTCGACGAGGAGGATGCCGCTGCGGTTGCTTCCGGGATTCACTCTGCCAAGGGTACAAGCTCGAGGGCCTCGAGGATCACTTCAGCAGCGGTCGGCGAACACTCTCCGCGGCTCGTCCTCGTCGAAGGCCGAGACGATCGCATCACTGGCGGAGCGCGGCTGCACGGCACCGATGTAGAGCTCGTCCGCGCCGTCGATGCGCGGGTCGAGCTTCGAGGTGTCAGGTTCGAGGTAGACGACGAAGTTGAAGATGCCGCGGAGCTCCGGCCGCTGCAGGAAGGGCCCGTCGACCAGCAGGATCGCATCTGCGGGGGCGGTGAGCCAGCGCGGTTCGAGCGCTCTGTCCCGCGAGGCGTCGAAACTCGCCCCGACGAATCCCGCACTCCCGCCGAGCTTGAACGGCTGTACGAGCACGCGCAGGAACGTCGGGTAGTCGTACCGGTCGCTGTAGTAGCCCGCGGCAGACGCCGCGCCCTGCTGCTCGCGAACAGCCCGTGGCTGCAGGAAGTCGTCGAGCGACGCCCTCACGATCGCGTGCCCGGCCTCCCGGAACGCCACACCGAGAGCATCGGCGAACAGCTTCGTGCCGGCGGCTCCATCGACCGCGACCAGGCGGCGCCCGCGGCCATAGTTGTGCACGATCTCGGCGGCCAGGGCATCCGAGAGCACTTCGCGAGGGGTGGGAGGAAAGGCCATGGATCCAGTCTACGTTCGGTAGATTGGGCAGGATGTCCCAGGCCACCGTGATCTCCGAGACGCTTGTGGCGTGGTTCGCCGAGAACGCCCGCGACCTGCCGTGGCGACGGCCCGGGTTCAGCGCCTGGGGCACACTCGTCAGCGAGTTCATGCTGCAGCAGACGCCCGTGGTGCGCGTCATTCCACGGCTCGAGGAGTGGCTTTCACGCTGGCCCACCCCTGCGGCCCTCGCGGCGGAACCCGCGGGCGAGGCAGTACGGGCCTGGCAGTCGCTCGGCTACCCCCGGCGCGCCCTCTGGCTGCACGCCTCGGCCGTCGCGATCGTCGAACGGCACGGCGGCGTCGTACCGCGGGCGGTGGATGATCTGCTCGCCCTGCCCGGCGTCGGCGACTACACCGCTCGCGCTGTCGCAGCCTTCGCGTACGGCGACCGGCACCCGGTGGTGGACACGAACATCCGGCGCGTGATCGCCCGCGCCGTCGCCGGCCAGGCCGAACCCGGACCGCCGAGCGCGCGCGTCGACCTGGTCGCGATGGAGGCGCTCCTCCCCCACGACGACGTGGCCGCCCGAGCCTTCAACGGCGCGATCATGGAGCTCGGCGCCGTCGTCTGCACCGCCCGGGCACCCCGTTGCGATGCCTGCCCGATCGCACACGCCTGCCTCTGGCGCACCGCCGGCTACCCCGGTTTCGAGGGCAGGCGGAAGGCCGTGCAGAAGAAGTACGAGGGATCGGACCGGCAGGTGCGCGGCCTGGTACTCGGCGCCCTCCGCGCGCACGACGACGCCGTGCCGGCCCAGGCGATCGCCGCGCTCTGGCCCGACGTCGAACAGCTCGACCGGGCTGTGGCAGGCTTGCTGAAAGACGGACTGCTCGTCGACACACCGGCCGGCTACACGCTTCCCTGATCCCCGCTGCCCTGAACCCCGAAAGGCCCCACCGCATGCAGATCGCCGTCGTCGGAGGTGGCGCCATCGGCGGCACCATCGCAGCCCTCCTCGACCGGGCCGGCCACAGCGTCGAGCTGACCGCACGCGGGGAACACCTGGCGGTCATCCGGCAGTCGGGCATCCGCCTCACCGGCGGCTGGGGCGCGCACGTCGCTCACGTGCAGGCGAACGAGGTGCTCACGACGAGCGCCGAGCTCGCGTTCGTCTGCACGAAGGCGCAGGATGCCCGGCCGGCCATCCTCGCGAATGCCGAACTCCTCGGCGGAAGGCCCGTGGTCATCGTGCAGAACGGCCTCGAAGCGCTCCGCACCGCGCGGGAGGCCCTGCCCGAGGCGGACTGGATCGGCGGCCTCGCGCTCTACGCGGCGAGCTACCTCGCGGCCGGCGAGATCTCGGTCACGACGACGGGCGTCACCTATCTCGGCTCGGGAGACGGAGAGCCCTCCCCCGCCACACGTTCGGCCACCGCGACGCTGGCCACCGTCATGCCGGCCGAGGCGATCGCGAACTTCACCGGTGCGCAGTGGTCGAAGCTCATCGTGAACCAGGTGAATGCGATGCCCGCCATCACCGGGCTCAGCGTGCAGCAGACCATCGAGCATCCGGAGCTCCGGCGCATCATCACCCGCAGCATGCAGGAGGCGGTGCGCACCGGGTTCGCGGTCGGCACCCGCTTCGGCAGGGTGCAGGGGCTCAGCCAGGTGCTGCTCCGCGCCTTCGCGCTCGCACCGGCGGGGCTCGCCGAACGGCTTCCGCTCCGGATGAGGGCGCGGATGGGTTCGACGCCGAACCCGGGTTCGACGCTGCAGAGCATCCGCCGCGGGCAGCCGACGGAGATCGACTACCTGAACGGTGCCGTCGTCGCCGAGGCGGCCTCCGCCGGACGCGAGGCGCCCGTGAACGCGGCCCTCGTCGACCTCGTGCACGAGGTCGAGCGCACGGGCCACTTCCTCACGCCCGCGGCCGTCGCCCGCGCCGTCCCCTGACCTGTCGAAACCCCGAAAATTGTCGCTTTCACACAGTCAGAGCGACTATTTCCGGGGTTTCGCTGAACGACCCGATGTGGGGTGCGGGGTCAGGCTGCGGGCGGGGCGTCGTCGAAGTCGTCGTCGTCGTCCGCGATGACGCGGGGCTTGACGTATGGGTCGGCGTCGCCGGCGTACTGGCCCTGGCGCGCCAGGGTCTCCACCTCGGCGTCGCGGGTGCGCGCCTCGGTGAGCAGCGAGTCGATGAGCTTCGCGTTCTCGGGGATTCCGTCAGCGATGAACTCGAGTGACGGCGTGAGCCGCGAGGTGATGTTCTTGCCGACCTCCGTGCGGAGCATCCCGGTCGCCGACTTCAGTGCGGCGGCACTGTCGGCGCGCTCCTCGTCGGTGCCGTACACCGTGTAGAAGATCGAGGCGTGCTGCAGGTCGCCCGTGACGCGTACGTCGGTGATCGTCACGAAACCCATCCGCGGGTCTTTGACACCGCGTTCGAGCTTCTTGGCCACGATGACCTTGATGCGGTCGGCCAATTTGCGTGCTCTGGCTTCGTCAACCATGACGCGTCCTTTCGTTAAGGGATGGCGGGGCATCCGGAACCAGATGGAACCAGGATGCCCCGCCGGGGTACTGCCGAACCGCTAGGTACGCGGCTTCTCTTTCATCTCGATGGTCTCGATCTCGTCGCCGATCTGGATGTCGTTGAACTTGCCGAGACCGATACCGGCCTCGAAGTCCGTACGCACCTCGGTGACGTCATCCTTGAACCGGCGGAGCGATTCGATGGCGAGGCTGTCGCCGACCACGACGCCGTCGCGGATGACCCGCGCCTTGGCGTTCCTCGTGATCGTTCCGGAGCGAACGATGACACCCGCGATGTTCCCGAACTTGGAGGAACGGAAGATCTCGCGGATCTCGGCCACACCCGACTGCACCTCTTCGAACTCGGGCTTGAGCATGCCCTTGAGCGAGTTCTCGATGTCTTCGAGCGCGTTGTAGATGACCGAGTAGAACCGCACGTCCACACCCTCGCGGGCCGCACGTTCGCGGGCCTTCGGGTCGGGGCGCACGTTGAACCCGATGATGATCGCGTTGTCGATCGTCGCCAGGTCGACGTCGGACGCCGTGACGGCACCGACACCGCGGTGGATGATGCGCAGCTGCACCGAGTCGTCGACCTCGATCTTGAGCAGCGACTCCTCGAGTGCCTCGACGGCACCGGAGACGTCACCCTTGATGATGAGGTTGAGAGACTCGACCTTGCCCTCTTCGAGAGCCTTGGTGAAGTCCTCGAGGGAGATGCGCTTGCGGGCACGGGCCAGCAGGGCGTTCCGCTCCACGGCTTCGCGCTTCTCTGCGATCTGGCGGGCGGTGCGGTCTTCTTCGATGACGAGGAAGGTGTCACCGGCGCGGGGCACCGACGACAGACCCTGCACCTGCACCGGACGGGAGGGCGTTGCGGCGAGAACCGCGACACCGTTCTCGTCGTGCATGGCGCGCACACGGCCGTAGGCGGTACCGGCGACGATCGCGTCTCCGACCTCGAGCGTTCCCGACTGGATGAGCACGGTCGCAACCGCACCGCGACCCTTGTCGAGCTTCGCCTCGATGGCGACACCGCGGGCATCCTTGTTCGGGTTGGCCCGCAGGTCGAGGCCCGCGTCTGCGGTGAGCAGCACGGCGTCGAGCAGCTTGTCGATGTTGACGTTGTTGCGCGCCGAGACATCCACGAACATGACGTCTCCGCCATACTCTTCGGCGACCAGGCCGAATTCGGTGAGCTGCTGGCGCACCTTGGCCGGGTTGGCACCGGGAACGTCGATCTTGTTCACCGCGACCACGATAGGCACGTTGGCGGCCTGCGCGTGGTTCAGCGCCTCGATCGTCTGCGGCATGATGCCGTCGTCTGCCGCCACCACGAGAACCGCGATGTCGGTGACCTGCGCACCACGGGCACGCATGGCGGTGAACGCCTCGTGACCGGGTGTGTCGATGAAGGTGATGGCGCGTTCGATGCCCTCGTGCTCGGCGACGACCTGGTAGGCACCGATGTGCTGGGTGATGCCACCCGCCTCACCGGCGACGACGTTCGCGTTACGGATGGCGTCGAGCAGACGGGTCTTACCGTGGTCGACGTGACCCATGACGGTGACGACCGGCGGGCGGATCTCGAGGTCTTCGTCGGTCTCCTCGGCGAGTTCCTCGTCGAGGTCGATGTCGAAGCCGAGCAGGAGCTCGCGGTCCTCGTCTTCGGGCGAGACCATCTGGATCTTGTAGCCGAGCTCCTCGCCGAGCACACCGAAGGTGGCCTCGTCGAGCGACTCGGTCGCCGTCGCCATCTCACCGAGGTGGAACAGCACGGTGACCAGGTTGCCCGGGCTGGCGTCGATCTTGTCGGCGAAGTCGGTGATGGATGCACCGCGGCGCAGGCGCACCACGGTCGACCCGTCGCCACGGGGCACACTGACGCCACCGAGCGAGGGGGCTTCCCTCAGTTCGAACTCTGCTCTCTTCGTACGCTTGGACTTGCGCGCCTTGGCACGCCCGCCACCACGACCGAAGGCTCCAGCGGTACCGCCGCCGGGACCACGGCCACGGCCACCGGCACCCGCTGCGGGGCGAGGAGGACCGAACGTGTTGCCGGGGGCTCCACCGGGAGCGCCACCGGGACGGAACCCGCCGGCACCAGCCGGACGAGCGCCACCCGCACCACCGGGACGGAAACCGCCGGCACCGGCCGGACGTGCTCCGAAGCCGCCGGGGCGGTTGCCCTGGCCTGCTCCACCCGGGCGCGGCGCGCCGGGACGGGGTGCACCCGGGCGCGGGGCGACGGGACGGGGGATGTTGTTGGGCGTGGCACTGCCACCGGCGGGAGCGCCGGGACGGGCACCTGCGGCCGGAGCGGAACCCATGCCCTGCGAGCTGGCGAACGGGTTGTTGCCGGGCCGCGGGGTACCGGGGCGCTGCATACCCTGCGAGGACGCGAACGGGTTGTTGCCCGGGCGCGGTCCGCCGGGGCGGGCGCTGCTGCCGGGACGAGGTGCCGAACCGTCACCGGCTGCTGCGGCAGGAGCGGCACTTCCGTCAGCAGGAGCCGACGCGGGTGCCGTGCTGGCCGACGGAGCTGCCGGGGCAGCGCTCGAGGGAGCGTCGGCCGGAGCCGGTGAGGCCGGGGCGGCCGGCGACGGGATCGCCGTGCGCGACGACTGGCTCGTCGGCGGAACCATGGCACCCGAACGACCCGGGCTTGCCGGGGTACGAGGTGCCGTGGAACCGGGCGCGGCGGAGGTCGGGGTGCTCGAGGCGGGGGTTCCCGGAGTCGACGGGGCCGTCGACGAGGGTGCCGTCGCCGGGGCGGACGGTGCCGCGGGGGCCGGTGCCTTGGGCGCGGCGGGGCCGGGACGACCGCCGCCCGGGCGCACAGCAGTGGCCGTCGACGTGGTCGACGATCCCCCGCTGGATGCGGTGGTGGCGCCGCCGGCGGATGCCTTGGCGCTCTCGGCCTGCAGCGCCTCTTTCAGGCGCCGGGCGACCGGTGGTTCAATGCTCGATGAGGGTCCCTTGACGAATTGGCCCATTTCTTTGAGCTTCGCCATGGCGACCTTGCTGTCGACGCCGAGTTCGCTTGCGATCTCGTGTACGCGTGGTTTTGCCACAATTCTCCTTGTTCGGGCCGTGACCCCGAACAGGGACGGCCTCAGTTGTGTGCGCTACTCATTTTGAGGCGCTCATGAGTGATTACTCATTAGTTGTTCACAGTGGCGTTCAGCCTTGTCTCTAGTTCGGAAATGTCGAGCTGCCTGTCAGTACGCAACGCCCGGCCGAAGGCCCGACGCTTCACGGCGTTCTGGAAGCAGTGGATGGTTGCGTGGAGATACGCGCCTCGCCCCGGCATCACAGCGCCGTCATCGACGACAAGCAGTGAATTCTGGGCCACGACCCTGAGAAGGGAGGATTTCTCGGCACGCGCTCGGCAACCGACGCACGTTCTTACAGGTTTCATTCTAGCACCGCCCTGATTCGCCCGGACGGTTTCGACACCGCTCCGGCTGTCGAATGGATGCCCGGGCTAGTCGTCTTCGAGGATCGAGTCGGGCTGGATGTCGATCTTCGCGCCCGTGAGTTTGGCCGCGAGGCGGGCGTTCTGCCCTTCCTTGCCGATCGCCAGGCTGAGCTGGTAGTCGGGAACGAGGGCGCGCACGGCCTTCAGCGACGCATCGATGACGAACGAACTCGTCACCTTCGCCGGGGAGAGCGCGTTCGCCACGAACGTCGGCAGGTCTTCGGAGTAGTCGACGATGTCGATCTTCTCGTTGCCGAGCTCGTTCGTCACGGCGCGCACGCGCTGACCGAGTTCACCGATGCAGGCACCCTTGGCGTTGATGCCGGGCTCGGTGGCGCGAACCGCGATCTTGGTGCGGTGGCCGGCTTCGCGAGCCAGCGAGACGATCTCGACGACACCGCTCGCGATCTCGGGGACCTCGAGTGCGAAGAGCTTCCGCACGAGAGACGGGTGCGTGCGGGACACCGTGATCTGCGGACCCTTCAGCCCACGACCCACAGCGGTCACGTAGACCCGGATCCGGTTGCCGTGGGTGTACGTCTCGCCGGCGACCTGCTCCTCGGGCGGCATGATCGCCTCGACCGTACCGAGGTCGACATGGATCATGCGCGGGTTCGGCCCCTGCTGGATGACGCCCGCGACGATGTCGCCCTCGCGCCCCTTGAACTCGCCGAGCACGGCGTCGTCGGCGATGTCGCGGAGGCGCTGGTTGATGACCTGCTTGGCAGCGAATGCGGCGATGCGGCCGAAGTCGCTCGGCTCGTCGATGCTCTCGCCGATGACGAGCCCCGAGTCGTCGAGTTCGGGCACGAAGATGCTGACGTGACCGGTCTTCCGGTCGAGGTGCACACGGGCCTTCGGGGCTTCCCCGGCCGGCGCATGGTCAGCCTGGTCGGTGTGCTTCAGGTAGGCGGTCAGAATCGCCTGTTCGATGATCTGCACAAGCTCGTCGAAGGGAATTTCGCGTTCGCGTTCCATGAGCTTGAGCACGCTGAGGTCGATATCCACGGCCGGCCTCCTTCTCTTACGTATTCAGTTTCTTCAGTCTCAGACGGGGCGATGGCCCGGTCCAGCTTTCTAGGATACCCGATCGCCCGGGTCCATGGCGTACCACCGGCGGAGGCGTTCGAAGCCCTCGTCGAGGGTCACCGCGGGCTGCCAGTCCAGCGAAGCCCGGGTGCGGCGCTGGTCGTACCAGTGCGACGTGGAGAGCTGTTCGGCGAGGAACCGGGTCATCGGCGGCTCGTCACGCCCCGGGCGCACGGCCCAGACCCGCTCGATCAGGCCCCCGGCCTCGCGCGCCACCGCGGCGGGAACGCTCCAGCCCGGCCGGGGAACCCCCGCCGCCCCGCAGATGCCCGCGAGAAGCTCCGAGACGGTGCGGGGCTCACCGTTCGACACGACGAACGACTGGCCGTGTACGGCTTCAGCGCGTTCGAGCGCTGCGACCATCGCCGAGGCGGCATTGTCGACGTAGGTCGTGTCGATCAGGGCGAGTCCACCGCTGAGCAGGGGCAGCCGCCCCCTGCTCGCCCGGTCGACGACCCGTTCGATGAGCTGGGTGTCCCCCGGCCCCCACACGATGTGCGGCCGCACGACGACAACGGCGAAGCCCGGTTCGTCCGCTTCGAGCGCGAGCAGTTCGGCCGCAGCCTTCGTGCGGGCGTATTCGCCGCGGGCGCGCTCCGGATCGGCCGGCAGGGCATCGTCCCCGACGATCGAGAGCCCCGCGTGTGCGACGGACGGCGAGGAGACCATCACGAAGCGGGTGGCCCCGGCGCTCCGGGCGGCGGCCACGAGAGACCGGGTCCCCTCGACGTTCACGGCCCGGAAATCCTCGGGCGCTCCCGCGAACGAGACCTTCGCCGCAAGATGGATGACCGCGTCGACGCCCTCGGCGGCAGCACGCACGGCCTCGGGGTCGGTGATGCTCCCCCGGGCATCCAGAGCACCGTCGACGCCGGAGACACCGCGCTGGAACGTCCGCACCTTGTGCCCCGCAGCGAGCACCCCCCGCGCGACGGCCCGGCCGAGCATCCCGCTCGCGCCCGTGACGAGGACCCTCACGGCGCCACTCGCCGCCCGCCGGCCAGCACGCCCGCCGCCCAGGTGCCGAGCGCGGTGCGGTCGATCTTCGAGTTGTGGCGGATGTCCGTGGGCAGTTCGGAGACGACGAGCACAGCTGCGACATCCACCCCGGATGCCCGCCGCACCGCCGTGGCGAGCGACGGTTCGGCGAGGCCGACCGGAGTGCGCCGTGCCCGCGGGGCGCTCGACTCGATGACGGCGACGACCTGCTGTGTGCCGCGCGGACCGATCCCGACGAAAGCGGCTCGTCGCACGCCGGTCAGGGCCTCGACCGCCTGCTCCGGGCCGACCGGGGTCAGGATGCCCATGGCCGTCGTGATGACGTGCGGCAGTCGCCCCTCGACCCAGAGCCGGCCCTGCGCGTCGAAGTGCCCGACGTCGCCGGTGCGGTGCCAGCGCCCGGCCGGCGTCTCCCGGGTGGCGGCCCGGTCGGTGAGCCAGAGCTGGTCGTAGTGGTCTTTGAGGTGGGGTGCGGAGACGACGATCTCCCCGGTGACGCCGGGAGCGGCACTCGGCTCGCCAGTCGCGTCGCCGTGGTCGTCGAGGGCGCTCAGCAGCACGCGCACACCCTCGACGGGCGCGCCGACGCAGACGCCGCCGGGGGTCGGCGCGGGCGTCCCGGCCTGCGCGCCCGCGCGCGCCTCGGCCTGGGCCGCCGCGTGAATACCGGCCTGCGCATCGGCCTGCGCCTCGACGATCCCGTCGAGCGTGATGTCGGTCATCAGCAGGCCCTCCGTCATCCCGTAGGGGGTGTGGATGCTCGCCTCCGGCAGCAGCGCGGCGACCTCCTGCAGCAGCGGCACCGGCAACGGTGCGCCCGCGGAGAGCAGCGTCCGCACGCGGCTGAGGGCGCTCCGCTCGGGGGCGGTCAGGGCATCCGAGGTCGCCGTCACGTTCATCAGGGCGGCCGGGGACGCGAAGACGACCGTGGCATCGACGGCCCGCGCGGCCTGCGCAATGGCGCGGGCGGACAGGGTCTTGGGGGAGGTGACGTCCATGTCGGGCGTGACGGACGTCGCGCCGAGCGCGGGGCCGAGCAGAGCGAACGGCGCGAAGCCTGCGACGAGGCCGGTGCCCGGGCTGATGCCGAACCGGTCGCCGAGCAGACCGACCAGGGCGGCGAGCTGGCGGTGGGTGTACACGACGCCCTTGGCGGGGCCGGTCGAACCCGAGGTGAAGAGGATGGCGGCGGTGGCATCGGGGTCGGTGGCGGCGGGGGCAGCAGGGCGGAGGGCTGCGCCACCGGCGGCGATCGCCTCTCTGCCCAGCCGGGCGACGTTGGCGAGCGAATGGCTGACCCCGAGGGCCGCGGCGAGCGGCGCCGAGAGGGTGCGGGCCGAGATGCGCTGTCCGGGCCAGCCGAGCACGCGGGCCGCAGCCAGAGCGGTCTCGATGCCGATGACATGATCGGGGCGCGCGCCACGGACGGCGCGGCTGAGACCCGGGATCCCGAGGCCCGCGTCGGCGACGACGACGACCGCGCCGATCCGGAGGCAGGCGTAGAGCACACCCGTCAGGTCGGCACCCGGGGGCACGAGCAGGGACACCCGGTCACCCCGCTCGACGCCCACGGCGGTGAGGCCGGCGGCGAGCTCATCCACCCGGCGTTTCAGCAGCGCCCAGCTCACGGAACGGATGCCGCTCCCCCGCTTCGCGCCCCGCGGTGCGATCTCGACGACAGCGGGTCGCGGATCGGTCGCGTGTTCGTCGAGGGTGGCCCAGAGCGGCCGGAAGGGCGCCGCCGGGGGCTCGCTCGACCTGTCGGCGGACGGCGCGGCGGCGGCGCCAGGCCCTTCGTGCGCGGCCACGGCAAGCCCGGCGACGTCATTGGCGTCGGAGTCCGCAGACGCGTCGGTGGCGACATCCAGCCCCCGGAAGCGGTCGGTGAGCCAGGACAGGATCATCGGGGCGACTGCGACGTCCTCGCCCACCAGGTGGCCGGCACCCTCGAAACGGGTGACGTCAGCATGCGGCAACCGCGTGAGGAGGTCGCCGAGGTAGCGGTCGCTGAAGACGGGATCACGGGGGCCCCAGAGCATGAGCGCCGGAACGTCGAGGCGGGCGACGGCCGACGAGACGCGGGTGAGTTCGGCGAAGCTCGGGTGCGAGGCGTCGACGGGGATGTCGGCGACGAAGGCTCCGATGCCCTCGCGGCGGCGCGCAGAGCGGTAGGGCGCGCGGAAGGCGCTCCGCACGGACGACTCCAGCGCGGGGTGCGCGATCGCCAGGGTCGTGTCGAGAAAGGCTGTCGTGCGCACGGTGCTCGCCACCAGGAGCGAACGCTTCAGCACGAGCCGCAGCGCCGCCGGGAGCGGAGCGTTCTCGGGCTGGTGCACGGCCGTGTTCAGCATCATCACGCCGGCGAGAAGATCGGGGTGGTCGACGGCCCAGCCGAGCGAGACGACGCCGCCCCAGTCATGGCCGAGGGTGACGACCGGGCCGGCGAGGCCGAGGGTGTCGGTCAGGGCGCCGAGGTCGGCGATGCGCTCCGGCAGGCCCCGGTCGTGCCCGGAACGCTCCGAGAAGCCCATCTCGAGCTGGTCGACCGCGACGACCCGCCAGACGGGGGCAGCAGAGGCCTGGTTCAGCGCAGCATCGGCCAGCGCAGCATCCGTCGCCGCCGCGACCACCGTGCGCCAGAGGTACGACCACGTCGGATTGCCGTGCACGCAGAGAATGGTGCCGGAGGGTTCGAGGCCCGCCTCGGTCAGCAGCGCGAGGTTGTCGAGCAGGTGCCAGGTGCGCGGAGTGCCGTGCGAATCGGGTGCCGTGACGAGACGGGACCAGCGGGCATCCAGACCCGGGAACCCGCCGGGCAGCGACGCCGGCTCGCGCCAGCGCTGGCCGCCCACTACCAGACGATCTCGGTCATGGCGGTGTTGATGCCCGAACCGACCCCCATGCAGAGCACGCGGTTGCCCTTGACGAGCTTCGAGGCCTCGAGCGCAAGCGTCATCGGCAGGGACGCGGGGCCGACGTTGCCGAGCTGCGGGTAGGTGAGCGGAATCTTCTTGCGGTCGAGTTTCGCCGCCTTGACGATCGAATCGGTGTGCACATCACTGACCTGGTGCAGGATGTAGCGGTCCATCTTCTGCCAGTCCCAGGAGCCCTTCGCCTCTTTCCACGCCTCGACGACCAGCGCCATGCCGCCCGCGAGCAACTCCTTGGTGTGCGTGAACATGCCGTCTTTGTCGCCGACGCAGAGCAGGTGGTGCTCGGTTCCGGCCCGCGAGATGCCGCCCATGATGCGGTGGCCCTCCGGGTGCTGGTCGGCTGGGCCGAGCACTGCGGCGGCGGCACCCGAACCGAGGGTGAGCGAGGCGAACTCGTTCACGAAGTCCTTGCGGGAGATGCCGGGCTGCGAGAGACGGTGGATCGTGTTGGCCTGGATCTCGTTCGAATCCTCGCCGTCGACGATCACGGCGTACTTGATCTGGCCCGAGTCGATCATCTGCGAGGCGAGCGTCATTCCGTTGACGAAACCGAGGCAGGCGTTCGTGATGTCGAAGTTCATGGCCGAGGAGGGCAGCCCGAGGGCGTGGTGGATGCCCACCGCCACACTCGGTTCGAGGTGCTTGCGGGTGACCGACGTGTTGATCAGCAGCCCGACGTCTTTCGGGTCGACGTTCGCCTCCTTGAGCGCATCGCCTGCCGCACCGGCCGCTGCCTCGTCGAAGGTGCCGTTGTCGTCCCAGTTGCGGCGGGAGATCACGCCGGCGACGCGCTGCAGGAGACCGGTGGGGAGGCGCAGGCGGGTCAGAGCGTCGGCGAGCCGCACGTCGATCTCCTCTGACGTCACCACGAGCGGAGCGAGGCGCGCTTTCACCGCGAGCAGCGCCGAGTTCTGATGCCGGAAAGTGGCATTGGAGTTAGTCAATGGAGTCCTTCTACGCCTGATGCAGTTACGCCCGAATGCAGCCAATCCATGACTGCGCATCGGTCAAGTCTAATTTGAGCTTGGTGTGAGTTCGCCCACCTGCCGCACCGCCTCGTTTCGGCGGCCGTTCAGTGCTAGGGCGGGGGGGCTTGGCCGCGGTCGGCTCAGAGTGCCGCGACGACCTCGCCGAGAGCGACCTCAGTGCGTTCGCCGGTGGCCCGGTTCCACACTTCGACCGTTCCATCGACGACGCCGCGACCGACGATGACGATCTTCGGTACGCCGATCAGCTCCGCATCGCCGAACTTCACGCCCGGCGAGACCTTGGGCCGATCGTCGAACAGCACCTCGCGGCCCGACGCCTCGATCTCGGCGACGATGCCCTCGGCGGCCTCGTAGACGGCCGCGTCGCGCCCGGTGGCGACGACGTAGACGTCGAAGGGCGCGACCGCGGGCGGCCAGATGAGGCCCTTGTCGTCGTTGTTCAGCTCGGCGATGATCGCCAGGATCCGCGTCACACCGATACCGTACGAGCCCATGGTCACGGTGACGAGCTTGCCGTTCTCATCGAGCACCTTGAGGCCGAGCGCTTCGGCGTACTTCCGGCCGAGCTGGAAGACATGCCCGATCTCCATGCCGCGCGCGGTCTCGATGGGGCCCGAGCCGTCGGGGGCGGGGTCGCCATCCCGTACATCGGCGACCTCGACGAAGCCGTCGCCCACGAAGTCGCGACCCGCCACAAGACCGAAGACGTGCTTCTCGTGTTCGTTCGCGCCGGTGATCCACTGCGTGCCCGTGACGACACGGGGGTCGAGCAGGTACCGGATGCTCGTGCTCGACGTCTCGCCGAGCACGGCCGTGCCGGCCGCGGCCCACGGACCGATGTAGCCCTTCACCAGGCCGGGGTGTTTCGCGAAGTCGTCTTCGTTCGCGGCTTCGACCTCCGCGGGCTGGAACGCGACCTCGGCCCGCTTCAGGTCCGCGTCGCGGTCGCCGGGAATGCCGACCACGACGATCTCGCGGCTGCCGTCGAGCTGCGTGACGGCCAGAACGACGTTCTTCAGGGTGTCTGCGGCGGTCCACTCGCGGCCGTCGGCACGGGGCTGCTCGGCGTTCGCCAGTGCGACCAGACTCTGGATGGTCGGGGTATTCGGTGAGTCGAACACCGTCGGTGCGGGCAGGCCATCGACCGGGAGGGCGCCCGGCACCAGCGTGGTGAAGGCTTCGACGTTGGCGGCGTAGCCTCCCGCGGAGCGCACGAAGGTGTCTTCACCCACGGGAGTCGGGTGCAGGAACTCCTCGCTCTTCGAGCCGCCCATCGCGCCGGCGTCGGCCTTGACGATCACGTATTCGAGGCCGAGCCGGGTGAAGATGCGCTCGTAGGCGTCGCGCTGGGCCTGGTACGAGACATCCAGACCCGCATCGGTGTAGTCGAACGAGTACGCGTCCTTCATGGTGAACTCACGACCGCGGAGGAGCCCCGCACGCGGGCGGGCCTCGTCGCGGTACTTGTCCTGGATCTGGTAGATCGAGAGGGGGAGGTCTTTGTAGCTGCTGTACAGGTCTTTCACCAGGAGGGTGAAGACCTCCTCATGGGTGGGCGCCAGCACGTAGCCCACACCGCGGCGGTCTTCGAGGCGGAACATACCGTCGCCGTAGTCGACGTAACGGCCGGTGGCCTCGTAGGGCTCCTTCGGCAGCAGGGCCGGGAAGTGCACCTCGTGGGCGCCGGCGTTCGACATCTCCTCACGGACGACCTTCTCGATCTTCGCCTTCACGCGGAGACCGAGCGGGAGCCACGCGAAGATCCCCGGTGCCTGGCGACGGATGTACCCGGCCCGCACCAGGAGGCGGTGGCTGGTCACCTCCGCATCGGAGGGGTCTTCGCGGAGGGTCTTCAGAAAGTAATTGGTGAGGCGTGTAGGCACCGGAACAGTCTATTGCGGCGCGCTACGACGCCGCGTCGGGGCTGATGGCGGCTGCCGCGGACAGGGGGTGCCCACAGGCGGTGCAGAACCGTTGCCCCTCCGAGACCACTCGTCCGCACGCACCGCAGTGCGTGTTCGCGGCGGCGGGCCCTTCGGCGGCGGCGAGTGGTGCGTCCGCCGCGTGCGGCTCATCGGTGGCGGGCGGCGCGGGCGCCGGGTGCGGCTCGGTGCCGAGCGGCGCGGCCGCCGGGTGCGGCTCGTGGGTGAGCGGCGCAGCCGCCGGGTGCGGCCCGGCGGTGGAGAGCGACTCGGCCGGGACGGGTGGCGAGGCCGGGGTGGGTGGCGAGGCCGGGGGCACGGCTGCTGCGGCTGGGGCGGACGCCGCGACTGGGACGGACGCCGCGGCTGGCAGGTATGCGGAAGCTGACGGCGCGGCCGGTGGGGCCTGTGCTGGCACCGGAGCAGGCGGGGCCGCTGAGGACGCGGCCGAGACGGGGGCGGCGGGCTCCGAGAGTGCCGTCACCGGGGCGGGCATTGCCGCGGACGGAGCCAGCGGTGCGGGCGTTCCTGCGGCGGCGGGCAGCGTCGAGAATGGCGCGCCAGCGCTGGCCGCTGCTGTCGCACGACGCTTGCGCCCCCCGCGGAGGACGAGGAGGACGACCAGCCCGATCACGAGCAGGAGGAAGACGCCTCCCCCGATGCCGGCCCAGAGGATCCAGCCGGTGGTGTTCTCGCGGGGGAAGGCCTCCGTGGCTTTCGCCTGGTACTGCTGGGCGATCGCGTTCTGCGGGTTCGCGGCGACGACCTTGGCGAGGTCTTCGGCAGCAGCGTGGAACCTGCCGTCGAAGTATTCCGAGAGGCCCGCGCGGAAGAAGGTGTCGGCATCGCTGAGGGTGTTCTTGACGCCGTTGCGGGCGAGGAGGGCCGAGATCGTCTCGGGTGCAGCCGCGAAGTTCAGCTGCTGGGTGTCGCCCGAGGGGCCGAAGCTGATGGCGCCGACGACGTCGCCCGTGCCGTTGATCACGGGGCCCCCGCTCATGCCGGGGCTCATGGTGACCCCGATCTGGGTGAACGGGCCGCCGTCGGTCTGCTGCCGGCCGCTGACCTGGCCCTGGGCAAAAGTGGGCTGCGGATTGCCGCTCACCAGGTCTGTCACATTGCCCGGATAACCGATCGCGTCGACCTTCTGGCCGGTGGCCGGCTGTTCACCCGAGACGAGGAGCACGGGGAGGGGCGCGGGCGCGTCGATCTTGAACAGGGCGACGTCGCCCTGACTGAGCGGGCGGTCGTCCTGGAGGACAGCCGTGAACCCTGAGGCGTTGTCGGCGGAGATCGAGATGGCCGGATAGACCTTCATGGCCAGCACGGGCGCCTCCCCGGTCTTCTGGCCCTCCACAGGCCAGGCGCCCTCTGCGCCGGCTGCGATGTAGCCCTGCGCATCGGCCTCGGTGATGTCACCGTTCGCGACCTCGTCGGAGAGGAACTGGTCGACCAGGGCCGTCTTGCCCTCGGCGACGTCGGCGCAGTGCCCCGCGGTGACGATGTAGCCGTCGGAGCTCGCCACGAATCCGCTGCAGCTGAACGACGCGTCGATCTGGTCCGACCAGGCCGTCGTGCCGTCGGGCAACGGGAAGTTCACGAAGCCCGACCACGTGCCGCTCAGGTAGACCGTGCCGGCCTCACCGATCGCCGCCAGGTGCTCCTGCGACAGGTCGTCGACGGGTTCGGCCATCGCGACGGACGAACGGGAAAGCCCCTTCGTCGCGGATGCAGGGGCACCCGGCAGCGCAGCAGCCGTCAGCGCAACACCGGCGACGAGGGCGCCGCAGACCAGCAGCGCACCCAGCCCGCCCTGCTTCAGACGTTCGTGGGTGGGACGGTTCTGTGCATTCACTCTGCATCGGCCTCTCGTTCGGATTTCGCTCCGAACAGCACAATATCAAGAAATGCTCATCTATGAGTAATCGTCACCCGGTGTTTCACCGCTTTTCGGTGACCTCGTCCTCCAGCACATCGTCGACGAGCTTCTCGCGTTCAGCCGAGGCGGGCCGCGGCGTCTCGAGCACATCCAGCGAACGCGTGTCGCCGTCGTGCGTCACGATGAAATGAGGCGAGCCGTGCACCTGCACGTTGAGACGCAGATGCTGGTGCCGAATCATCCAGAGCAGGCCGATCAGCGCCGCCGCGAATCCCGCCACGGCCGCGACACCGATCGCCCAGCGCGGGCCCAGGGTGTTGGCGACGAGACCGACGATCGGGGCTCCGATGGGGGTGCCGCCCATGAAGATGGCCATGTAGAGCGCCATCACGCGGCCCCGGAACTCGGGTGCCGTCGTCATCTGCACGGCACCGTTCGCTGTCGTCATCAGCGTCTGCGCGGCGAACCCGAGCAGAACGAGGCAGAGCGCGAAGGTCAGGTAGGTCGGCGAGAAGGCGGCCAGCAGACAGCTCAGCCCGAAGAGCGCCGACGAGGCGAAGACGAGCCGGAGCCGCGGTCTCTCGCGCCTCGCCGAGAGCAGGGCACCCGCGACCGACCCGACGGCCAGCACAGACGACAGCAACCCGAACGCCGTCGAATCCAGATGGAACGTTCCCGTGGTCATCGTCGACGTGAAGATCTGGAAGTTCAGACCGAAGGTTCCGATGATCGCGATCACGACGAGCACGATGACGATGTCCGGACGTTTCGACACGTACCGGAAGCCGTCGAGCAGCTGGCCCGGCCCGCCCTTCGAACGCTTGGGAACGCGCAGGTTCTCCTGGCGCATGCGTGTGAGCGAGAAGAGGACGGCACCGAAACTGATTGCGTTGATCAGGAACACCCAGCCGGATCCGACGACAGCGATCAGCACGCCCGCCAGGGCAGGTCCGATCATCCGTGCCGCATTGAAGGACGCCGAGTTCAACGCGACGGCGTTCGAGAGGTTCGAGTCGGACACCAGGTTCGACACGAACGACTGCCGGGCAGGCGCATCGAAGGCACTGGTGATGCCGAGCAGCAGCGCGAAGATGTACACCTGCCAGAGTTGCGCTCTGCCCGAGAGCACGATCAGTCCGAGCGCCAGCCCGAGGATACCCATCACCCCCTGCGTCACCATGAGGAGCTTGCGGCGGTCGACGCGGTCGGCAACGAGCCCCGTCCACGGAACGAGCAGCAGTTGTGGCCCGAGTTGGAGCGCCATCACCACTCCGACCGCGACGGCGTCGTTGCGGGTCAGCTGGGTGAGCACGATCCAGTCCTGGGCGGTGCGCTGCATCCACGTGCCGACATTCGAGACGATCGCCCCGCCGAACCAGACCCGGTAGTTGTAGTCGCTGAGCGACCGGAACATCGCGCTCAACTGTCGGCGAGTTCCCGGAGCACCGTCGCCGCCCGCTGGAGCGTGGCACGGTCATCCGCTGACAGCTCGGCCAGCCGCAGGTTCAGCCAGGCATTCCGCCGGCGGCGGGTCTCGGCCACAAGTGCGGCGCCGGAATCGGTGAGCGAGACGAGCACCTTCCGCCCGTCGTCAGCCGACGGAGTACGCACGACGTAGCCCGCACTGACGACGGCATTGATGGTGCGATTCATCGAGGGCGGCGTGACTCGCTCGAACGCAGCGAGGGCGCCGGGTGTGCTGGGGCCCCGTTGCAGCAGGTACCCGAGGATCGCGGACTGCGAGTCGCTCAGCTCGTTGTCGGCCTTCTCCGCGCGCAGCCGGCGCGAGACGCGGAGGAGCGCGGGGCGCAGGTGCGCCGCGAGATCGTCGGCTGCGACGCCGGGATCGACTTCTGCTGAGATGGTTGCTGGCATCTCATTAGCTTAGGTCATTAGCGCAGCTAATTGATCCCCAGAGGCTCTCGGATCAGCCCGACACCGTTCGATCCGGTCCGCCGAAGCCGTAGACAGCGACGCGCGCGCCGGTCGGGGCATCGATCTCGTCCAAGGACTGCATGCCGAGCTTCCGCGCGACCGCGATCGAAGCGATGTTCCGCACGTCGATCATCGCAACCGGGTTCTGGATGCCCGTGGCAGCCGCCCGCGCGAGACACTCCCGCGCTGCTGCTGTCGCAAGGCCGAGGCCCTGGTGTTCCACGCCGAGCCGCCAACCGATCTCGGGGCGGCCCGTGGGGCCCCACGGCTGCGTCCACGGTTGGATGCCGACGAAGCCGGCGACCGTGCCGAGGCCCGCGGCCGCCGCGTGACCGGCACCGGATGCCGGAGTGTCAGCCCTCGCCTCACCGTCCCCACGGTCATCCACCCGCACCAGCGCGAAGAGGCAGAGACCCGTGTCGGCCGCGAGCAGGCGCTGCCGTGCGGCGAACTCCTGGTACCACTCGGGTGACCGCACGCGGCCGTCACCGATGAAGCGCATCACCTCGGCGTCGTCGAACAGTCGGTGCCAGGCCCCGGCGTCGGCGGGAGACGGGATCCGGAGCTCGAAGGCGGGCTGCAGCAGGGGACCAGACTGTGACGAGCTCAGACCGCGACCCGCTCAGACCGTGACGACCTGCGGTGAACCGGTCTCGCCGTCCGGCATCTCGGCGGCGAGGCGGTTGGCCTCCTGGATGAGCGTGGCCACGATCTCGGACTCGGGGACGGTCTTGATGACCTCTCCACGCACGAAGATCTGGCCCTTGCCGTTACCAGAGGCGACACCGAGGTCGGCCTCGCGAGCTTCGCCGGGGCCGTTCACGACACACCCCATCACAGCGACGCGGAGGGGGACGGTCATCCCCTCGAGTCCGTCGGTGACGTCGTTCGCGAGCTTGTACACGTCGACCTGGGCGCGGCCGCAGGAGGGGCACGAGACGATCTCGAGCTTGCGCTCCCGGAGGTTCAGCGACTGCAGGATCTGGAGCCCGACCTTGACCTCCTGCGCAGGCGGGGCCGAGAGGGACACGCGGATGGTGTCGCCGATGCCCTCACCCAGGAGGATCCCGAAGGCCGTCGCCGACTTGATCGTGCCCTGGAACTCGGGGCCGGCCTCGGTCACGCCGAGGTGCAGGGGCCAGTCGCCCCGCTCGGCGAGCAGCCGGTAGGCCTTCACCATGACGATCGGGTCGTTGTGCTTCACGGAGATCTTGAAGTCGTGGAAGTCGTGCTCCTCGAAGAGGCTCGCCTCCCAGACAGCACTCTCGACGAGGGCTTCAGCCGTGGCCTTGCCGTACTTCTGCATGATGCTGGGCTCGAGCGAACCGGCGTTCACGCCGATGCGGATGCTCACGTCTGCAGCCTTGGCGGCGGCGGCGATCTTGCCCACCTGGTCGTCGAACTTGCGGATGTTGCCCGGGTTCACGCGCACGGCGGCGCACCCGGCATCGATCGCCTGGAAGACGTACGCCGGCTGGAAGTGGATGTCCGCGATCACAGGGATCTGGCTCTTCTTCGCGATGATCGGCAGAACTTCTGCATCGTCACGGCTCGGCACGGCGACGCGCACGATGTCGCACCCGCTGGCCGTGAGTTCGGCGATCTGCTGGAGGGTCGCGTTGATGTTCGTCGTCGGCGTCGTGCACATCGACTGCACGCTGACGGGGGCGTCACCACCGACGAGCACCTTGCCGACCTTGATCTGACGGGACTTGCGACGGGGGGCCAGAGTCTCGACGACTTTGGGCATACCCAAGTTGATTGCTGCCACGTGCTCAGCTTACCCCCGGCCGCCGGGGCCGCCCCCGTACGCCCCCGAACGGTCGGCTGCCGTTCAGCGAGCGGGCGCGCCCCCGCCGCCCCGCCCGGCGATGAGTGCGGCCGATGCGGCTGAGCGCGGCTGCACAGGATGTCGCACTCAGCCGCGCGCGTCGCATTCACGCTTGCGGGTCCGGGGTGGGGGCGGGCGGGAGGTGGCGGGGGGGGGTCAGGGCTTGGCGGGGGGAACCGGGGCGGCGGGGCCCGCGGGGCCCGCGGGGCGGCTCGCCTGGAGGACTTCGAGGCGGGCGCGGTACTCGACCTCGTCGATGTCGCCGCGGGCGAAGCGTTCCGCGAGCGTCTTCTCGGCGTCGGACGTCGGGCTGCCCGCGCCCGTCCAGCCGGCGGCTCCGGCCCATCCCCCGGCGCCGCCGGGGCCGGCCCAGGGCGCGCCCCACGCGCCCGGCCGGCCCCCGTTCGCGGCCCAGAAGCGCCGACGGCGGCGTGCGACGAGCGAGAAGATCAGGGCGAAGACGCCGATCCAGAGCAGCGGAACCAGCAGGAACAGCCAACCGAAGCCGCCGCCGAAGCCGGGGCCGCCCCACCGACCCCAGTGGGCGAGGGCGGCGCTGGCCGGTGCGGCGGCCGCGGATGTCGCGGCCGGGAGTGTTGCGAGGAGTGAGGTGAGCACGGAGTGTCCTTTCGACGTAGAGGCCTCTTCGGGCCGTGTTCCAAGGCTCCCGCCGAACGGTCGGGGGCGCATCGCCCTCGGGATGTGGCCCCCCTACTCCCCCGGTAGCACGCCGCAGGGGTCCCGGGCGTCCCGCTGCCGACTGCGCCGTGCCTGCGAACCACCCGCGCTGCGCACGCGAGCCCCGCGGGTGGGGCAGGTAGTGGGCGCGGGTCGCACGAGGCCGGAGCGGGCGGCCGGCCCAGCAGGGCGCGCGGCGGCCAGGGCGGGCGGCCGGAGCGGGCGGAGGTCGAGCAGGGCGCGCGGGGGGCGGGGCTGCAGACGGCGTCAGCGGCAGCCAGCGCGCGCGGGCGCGCGAGGCCGGGGCGCGCGGGCGCGTCAGCGCCAGCCAGCGCGCACGAGACCGGCCTCGTACGCGATGACCACGAGTTGGGCGCGGTCGCGGGCCGCGAGTTTCGTCATGGTGCGCGAGACGTGCGTCTTCACGGTCAGCGGGCTGAGGAACAGCCGCAGCGCGATCTCGCCGTTCGTGAGCCCCGCGCCGACAAGCGCCAGCACCTCCCGTTCGCGGTCGGTGAGGGCGTCGAGCACGGGCGCCTGCGCGCCGTCGGCCAGGCCCGCGGCCACCCGTTCGAGCAGGCGCTTGGTAACGCTCGGCGAGAGCAGGGCCTCGCCGGCCGCGACCACCCGCACCGCCCGGATGAGTTCGACGGGCTCGGTGTCCTTCACGAGGAATCCGCTGGCGCCGGCCCGGATGGCGCGCCCGACGTACTCGTCGAGCTCGAAGGTCGTGACGATGACGATGTGCACGCCCGACAGGCTCGGGTCGGCCACGAGCTGCTCCGTGGCCCAGAGGCCGTCGCCGTCGGGCATCCGGATGTCCATCAGCACCACATCGGGACGCAACCGCTTCACGACACCGACGACCTCGGTGCCTGTGCCGGCCTCGCCCACGACGTCGATGTCGGGCTCGTTGGCGAGCAGCGCGCCGAAGCCGGCGCGGATGAGCTGCTGGTCGTCCGCGACGACGACACGGATGCGCGGGGAGGCGGCCACCGGAGGCGCGGCGGCGAGCTCGGCACCCGAGGGCCCCGGCTCCCCCGCGCCGCTCACGGCCGCGACCGGCGCGGAGCCCGCGGCACCCGCGGTACGGTCGCGACGACCGCGAAACCGCCGGTGCTGATCGGCCCGGCCTCGAGGTGTCCGCCGAGCAGTTCGGCGCGTTCCTTCATGCCGAGAAGGCCCCGTCCGCCGGGGTTCCGGCCGGACGTCGCGCGCGGCGCGGTTCCGCCCCGGCCGTTGTCGCTGACCCGCAGCACGTAGTCGTCGCCGCGCTGCTCGAGCACCACGCGGGCCTCGGTGGCCCCGGCGTGGCGGGTCACGTTCGTGAGGCTCTCCTGCGCGATGCGGAACAGGGCGAGTTGGATGCCCGGCGGCGGCGCGACGTCGAGCCTGTTGTGCAGCTCGACACGGAACTCGCTCGTCGAGAGGGAGGAGACGAGGGCGGGCAAGCGGGAGAGGTCCGCCTGCGGGGCCAGGGGTGCGCCGGAGGTGAGCCCGCCGCCGAGAACCTGGGACGCCGAGGCGAGGGCCGAACCGAGGGAGCCGACCGCGCCGCCACGCCCGCCGGCGCTAGCCGCGCCGGCCCCAGCCGCACCAGCAACACCGACCACCCCGACCACGTCTCCCCCGTACCCCGCCTCGCCCGGGATGGTCGAGTAGTCGAAGAGGGTGGGTGCGTCATCCAGAACCGTCGTGCCGGCCGCGGAACCCTCCGCGCGGAGGAAGCCGAGCACCCCGCGCACCTCGTCGAGCGCGGTCTTGCTCGTGGCCTTGATGTTGCCGAGCGCCTCGCGCGCCTTCTCGGGGTGGGCGTCGATCAGGTGGAGGCCCATGGCGGCCTGAACGTTGATCTGCGAGAGCGAGTGCGCCAGCACGTCGTGCAGTTCCCGCGCGATGCGTTCGCGCTCCGCCTGGGCGGCCTCCTCGCGGCGGCGGCGCAGAGCGGCCTGGAACTGGGCGACCCGCTGCGTGCGCGTGCGGATGGCCTCACCGATCAGCACCACGATGAGGATGCCGAGGGAGGTCGCGATGATGCGGAACGGATGCCACTCGATGCCGAGCAGGATCGCTCCGACGAGCGTCAGCAGCCAGCCGGTGGCGACGGAGGCGAGCGCCCACGTGCGGGCGCTCCGCACCATCGCCGAGACGATCGCGAAGGCCAGGGCGAGATAGGGTGCGCCGGATCCGGGGGTGAACAGCAGGTCGGCGACAGCGGCCGCCGTCGCGATGGCGACCACGGGGCCGGGGAACCGCCGGGCGGCGATGAGGGCGAGCGGGCCCACGAGAGCGAGAAGCACGACGACGAATGCGGGCCCGGTGCGGCCTCCGCGGTTCAGCGCCACCACGGCGGGAACGACCTGCACCAGGAACGAGAGCACCACCGGCACCCAGAGCGTCACGGCCCGCGGCGGGCCCCAGCGGCGGGGCTGCTCGTTGTCGAGGGGACGGATGCTGCGCACCCACGGCGCCGAACCGGCCTGCCAGGCGGGGCCGGAGCCGGCGCGGGGGTCGGGCTCGGGCGGAGGGGCGAAGGGCCAGCGATAGTCGGTCCCGGCCCGGCGTGCGGCGCGTCGCCCGTTCCACCCTGCCGGCGTGAACCGCCGGCCTGGTGGGCGGTCAGGGAAGGACATGACACCGATCGTAGCGAGCCCGGGCGCCCCGGGCATCCTGCAGTCGGCAGCAGCCCTGTACTCCCACCGGAGTACGGGCGACCCTAGCCAAAGAGGTTCACCGGGTTCACGATGTCGGCGTAGACGAGCAGTGCGCTGAGCGCCCCGAAGAAGATCACGACCACGAAGGTCAGCGGCATCAGCTTCGCCGTGTCGACGGGCCCCGGGTTCGGCCGCCGGAACAGTTTCGCGAGCTGGCGCCGGAGGCCCTCCCACAGGGCGCCGATGATGTGACCGCCGTCGAGCGGAAGCAGCGGCACGAGGTTGATCACGAACAGGCCGATGTTCACCGAACCGAGCAGTCCGACCAGGGTCGCGACCTTGCTCGCGAGCGGGATGTCGATGGTCGCGATCTCCCCGGCGACCCGGCCGACGCCGACCACGCTGATGGGCCCGTTCACGTCGCGGGTGCCGCCGCCGAACGCCGCGTTCGCGACGCCGACGATGCGAGCGGGGAGGTTGATGATCGTGTTGGCGACCCCCGCCACGTTCTCGCCGACGAAGGGCAGCACGGCGGTGACAGGCTGCGGTTGCAGTTGGGTGGCGTAGCCGATCCCGACGAAGCCGACCTCTTCGGTGACGGCCGCCCCGCTCGCGTCGGTCTTCACGACCGCCTGCCCGTTGACGACCTCGGTGACGGAGCGCTCGGTCAGCAGGGGGGTGACGCTGAGCGTCTGGTCGGCGCCGTTCCGCGAGACGACGACCGAGAGCGTCGTTCCGGGCGACTGCCGGATGATCGTGGTGGCCTGGTCCCAGGTGTCGATGCTGGTGCCGTCGATCGACACGATCCGGTCGCCCGGCAGGATGCCCGCGGTCGCGCCAGGGGACACGGGGTCGCTCGCCGCGCACTCGGTGCTGGTGCTGCCGGCGGGCTGCACACACGAGCTGACGCTGCCGATGGTGGTGCTGGGTGCGGCGATGCCGAAACCGCAGAGCACGATGCCGAAGAACAGGATGCCGAGCACCAGATTCATGGCGGGGCCCGAGATCATGATGATGACCCGCTTGTAGACCGGCAGGCGGTAGAACGAACGCTCGTCGTCATCGCCGATCGTCTCGGCACTGGCCTTCCGGGCATCCTGGATCAGCGTCTGGAAGAACCCTGTCGTCGCCCGGCGGGCCTTGCCGCCCTCCTTCTGGGGCGGGAACATGCCGATCATCGAGATGTAGCCGCCGAACGGGATCAGCTTGAGACCGTACTCCGTCTCGCCGCGCCGACGGGAGAACACCGTGGGGCCGAAACCGACCATGTACTGGGTGACTTTGACGCCGAAGAGCTTTGCGGGAACGAGGTGCCCGACTTCGTGCAGGGCGATCGAGATCGCGAGGCCGAGCGCGACGATGACCACACCGACGACATAGAGGAGCACTGTATCCACCAGCACACGATAGCCGCCCGCGTGGGTGCCGCGCTGGATGGCGGCTGAGCGCCCGCCAAGAACATGCCCGCGGGCTCCGGATGCCCGGGGCTCAGCCCTTCGCGATCAGCCGGTCCGCCTCGCGCCTGGCCCAGAGCTCCGCGTCGAACAGCGCCTCGCGCGTGAGCGCTCCGTCGGCTGGTTCGTGCTCCTGG
Source organism: Subtercola boreus (assembly GCF_006716115.1). NCBI lineage: Bacteria > Bacillati > Actinomycetota > Actinomycetes > Micrococcales > Microbacteriaceae > Subtercola > Subtercola boreus. The sequence goes on along the minus strand of NZ_VFOO01000001.1, from coordinate 900,283 downwards.
AGAACCCGCTCGATCGTCTCGACGATCCGCAGGAAACCGATCCGTCCGGCGTGGAAGGCGGCCACGGCCTGCTCGTTCGCCGCATTGAACACCGCGGGGGCCGTGCCGCCCGCGCGTCCGACCTGCTTGGCGAGTTCGACGGCCGGGAAGGCGTCGGTGTCGAGCGGCTCGAACGTCCACGAGTGGGCCGTCGACCAGTCGAGCGGCGCACCGACACCGGCGACGCGGTGCGGCCAGTCGAGCCCGAGCGAGATCGGCAGGCGCATGTCGGGAGGCGAGGCCTGGGCGAGGGTCGACCCGTCGATGAACTCCACCATCGAGTGGATGACCGACTGCGGGTGCACCGTCACGTCGATTTTGGAGTACGGCACGTCGAACAGCAGGTGCGCCTCGATCACCTCGAGCCCCTTGTTCACGAGAGTCGCCGAGTTCGTGGTGACGACAAGCCCCATGTCCCAGGTCGGATGCGCGAGTGCTTCGCGCGGTGTGACGTTCTCGAGAGACGCCCGCGACCGCCCGCGGAACGGCCCACCCGACGCGGTGAGCACCAGCCGGTCGACCTCATCGGCGGTTCCCGACCGGAGCGCCTGCGCGATGGCCGAATGCTCGGAGTCGACGGGCACCAGCTGGCCGGGCCGGGCGATGCCCTTGACGAGCTCGCCGCCGGCGATCAGGCTCTCCTTGTTCGCGAGCGCCAGAGTGCGCCCCTCTTCGAGTGCGGCGAGGGTGGGGCCGAGCCCGACAGACCCGGTGATGCCGTTCAGCACCACATCGGCGTCGACGCTCCGCACGAGCTGCTCTGCTTCATCGGCCCCGAGGGCGGTGTCGCTGACGCCGAATTCGTCGGCCTGGGCATCCATCGCCGCCCTGTTCGTGCCGGCGGCGAGACCGACCACCTCGAACCGCTCCGGGTTCGCCCGGATGACGTCGAGGGCCTGGATGCCGATGGAACCGGTGGAACCGAGAAGGATGACGCGTCGCATGCCTGCCATCATCGCAGGTGCGGCAGACGACCGCCCGAAGTACTACTCCGCCGGTGTCGGCACAGCCGTCGACTCGGGCGCCGGACCCACCTCGGTCACGTCGACCACGAACACCAGCACGTCGGCCGGGGCCACGCCGAGCGCGGGGTTGCCGTCGGAACCATATGCGTCGCCGGGCGGCACGACGACGACGACGCGCGAGCCGACGGCCGCACAGGCCACGGCCTTCACGAGCCCCGGCAGGAACTGCGACTCGTCGACGATGATCGGCAGCGGCTGGCCGCCCGCATCGAGGGTGCTGAACAGCTGGGCGCCCGTGTTCGCGTTGTAGAGCGTGAAGTCGACGGTCGCCTGCGATCCGGATGTCGCCACGGCACCCGTTCCGCTGATGACCACCGAGCGCTCGGTGATGTCACTCGCGACCGGCGGAATGAAGGTCGTCGTCGGTGCCTTGTCGAAGTCGCCGCTGACCGAGACCGCGTCGGAGGCCGGGCCCGGGGCGGTGAACATGCAGTCGGGGCTGGCGCTCGGAGTGGGCGCGGCATCGCCCGAGCATCCGGCGAGCGCAAGCACCAGCGCGAGAGCGGCCGCGGTTGCAGCGGTCAGGAGGGCGGGAGTGCGCATGCCCCAGTTTTGCACGAACGACCCCCGCCCACCTGACAGGTGGGTGCGTGCCGTGGCGGTTCACCTCCGGTTAACCCGCGGCCCCTAAACTGGGCTCCCCCCACTGAGGTCGAGGCCAGATCCTGGGCCCGCACCCACCGATCCACAGAGCAGGATGCCCGGCATGACCTCCGCTTCGCACACCCCCGGCCCGTCGAGCAGCCCGGGCGCGCTGCGGGAGGGTGCGGGCATCCTGGGGGCAGGGCCCACACCCGAACCGCGGACGCTGGTGGACATCCTCCGGGAGAGTGCCGTCGCCAACCCGCAGGCCTCGGCCCTGGCGGACGCGGCCGGCACTCTCAGCTACCGCGAACTGCTCCGCGAGGTCAACCGCACGGCGGCACGGTTGGCGGAGGCCGGCGTGCGGCGCGGCGATCGGGTGGGCATCCGGATCCCGTCCGGCACCCGCACTCTCTACATCTCGATCCTCGGCGTGCTGGTTGCCGGCGCGGCCTACGTTCCGGTCGATGCGGACGACCCCGAGGAGCGCGCCACGCTCGTGTTCGGCGAGGCCGAGGTGGTCGGCGTGATCGGGGCCGATGGCGTGCTCGTGCCGAGTGCGGTTCCGGATGCCCGGACCGGGCCGGACGGCGGCGAAGACGCCGCGCGCACCGGTGCTGAGCACGTCGGCGCCGCGCACACCGCCTCGGCCGGAGCCGACGCCGGGGCCGACACCGCGAGCATCCCGACCCTCGGCTCCCCCACCGGCACCCTGCCTGTGGTCGGCGGCCCCACCCCCGACCTCGACGCCTGGATCATCTTCACGTCGGGTTCGACCGGCACGCCGAAGGGTGTCGCCGTCAGTCACCGCTCGGCCGCAGCCTTCGTCGACGCCGAGGCGCGGATGTTCCTGCAGGGGGAACCGATCGGGCCCGGCGACCGGGTGCTCGCGGGGCTCTCCGTGGCGTTCGACGCCTCCTGCGAGGAGATGTGGCTGGCGTGGCGGCACGGCGCGTGCCTCGTGCCTGCCCCGCGGTCACTGGTGCGGTCGGGCGTCGACCTCGGGCCCTGGCTGATCGCGCACGGCATCACCGTTGTCTCGACCGTGCCCACCCTGGCGGCGCTCTGGCCGCTCGAATCGCTCGAGCTGGTGCGGCTGCTCATCTTCGGCGGCGAGGCCTGCCCGCCCGAACTCGTCGCGCGACTCGCCGTCGACGGACGCGAGGTCTGGAACACCTACGGCCCCACCGAGGCGACCGTGGTCGCATGCGGCGCCCTGCTCGACGGGGTCTCTCCCGTGCGGATCGGGCTGCCGCTCGACGGCTGGCTGCTCGCCGTGGTCGACGGTGACGGGCATCCGGTCGCCGAGGGCGAGACGGGCGAACTCATCATCGGCGGGGTCGGACTGGCGCGCTACCTCGACCCGGCGAAGGACGCCGAGAAGTACGCGCCCATGCCGACCCTCGGCTGGGATCGCGCCTACCGGAGCGGTGACCTCGTGGTCTTCGACCGCCGGGGGCTGCTCTTCCAGGGTCGCGCCGACGACCAGGTGAAGCTCGGCGGGCGACGGATCGAACTGGGTGAGGTCGAAGCGGCGATCCAGGCGCTGCCCGGGGTGGCCGGCGCGGCGGCGGTCGTGCAGCGCACTGCGGCGGGCAACCAGATCCTCGTCGGGTACCTCGCGGCGACCGATCCCGGCAGCCCCTTCGACACCGCCGGAGCCACGACGCTCCTCCGGGAGTCGCTGCCGGCCGCCCTGATCCCCCTGCTGTCCGTCGTCGACAGCCTGCCCACCCGCACCTCGGGCAAGGTCGACAAGGCGGCGCTGCCGTGGCCGCTGCCGAGCTTCCGGGGCGGAGGCTCGGGGTCAGGGTCCGATGCCGACGCCGGTGCCGGCGCCGCATCCGGAGCCGGGACACGCCCCGGCGACGGCTCGAAGAAGGGCGCAGGTCCGGACACCGCCCTCAGCGAGACGGCCCTCTGGATCGCTGAACACTTCACCGCCATCCTCGGCGCCCCGATCACCGGCCCAGACGACGACTTCTTCGCGTTCGGCGGCGGGAGCCTCTCGGCCGCGCAACTCGTGTCCGTCATCCGCACCCGCTTCCCGGAGACGACGGTCGCCGACATCTACGACCACCCGCGGATCGGCGCGCTGGCCACGGAACTGGATGCCCGCTCCCCCGTCGAAGCGGTGAAGCGCGCGCCCGTGCGGCCGACCCCGCCCGGCACCCAGCTCGCCCAGACACTGCTCGGAATCCCGCTGTACGTGCTCGTCGGGCTGCGCTGGCTCGTCTATGTACTCGCGGCCAACAACGTGCTGGCGCTGTTCGGGGTGTTCCCGTGGGCGCCGACGATCTCGTGGTGGTACATCCTCGTCGGGTTCCTCGTGCTGATCACCCCGTTCGGGCGGATGGCGATCTCGGTACTCTCCGCCCGCGCCCTGCTGGCCGGCGTCGAACCCGGCGACTACCCGCGCGGCGGCACGGTGCACGTGCGGCTCTGGCTCGCCGAACAGATCGCGCAGCTCGTGGGGGCGACGAACCTCGCCGGCGCCCCGTGGATCATCACCTACGCCCGGGCGCTCGGCGCGAAGATCGCCCCCGGCGTCGACCTCCACACCCTGCCGCCCATCACGGGCATGCTGAAGATCGGCACGCGGGCATCCGTCGAACCGGAGGTCGACCTCTCGGGGTATTGGATCGACGGCGACACGCTCCGCCTCGGCTCGATCCAGATCGGGGCCGACGCGGCGATCGGGGCACGGAGCACGATCCTGCCCGGCACGCGCATCGGGCGACGCGCGGAGATCGCCCCGGGTTCCGCCGTCTCGGGGCGGGTACCTGCGGGCCAGCTCTGGGCCGGATCCCCCGCCGAACGCCGCGGCAAGGCGCGCCCTGACTGGCCGAACGAGCGTCCGCCGCGGAACGCCCGCTGGCTGGTCGCCTTCGCCGCGGGCTCCGTGGCGCTCTCGCTGCTGCCGGTGGTCGCCGTGCTGGCCGGCGCCCTCGTGGCGGGCTGGTTCCTCGGGCTGAGCCTTGACCCGTCGGCACTCGGCGGTCTCGGAAGCACAGGCGGCGGCACGGCCCAGACTCCGGCCTTCGTCTCGGTCAGCACGTCCGTGGCGAGCACCGCGGGAGTTGCCGTGGGATCGGGCTTCACCGCCCTCCCGACCCTCGGCGACGCCGCCCTCCGCGTGCTCGCCGCCATCCCGCTCGCCACGATCGCGGCCGGCATCGTCTACGCAGGTCTCACCGTGATCGCGGCCAGGCTGCTCGGAATCGGCATCCGCCCCGGCAGCTACCCCGTGCGGAGCCGCATCGGCTTCCAGGTCTGGGCCACCGAACGCCTGCTGGATGCCGCGCGCACCATCCTCTTCCCCTTCTACGCGAGCCTCTTCACGCCGGTCTGGCTCCGGATGCTCGGGGCCACTGTCGGCAAGAACGTCGAAGCCTCGACGGTTCTCCTCCTGCCGAAGATGACCACGATCGCCGACCAGGCCTTCCTCGCCGACGACACCATGGTCGCCTCCTACGAACTCGGCGGTGGCTGGCTCCGCATCGACGAAGCGAAGGTCGGCAAGCGCGCGTTCCTCGGCAACAGCGGGATGACCGGCCCCGGCCGCACCGTGCCCCGCAACGGTCTCGTGGCCGTTCTCAGCGCCACCCCCCGCAAGGCGAAGAGCGGCTCCTCGTGGCTCGGCAACCCGCCCGTGCGCCTCCGCCGGCAGGTCGCCGAGTTCGATGAGGGCCGCACCTTCCACCCCTCCGGCTGGCTGAAACTGGCCCGCGCGCTCTGGGAGCTGGGCCGCATCGTCCCGGTGATGATCAGTGTCGCGATAGGCCTCGGAATCGTCGTGCTGCTCGAACTGCTGCTCGGCACGCTCGGGCTCGGCGGAGCGATCCTGCTCTCCGGGGCTGTGATGCTTGCGGGCGGTGCAGTCGCTGCCATCGTGACGACGGCTGCGAAGTGGGCCCTCATCGGACGAATCCGTCAAGGGGAGCATCCACTCTGGTCGTCGTTCGTCTGGCGCAACGAAGTGTCGGATACCTTTGTGGAGATGGTTGCCGCTCCCTGGTTCGCGAACGCCGCCTCCGGTACGCCCGCTCTGGCGTGGTGGCTGCGGTCGATCGGCGCGCGCATCGGCCGGGGCGCCTGGATCGAGACGTACTGGCTGCCCGAGGCCGACCTGATATCCCTGGGGGCGGGCTCCACGGTCAACCGGGGCGTCGTCGTGCAGACGCATCTCTTCCACGACCGGGTGATGAGCCTCGACAGCGTCTCGCTCGACGACGGCGCGACGATCGGGCCGCACGGCGTCATCCTGCCCGCCGCGTCCATCGGCAGCGACGCGACCGTCGGGCCGGCGTCGCTCGTCATGCGGGGCGAGCATGTGCCGTCGGGGTCGCGCTGGGCAGGCAACCCGATCGCGCCGTGGGCGGATGCGGCGGTTGCGGATGCCGCGAGCCAGGGTTCCTCCGGCATGGACTCCTCCGGGCTCCGCCTCGAGACCGCGGCCGAAGCCGGCCTGCCGGTGCTGCCGGTGGGTGGCTGATGGCGCGGCCCACCTCGACGGCACTCGCAGCGGCGGGCGCCCGCTCGCTCGGCGATCCGTACCTGCCGACCAGCGGCAACGGCGGCTACACCGTGCTGCACTACGACATCGACGGCGACTACCGCGTCGCGTCGAACCGGCTGAGCGCCACCACCACGATCACCGCCGTCGCGACCCAGCGCCTGTCGAGCTTCAGCCTCGACTTCGCGGGTCTCGTCGCGAGCAAGGTCAGCGTCGACGGGCACCGCTCCGCGCACCTCACGCAGACCGCGCGGAAACTCGTCGTCACCCCCGTCACGGCTCTGAACAAGGGCGCGGAGTTCACTGTCGTCGTCAAATACAGCGGCCTGCCGAAACCGGTGCGGAGCCAGTGGGGCGACGTCGGCTGGGAGGAGCTCACCGACGGCGTGATCGTGGCCGGCCAGCCGAGCGGGGCCCCGTCGTGGTTCCCCTGCAACGATCATCCGTCGAACAAGGCGACCTACACGATCGCGTTCTCCGTCGAATCGGGGTACCGCGTGCTCTGCAACGGCGAGCTGGTCAAGAAGACGCAGCGGGCGTCGCGCACACGCTGGGAGTTCCATTCGGCAGAACCTCTCGCCACCTACCTGGCGACCGTGCAGATCGGGCTCTACGAGACCATGCACGTGTCGCAGGACGGCGTGCCGCAGTACGTGCTGCTGCCCGAAGACCTGCGGCCGAACGCGCTGGCCGACTTCGAGGCGCAGGGCCGCATGATGGCCCTCTTCGAGCGGATGTTCGGGGAGTACCCGTTCGACGACTACACCGTCGTGGTCACCGACGACGACCTCGAGATCCCGCTGGAGGCGCAGGGCCTCGCCATCTTCGGACGCAACCACATCGACGGAGTCGGCGGCTCGGAGCGGCTCATCGCCCACGAACTCTCGCACCAGTGGTTCGGCAACTCCCTGACGGTCGGGCGCTGGAAGGACATCTGGCTGCACGAGGGTTTCGCCTGCTACGCCGAGTGGCTCTGGTCGGAGGAGTCCGGCGGGATGAGCGCCGACGAGTGCGCCACCTCGACCTGGGCGCGGCTCAACCGGCTGCCGAAGGACCTGATGATCGGCGACCCCGGCGCCGCGCGCATGTTCGACGACCGGCTCTACAAACGGGGCGCGCTGACGCTGCACGCGCTCCGTCGCACGCTCGGCGACGACATCTTCTTCCGCGTGCTCCGTGAGTGGGTGGCGACGCACCGGCACGGCACCGTGTCGACGCCCGAGTTCGTCGCCCTCGTGCAATCGCACTCGCCGTCCCCCGTCGGCGCCCTCTTCGCCGCCTGGCTCGACCAGCACACCCTCCCGAAGCTCCCCCGCCGCGCCCCCCGCTGACCCCCCTCCTTCCCCCCTTCCCCCCCCTCCCTCACATCGAGTGAGCAGTTTGGGCCCCAAAACTTCCGTTTTGGGGCCCAAAACGCCCACTCGATGAGGTTTGGGGGGAGGTCAGGGGGCGGCAGCCGCCGGGGCGGGGCGGCGAGCATTCTGGATGCCGACGGCCGACACGAGGCCGCCGACGACGAGCAGCGCCGCCGTCGTGAGCACACCGCGCGAGAATCCGTCGACCGTGAGAGCCTCCCCCACGATGAGTGCCGCTGCCGCGGTCGCGACCAGCCCCGCGACCCGCGAGACCGCGTTGTTCACGGCCGAGGCGATACCGGCGCGCTCGGGGTCGATCGCCCCGAGGATGGCGGCGGTGAGAGGCGCGACGGTCACGGTCATCCCGAGGGCGAAGACCACCGTGCCGGGGAACACCTGCGTGACGTAGTCGGCCGACGCCGTGACCTGCGACAGCAGCACCCAGCCCACCGCCGCGATCAGCGGCCCGACCGCCATGAACAGGCGCGACCCGTACTTGCCGGCCAGGGTTCCGAACAGCGAGGACAGAGCGATGCTGATGATCGTCGACGGCAGCGACGCGAGCCCCGCCTGGGTCGCCGAATACCCCGCGACCTGCTGCAGAAAGAGCGTCAGCAGGAACGACCCCAACGAGATCGCCGCGTAGACGAAGGTGGTCGCCACGTTGCCGACCCAGAAGTTCCGCACCCGGAACAGGCTGAGCGGCAGCATCGGCTGCGGCACCCGCCGCTCGTTCACGATGAAGAGCGCGAACGCCAGCACCCCCACCACCAGCGCACCCCAGACGACCGGGTTCGACCAACCGAGCCGCCCCTGCTCGATCAGCGCGAACACCGGCAGCCCGATGCCGAGGATCCCGAGCACCGCCCCGCGGTAGTCGATGACCGGTTTGACGGGGCGAGGCGGTTCGACCTGGATCTTCCGCAGCATCAGCAGCGTCACCGCGATCGGGATCACGTTGATCGCGAACACCAGCCGCCAGGAGAGCAGATCGACGAGCACTCCGCCGAGCAGCGGGCCGGCGAGGAAGGCGGTGCTCGTCCACGCCGTCCACTGGCCGATCGCCTTCGCCCGCTTCGGCCCGTCGAAGTTCGAGATGATGATGGCCAACGAACTCGGCACGAGCAGCGCACCGGCGATGCCCTGGATGCCGCGGCTCACGATCAGGAACTCGTCCGTCGGCGACACCGCACAGAGAACGGATGCCGCCCCGAACCCGATCAGCCCCCAGAAGATGACCCGGCGGCGCCCGAACGCATCACTGAGTGAACCGGCGAGCAGAATGACGGCTGTGAGCGAGATGAGGTAGGCGTCGACCACCCACTGCTGCCCGGCGAGCCCCCCGCCGAGTTCTCTCGTGATCGCCGGGAGCGCGACGTTGATGACGGTTCCGTCGAGGAACGAGATGAAGGAGGCGAGGATCGCCACCACGAGAACGACGCGCTGGTACCGCGTCACTGGGCCCGCGGCTCGTGCAGTACCGGGAAGTTCACCGACTGCGCGATGAAGCAATAGCCGCTGGCCTCGGCGTGGATGCTGTTCGCAAGCTCCGCCTGGGACGGGTCGGCGAGGGTGACCACCGGATGCAGCGTGGCCGACGTGAAGTGGCCGCCCTGGCCTTCCTGCACCATCGTCGCCGTCGCTTCGTCTTCGTACCCGGTGACGACCACGCCGTGCATCACGGCCACATGCAGATAGGAGAGCATGTGGCACTCGGCGAGGGCGGCGAGCAGCAGTTCCTCCGGGTTCCAGCGGTCGCGGTCACCACGGAACGGGTGGTCGGCCGACGATGGCAGCTCGACCTTCCCGGCGGCGCGGATGACGCCCTGCCGGGAGTAGTCGCGGTACCCGCTCGTGCCGGTTCCGCGATTGCCCAGCCATTCGACACTCACTGTGTAGCGATGCTCAGTCACCGCTCAACCCTATGCCTCCGCCAGAAACGATGAGTCGATGTATTATGAGGATATGTCATAGACAGATCCGAATGCTGCTCTCAAGGATCGCCTACACGAGGTCGAAGGTCATTGGAGGGCCTGGTCGCTATCGACGGAGCCCATCGATCGCGCAAGAGCCGAAGACGCACTCCGCCTCGCGTACTGCTGCGCCGGCAAGAGTGTTCCCGCCAAGGTGTACTGGGTCGCCTCACCGCCTGAGGGCCTCCGGTTGCTGGACCGGCGTGGGCCCGAAAGTGGGCATTCCGATGTCGATCTCATCGGCGACCTGCAGAACCGAACTCGTGCCGCCATTCGTGATGCCGGCCCGAGTGAGACGACCCTCGATCTCGCTCTGTGCACCGTGACGGACTCTCTTGAAGAAATCATCAACTTCGGAACAGTACAGCGAGTCGGGGAACGGATCGGATCCGAGGTGGTGGAAGGCAAGCATCCACCCAGCGCGACAGCTTTCATGGATCTGGCCTACAGCGGCTACTACACGCAGTTCTGGACCGCCTGGGTCGAGTCGATCGAGGTGCTCGGCGTGGAGGCGCCCGGAGAGTGGCGGGGTCTCGCCGAGCTCGGGAGGACGGCACACTGGTTCTGGGCGTTCGAGGAGTTCGCCGTGATGGTCGAGCGTCCGGTCCTGCTCCGCGTCGACAGCCGCGGGCTCATCGTCGAGAAGGGTCGCCCCACGATTGCCTACGGCGACGGATGGAGCTTGTGAGATGGGAACCGGCAATCTGCGATGCATCCACCATTAAGACACCCTGCACAGACGCACCAGCGCCTGGGAGCGGGGCCCGGTATTCTTGAGGACTATGACTGACACCCTCGGCACCTCCGCGTTCACCATCCCCCAGGAGCGGAAGATCGTCACCGCGATCCCCGGCCCCAAATCGAACGCCCTGCACGAGCGACGCCTCGCCGTGGTGCCGGTGGGCGTGTCATCCGTTCTGCCCGTGTACATCGCGAAGGCGAACGGCGCGATCCTGGTGGATGTCGACGGCAACCAGTTCATCGACCTCGGCGCCGGCATCGGCGTCACCACGGTCGGCCACACCCAGGGCGGCGTCGTCGCAGCAGCGACCGAGCAGCTGAACGATGTCACCCACACCCTCTTCACCGTCACGCCCTACGAGGAGTACGTGCGGGTCGCCGAACTGCTCGCAGAGCACACACCGGGCGACTTCCCGAAGAAGACGATGCTCGCGAACTCGGGCGCCGAGGCCGTCGAGAACGCGGTCAAGATCGCGCGCAAGTACACCCGCCGCGTGGGCGTCGCCGTGCTCGAGCACGCCTACCACGGCCGCACCAACCTCACCATGGCGATGAACTTCAAGGCGGCGCCGTACTCGACCGGCTTCGGCCCGTTCGCCGGCGACGTGTACCGCGCCCCGAACTCGTACCCGTACCACGACGGCCTCACGGGTGCCGAGGCCGCGGCCCGCACCATCTCCTACCTCGAGAAGACGGTCGGCGCGTACGACCTCGCCTGCCTCGTCGTCGAGCCGATCCAGGGCGAGGGCGGCTTCGTGCTGCCGGCCGATGGCTTCCTGCCCGCCCTCCAGCAGTGGTGCACCGACAACGGCATCGTCTTCGTCGCGGACGAGATCCAGAGCGGCATGGCCCGCACAGGCAAGTACTTCGCGAGCGAGCACTTCGGCCTCACTCCCGACCTGGTCACGTCGGCCAAGGGCATCGCCGGCGGCCTGCCGCTCGCGGCCGTCACCGGGCGGTCCGAGATCATGGATGCCGCCCTGCCGGGCGGTCTCGGCGGCACCTTCGGGGGCAACCCCGTCGCCGCCGCCGCAGCGGTCGCGGTGTTCAGTGAGATCGAACGCCTCGGACTCCTCGCCGAAGCGACCCGCGTGGAGCAGACCCTCTCCAACGGCCTGCTCGACCTGCAGAAGAAGTACGACATCATCGGCGACGTGCGCGGAGTCGGTGCGATGATCGCGATCGAACTCGTGCAGCCCGGCACCGGAGCGACGACCAAGGAGCCGAACGGTGCCGCGGTCACCGCCCTGGCCGCATACGCTGCAGCGCACGGCGTGCTCATCCTCACCGCCGGTACCTACGGCAACGTGCTGCGCTTCCTCCCCAGCCTGACGATCAGCGATGCCCTGCTCGAAGACGCGCTCAGCGTGCTCGACGACGGTTTCGCCGCGCTGGCTGCGGGAGAGCTGGCGTGAGCGGAGCCGCGGGCGCTGCTGCCGGCGGCACCCCTGCCCTCGGCACCCCGGCCGCGGCATCCGCCATCGGCACCTTCGCTGCCTCCGATGCCGTCGAACTCGCCGTCGTCGAGCGCAGCGGCTTCGTCGAGTCGCGCCACATCGGATCGGCCGTCGTGCTCTCCCCCGGCGGTGACGTGCTCAGCACCCTCGGAGACCCCTCGGCCCCGATCATCCCGCGCTCCTGCCTGAAACCGTTCCAGGCGCTGGCGGTCCTCCGCTCGTTGGAGGGCTCGGGGGTGTCGCTCGATGCCGTGCAGACCGTGCTGGCCACGGCCAGCCATGCGGCGACCACGGAACACGTGGCCGTCGTGCAGAGCATCCTCGACCTCGCGGGTCTTGCTCCGGATGCCCTGCAGTGCCCGCGCGACTGGCCCGGTTCCTCAGCGGCGCGTGACGCGCTCGTGCGCGCCGGTCTCGACCGGTCGCCGCTCTACATGAACTGCTCGGGCAAGCACGCCGCGATGCTGCTCGCGTGCGTCGTCAACGACTGGCCCCTGGACACGTATCTCGAACCGTCGCATCCTCTGCAGCAGCGCATCCTCGCCACCATCGAGGAGTTGACCGGCGAGACCGTCGCAGCCTCCGCCGTCGACGGCTGCGGAGCCCCCGTGTACGCGGTCTCGCTCGTGGGTCTCGCCCGCGGCATCGGCCGCATCACCTCGGCGCTCCCCCTCGCTCCGCTGCTCAGTCCGGTCGACGCCGCCGACGCCCCTGTCGACGTCTTCGTGTCGGCCGCGTCGCAACCCGGCGCGGCCGACGGCGACGCGGTGGAACACACCGTCGCCCTCGGTCTCGACCGCCTCGTCTCGGCCGAGGCTGCCACGCTCACGGCCTCCGTGCTCGCGAACGGCTGGGCCATCGACGGCCCGGGCCGCGCCAACACCCTCTGCATCGACGAGCTCGCGGTCTTCTCGAAGCTCGGAGCCGAGGGCGTCATGGTGATGTCGACCACGGCGGCCTCCCCCGCCCCCGGTGCGGCTGACGCCGCCGGCCAGTCCGCGCCCCGCCCCACGGGCGACGACGAGCCGATTCACCACCGTGACACCGCGGGCACCACAGTCGCGCTCAAGATGCTCGACGGCAACCTGCGGGCCGCCACCCTCGTCGGCCTCACCCTCCTCGTGCGCGCCGGCGCCCTCACGCAGTCCTCCGTCGACGGCATCCTCCCCCGTCTCGACCTCACCGTCTACGGCGGAACCGCCCCCGTCGGCGCCATCCGCCTCGCTGACACCCTCATCTGACCTGCGCCGCTCCCGGGGCGGAGCGGGGCGGGGAGTCGCGTCAGCCGCGGAGGCGCGCGAGGCGTGCCGCGCGCGCAGCGCGCGTCACCTGCGCGACCACCACGATCACGATGGCCAGGATGAACACGGCTGACGCCACCACGTTCGCCTCCGCCGGGATCCCCCGCGCAGCGGCGATGTAGATGAACTTCGGGAACGTGTCGACGGCACCCGAGTTGAAGTTCGTGATGATGAAGTCATCGAAGCTCAACGCGAACGACAGCAGCGCGGCCGCCGCGATCCCGGGCAGCAGCAGGGGGAACGTGATCCGCCAGAACACCGCGACCGCCGACCCGTAGAGGTCACGCCCGGCCTCTTCGAGCGCCGGGTCGAGCGACGCGACACGCGCCTTCACCGTCACCACGACGAAGCTGATGCAGAACATCGTGTGCGCGATGATGATCGTCACGAGCCCCTTGTTGACCCCGAGCGACAGGAACTGTGCCGCAAGCCCCGCCCCCAGCACGACTTCGGGCGTCGCCATCGGCAGGAACAGCAGCAACGAGATCGCCGACCGCGCCCGGAACCGGTACCTCACCAACGCGATCGCGATGGCCGTGCCGAGCGCCGTCGCCAGGACCGTCGCAACGACACCGACGAGGATGCTGTTCGCGAATGCCTCGCAGACCCCCTGGGCCGCGCAGACGTTCGTCCACTTGTCGAGCGTGAATCCCTGCCAGGCGATGTTGAGTTTGCCCGAGTTGTTGAACGAGAAGACGAACGTGTACGCGATCGGGATCAGCAGGAAGAGAAGCGCCAGCGCCGTGTAGATGGGCAACCCGAGCCCGCGGACCCGGATGCCGCGGCGGCGCCCCGACGCGCCCGAACCGCGCGAACCACCCGCACCGCCCGAACCCGACTCGCCCACCGGCGCCTCGAGTTCACGCGCGATCCCGCCCGGCGTCGCCGCCCCCAGCCGCAATCCCCCCTGAGCAGACTCCGCCGACAGCGACCATGTGGCGTCAGCGCCCACGGCAATCCCCCGCGCCCGCGGCTTCGTCCACGACGGCCCGCCCGACATCGACTCCGCACTCATATCAGGTCCTCCGTTCCGGCCCGCCGCACATAGAACCCCACGATGATCAGGATGACCGCCATCAGCACGATCGACAGCGCCGCCGCCACCGGATAGTTCTGCGTCACCAGGAAGTTTGACTCGATCGCATTTCCCACCATCGACGTCTGCGACGACCCCAGGAAGTCGCCGGACGCGTTGATGTAGTCGCCCGCCGCCGGGATGAACGTGAGCAGTGTCCCGGAGACGATCCCGGGCAGCGACAGCGGCACGGTGATCTTCCGGAAGGTCGTGAACGGCGAGGCGTACAGATCGTTGCCCGCCTCGATGTAGCGCACATCCAACCGTTCGAGTGTCGCGTACAGCGGCAGCGTCATGAACGGGATGAAGTTGTAGGTCAACCCGAAGATCACGGCGAACGGCGTGCCCGTGATGTGCCCGTCATTGGGGAAGATCGACAACGCCTTCAGAGCCACGACGATGGGCCCCTCGTCGCTCATGATCTGCTTCCACGCGAGCGTGCGCAGCAGGAAGCTGATGAAGAACGGCGCGATCACGAGCGTCAGAAGCAGGCTCTGCACCAGCGGATACCCGCGCACCTTCACCCCGATGAAGTACGCGAGCGGATAGCTGATCACCAGCGCGAGCACGGTCGCCAGCAGCGCATACCCGAAGGCCCGCAGGATGAGCGGCAGGTACTGCATCACACTGTCGGTGTAGTTCTGCCACTGGAAGCCGGCGCTGTACTGCCCGATGTCCCCGTCGATCACCGGCTGCTGGAACGACGTGAACACGAGCGAGATCAGCGGCGTGATGAAGAAGAGCAGGAGGTACAGGATGCCCGGCAGCAGCAGCACCAGGGCGATCCAGCTGCGGCGGCGAACGACCGGCTCTGCCGCAGCGGGGGCGGAGGCGAACGCACTGAACGCCACGCCTCAGGCCTTCACCGTCGTCAGGGCGGAGGTGGCGACGTCGCCATCGGCACCCGCGGCGGCCGCGGCATCCGCAGCCCCGGCGGCCGCCTCCGTCGGCGAGTCCTCGAGCCCGAAGCCGTGCTCGACGTTCCAGCTCACCCACACCTCCGCGCCGACGTGCACGACGGGCCCGAAGACCATGTTCTGCGCGAACACGATCACGTCACCGATCCCGGGCACGGCAATCGTGTACTGCGTGCTCACCCCGCTGAACGAGACGTCGATCACGCGCCCCGGCCCGAGCACGTTCTGCCCCGACGACGGTGCAGCAGGCGGAGCCGTCAGCAGCAGGAGCTTCTCGGGCCGGACCCCCACCGTGACCGCACCCGTGCGGCGCGGTGCGCGGGCCGAAGGGATGACCAACTGCTGCCCGGCCACGGCGACGGTCAGGGCATCCGGAGTCGACGAGACGACCTCGCCGGTGAACAGGTTCGACTGCCCCAGGAAGTTCGCGACGAACGCCGTGCGCGGCAGCTCGTAGAGCTCCTCGGGCGCGCCCATCTGCTCGATCTCGCCCCGATTCATCACCGCGATCGTGTCGGCCATGGTCATGGCCTCCTCCTGGTCGTGCGTGACGTGCAGGAAGGTCAGACCCACTTCGGTCTGGATGTCCTTCAGTTCGAGCTGCATCTGCCGGCGGAGCTTCAGGTCGAGCGCGCCGAGCGGCTCGTCGAGCAGCAGGAGCGCCGGCCGGTTGACCACGGCGCGGGCGAGCGCGACGCGCTGCTGCTGCCCGCCGGAGAGCTGAGCGGGCCGCCGCGCGGCCAGGTGGTCGAGCTCGACCAGCCGCAGGGCCTCGTGCGCCTTGTCGAGCGGCGACGCGATGCCGCGCCGCCGGAGCCCGAACGCGACGTTCTCGAGCACACTCATGTGCGGGAACAGCGCGTACGACTGGAACACCGTGTTCACCGGCCGCTGGAACGACTTCGTGGAGGTCACATCCTTGCCGCCGATCACGATGCGGCCGGCGGTCGGTTCCTCGAGCCCCGCAACGAGCCGCAGGGTCGTCGTCTTGCCGCAGCCCGAGGGCCCCAGAAGGGCGAAGAACGACCCGGCGGGGATGAACAGATCCAGCGACCGGATCGCGGTGAAACCCGGGAATGTCTTGGTGATACCGACGAGTTCGAGGTCGGCGCCCTTCTCGGCGAACGTTCCAGCGGCCATCAGCTGCCCAGCAGCACTTTCTGGAACTGCGCCCCGAAGTCGTTCTCCTCCTGCGCGCTCAGCGTGCGGAAGACGTGCACCGTCGACAGGGTGTCGGCGTCCGGGAAGATCAACTGGTTGGTCGCGAGTTCGGGATCGATCGCGTCCATCGCCTCTTTCGCGCCGTCGACCGGGCTGATGTAGTTCACCCACGCCGCCAGGGTCGCGGCAACCTCGGGCTCGTAGTAGTAGTTCATGATCGACTCGGCGTTCGCCTTGTGGGCCGACCCCATCGGCACCACGAAGGTGTCGTTCCAGAGCGTTCCGCCGGAGTCCGGGATGGCGAACTGCCATTTGTCGCCGGCGGTGGCGTTCAGCGAGGTGATGTCGCCCGACCAGCAGATGGCGGCGTAGGTGTCCTCGCTCTGCAAGTCGTTCAGGTACTGGTTGCCCTTGATGTTGCGGATCTGGCCATCCGAGACCTGCTTGGTGAAGACATCCATCGCGTTCGTGAACTTGTCGTCGGCCCAGTCGCCCGTGATGTCGGTGCCCTGGTTCAGCATGATCAGGCCGATGGTGTCGCGCATCTCGCTGAGCACCCCGACGCGGCCCTTGAGGTCGGCGCTCCACAGGTCGTCGATCGATTTCAGACCGTTCGGCACCTTCTCGGTGTTCCAGCAGATTCCCGCGAAACCGCCCTGCCAGGGCACGCTCTTCGCACGTCCCGGATCGAAGTCGGGGTTCGCGAACGACGCGTTCATGTTGGCGAGGTTCGGCATGTTGGCGTGGTCGAGATCCTGGATGTAGCCCAGGCGCACCAGGCGGGATACCATCCAGTCGGTGAGGCACACGGTGTCGGCACCGATGTCCTGGCCGAGGGCGAGCTGGTCCTTCACCTTCGCGTAGTACGTGTTGTTGTCGTCGACGGCGACGTTGTAGGTCACGTCGATGCCGCTCTGGGTACGGAAGGCGTCCAACGTGGGATTGGCACCTGCATCGTCTTCGTCCATGTAGCCCGGCCAGTTGTCCCAGATCAGCGTCTTCTGGGTGGCAGACAGGTCGGCAGCCGGCGCCAGCGCCTTCTGGGTGGCCGTCACTGGTGCACACGCAGCGAGGGCGAGCGCCCCGGCACCGAGACCCATCGCGCCGAGGAATCCCCGTCGGGTGAGGTTCAGCTGCCGTGCACGCTGCATCGCCTGCGAGTGGCGGATGGCCTGGATGAGCATCGGGTCCTGCGGGCGTTCTAGCGGCATCGGTTCTGCTCTCCCTCAAAATCGGTGAGTCCGATACTTGCACAGCGCAGTCTCGCCGTGGGGGAAAAGTGACGGAATCCGCCATCACGAAACACAATCTTCACGAAATCAGCACTGGAATCGTGAGATCACGCGTGGGAAGTTCCGTGGAGGCCTTCCTGTCGCAGAAGTTCTGTACTCAGCCGGTGACGACTCAGCCCGTGACGTCTCAGCCGGTGACGTCGATGACCAGCACGGTCACGTTGTCGCGCCCGCCGTTCGCGAGTGCGGCATCCACCAGCCCCACTGCCGCCTGCTCAGCGGTCGACGACTTCCCGAGGTAGTGCAGGATGCCGTGGTCGGTGAGTTCCTTCGTCAGCCCGTCGCTGCAGACCAGGATGCGCTGCCCCTCGACCACGTCGAGCTGGGAGTAGTCGGGCACCGGCTTCTCGTGGAACCCGACCGCCCGCGTGATGATGTTGCTGTCGGGGTGGGTCTCGGCCTGTTCGGCGGTGATGAGTCCGGCATCCACCAGTTCCTGCACCACCGAGTGGTCGACGGTCACCCGTTCGAGCGAACCGTCGAGGTACTGGTAGACGCGGGAGTCGCCGATGTTGAACACCGCCCACCGGGGCAGGTCGTCGACGAGGGCCAGGGCGACCCCGGTCACGGTGGTTCCGGTGCCGAGCACGTTCGCATCGCCGACCACATCGATGTCGGCCAGGGCGAGCGTGAGCGCCCCGTCGATGACCTCCGCCGTCGTGAAGCTCTCGCCCTGCACCTCGCCGAGCCGCGTGACGACCGCGGCGCTGGCGACGTCGCCCGCCTCGTGGCCCCCCATGCCGTCGGCCACTGCGAAGATCGGCGGCACGGCCGCGACGCTGTCCTCGTTCACCTTGCGCTTCTTGCCGAGGTCGGTCAGCGCACACCACGAGACGGTGAACGCTCGGTCGCCTGCCAGGGGCCCGGTGACGCGGATGCGCCCTGTACTGTCGCCGATCTGCGTCACGCCGGAGGTCTTTCTCTACGGGCTGCGTTTCGGGGCATCAGCCTTACGCAACAAGACTAGACGATCCGTTCTCCGCACCCGGCACTCCCGAAGGCTCGGTTCTTGGCCTGATTCAGACGGTTTCGGATGTTTCCGCCGCCCGCTCCTTCGGATCCGCTTGCAGAACACCACCCCGACTGACACAATCGGGCCATGAGCCCCAAGCCGCGCCCTGCCCCGCTCGATGCGACCGCGAAAGCGATCATCGAGCAGCTCCAGAGCGACGGCCGCCGGTCCTACGCCGAGATCGGCAAAGCGGTGGGGCTCAGTGAAGCCGCGGTGCGCCAGCGGGTGCAGAAGCTCACGGATGCCGGGGTCATGCAGATCGTCGCGGTGACCGACCCCCTGCAGCTCGGCTTCTTCCGCCAGGCGATGATCGGCGTGAAGGTCAGTGGTGACACGCGGGTGATCGCGGATGCCCTGGCCGCCCTTCCGGCCGTCGACTACGTCGTGCTCACCGCCGGCACGTTCGACCTGCTGATCGAGGTCGTCTGCGAGAACGACGACGACCTGATCGACCTGCTGAACTCCGAGATCCGCACCCTACCCGGGGTCATCTCGACCGAGACATTCGTCTATCTGAAGCTGCACAAGCAGCTCTACAACTGGGGAACACGGTAAACCATGACGCTCACGCCCACACCTGTCACACCCAACACCTCCTCGGCGGTCTCCGACCCGGGACTGTCGTCGAAGTTCGACGAGGCAGACCTGCAGCAGAAGGCCAAAGACCACCTCTGGATGCACTTCTCCCGCCAGTCCGTGATGGAAGACGGCGCCGGGGTGCCCATCATCGTCAAGGGCGAGGGCCACCACATCTGGGACTCGACCGGCAAGAAGTACATCGACGGCCTGTCCGGCCTGTTTGTGGTGAACGCCGGGCACGGGCGCCAGCGCCTGGCCGAGGTCGCGGCGAAGCAGGCCGCTGAGCTCTCGTTCTTCCCGCTCTGGTCGTACGCGCATCCGGCAGCCATCGAACTCGCCGACCGGCTCGCCGGCTACGCCCCCGGCGACCTCAACCGCGTCTTCTTCTCCACCGGCGGCGGCGAAGCGGTCGAGACCGCGTTCAAGCTCGCGAAGTACTACTGGAAGCTTCAGGGCCGTCCCACCAAGCACAAGGTCATCTCCCGTGCCGTCGCCTACCACGGCACCTCGCAGGGTGCCCTCGCCATCACCGGCATCCCCGCCATGAAGGAGATGTTCGAGCCGGTGACCCCGGGCGGCTTCCGCGTGCCGAACACGAACTTCTACCGGGCGCCGGAGCACGCTGACGACCTGGATGCGTTCGGGCAGTGGTCGGCGAACCGCATCGAGGAGATGATCCAGTTCGAGGGTCCCGAGACGGTCGCCGCGGTGTTCCTCGAGCCGGTGCAGAACTCGGGTGGATGTTTCCCCCCGCCCCCCGGCTACTTCCAGCGGGTGCGTGAGATCTGCGACCAGTACGACGTGCTCCTCGTCAGCGATGAGGTCATCTGCGCCTTCGGCCGGATCGGCCACATGTTCGCCTGCGACGAGTACGGGTACGTGCCCGACATGATCACCTGTGCGAAGGGGATGACGAGCGGATACTCCCCCATCGGCGCGACCATCGTCTCGGACCGAGTGTACGAGCCGTTCAAGCACGGCACGGCGTCGTTCTCGCACGGCTACACGTTCGGCGGGCATCCGGTGTCTGCCGCCGTCGCGCTCGAGAACCTGGACATCTTCGAGGAGGAGAAGCTGAACGAGCGTGTTCGCACGCTGTCACCGGCCTTCCGTTCGACGCTCGAACGGTTGAACGACCTGCCGATCGTGGGCGACGTGCGCGGCGACGGCTACTTCTTCGGTATCGAGCTGGTGAAGGACAAGGCGACGAAGGAGACGTTCGACGACGACGAGTCGGAGCGGCTGCTGCGCGGGTTCCTCTCGAAGGCCCTCTTCGACGCCGGGCTCTACTGCCGGGCGGACGACCGCGGCGACCCCGTCATCCAGCTGGCCCCGCCGCTGACCGTCGGCCAGCCCGAGTTCGACGAGATCGAGGGCATCCTCCGCGGCGTGCTGACGGAGGCGTGGGCGCGGCTCTGACGCGCCCCGCCGCCCTCAACGCTCACGGACCACACGAGAAGGGGATGCGGATGAACCTGTGGAGCGAGGGGCTGCCGGCAGCGGCTCTGGATGTCGCGACCGACCGTTCGGCAGCGACATCCGACCTGGCGGCTGACGTCTGCATCATCGGGGCGGGACTCACCGGGCTCTGGACCGCGTACTATCTGGCGAAGTCCGACCCCGCGCTCCGGGTCGTCGTGCTCGAGAAGGAGACTGTCGGGTTCGGGGCCTCCGGACGGAACGGAGGCTGGTGCTCAGCCCTGTTCCCACGCTCGGCTGCGTCACTCGAGCGCACCCACGGGTTCGAGGCTGCCGTGGCGATGCGCCGGGCGATGGTCGCGACCGTCGCGGAGGTCGGGCGTGTCACGTCGCTCGAGAGCATCGACTGCGACTTCGAGCAGGGTGGCACCCTGACGTTCGCGATGAGCCCGGTGCAGGTGGCGGCCGCCCGGGCCGAGGTGGAGGAGGCGGAGCGGTTCGGGGTCGACCGGCTGACCTATACAGCTTTCGCGCGCGGTCCCTACCCCGTCACCACCGGCCACCCGGCGGGCGCCCTCGGCGCCACCCACGACCCGGCCTGCGCCCGACTCCATCCCGGAAAACTCGTGCACGGGCTGGCGGCGGTCGTCGAACGGCTGGGCGTGCACATCCACGAACACACCGAGGTCGTCTCGTGGGCACCGGGCCGCGTCACCTTCCGGGCTGCAGCTGCCGCGACATCCGGAACCAGCACGGGCACCAGCACTGTCGCCGCCGACCGCATCGTCATCGCCACCGAGGCCTACGGCGCGCAACTGCCCGGCGTCGGCCGGCGCATCCTGCCCCTCTACTCGCTGATGATCGCCACCCGGCCGCTCCCCGACGAGTTCTGGCAGACCGCCGGAATCGCCCACGGAAACACCTTCAGCGACTACCGCCACCTCCTCATCTACGGTCAGCGCACCGCCGACAACCGGTTCGCGTTCGGCGGCCGCGGCGCGCGCTACCACTGGGGTTCGAGCATCCGGCCCGCCTTCGACAGCGTCGACCGGGTGTTCGACCACCTCCGCGACACGCTCGTCGATCTCTTCCCCGGCGCTTTCGACGCGGAGATCACCCACCGCTGGGGCGGGCCGATCGGCGTACCTCGGGACTGGCACGCCTCG
Source organism: Subtercola boreus (assembly GCF_006716115.1). Lineage (NCBI taxonomy): Bacteria > Bacillati > Actinomycetota > Actinomycetes > Micrococcales > Microbacteriaceae > Subtercola > Subtercola boreus. The sequence continues at coordinate 878,673 of NZ_VFOO01000001.1, read as the reverse complement.
GCGTCGTTCAACCCCCGCACCGGGATCGCCTACGCCGGCGGCTACGTCGGCGACGGCCTCAGCACGACGAACCTCGCGGGGCGCACGCTCAGCGCGCTGATGACCGGTCACGACCCGAGCGTCGTGCCGCCCGGCGCCGATCTCCGCACCCTGCCGTGGGTGAACCACCTCTCGCCGCGCTGGGAGCCGGAGCCGCTGCGCTTCGCCGGCTCCAACCTGGGCCTCGCGTCGGCCGACCTCGCCGACCGGGAGGAGCGGATGACCGGCCGCCCGTCCCGCGTGGCGCGCCTGCTCGGCCCGCTCACCGGCCACTGAGCGGGCTCGGGTCCCCTGCCATGCGGTCAGGGCTGCAGTCGGGTGACCGTCCACCCCGACGGCGAGCCAGCGCTGCGGTCGTAGACCAGCCGGTCGTGCAGGCGCGAGGTGCGGCCCTTCCAGAACTCGATGCGTCGGGGGGCCAACACGTACCCGCCCCAGGTCGCCGGCCGCTCGACCGGAAGTTCCTCGCCGGCGGGTCCCGTGAAGCGCGCCGACACGTCGGCGACGCGCTGTTCGAGCTCGGCGCGCGAACCGATCGGCTGCGACTGGTGACTCGCTGCCGCCGCGAGCTGCGACCCGCGCGGACGACTCGCGAAGTAGGCATCACTCTCAGCGGCGCTGAGCCGCTCGACCTCGCCCTGCACGATCACCTGCCGGTGCAGCAGGTACCACGGGAACAGCAGTGACGCTGCAGATGTGGAGGCAAGCGCCCGGCCCTTCTGCGACTCGTAGTTCGAATAGAAGGCAAAACCCCGGGCATCCACACCTCTGAGAAGCACGGTTCTGCTGCCGGGCGCCCCGTCGGCGTCGACGGTGCCGAGAACCATGGCATTCGCCTCTTCGACTCCCGCTGTTTCCGCCTCGGCGAGCCAGGTCCTGAACTGCGCGATCGGATCGGCGTCGAGCCCGCGTTCGTCGAGCGGGAGGTCGCCGTAGTCGTGGTGTTCTGCGAGGGAATCCATGGTGAGTCCAACGGTACCTCGGGCATCCTGTCGTCCACAGCGGCTTCCTCGTCCGAGTTGTCCACCGTTTGTGGTGCGCGCCGCGCCGGCGACGCTGCCCGGCGCTACAGTCGAGCCATGACCGCAACACCACCCACCGAGCCGCCCCTCACCGCGGCAACGCCACCCCGTGGAACACCACCCGCTGCCCTGCTCTTCACCCCGCAGTTCATCGCCCGCACCGACAGCCCCATCGGCAGGCTCGAGTTGACCGCCACCGATCGCGGCGTCGCGTCGCTCTCGATCGAGCGGGCCGGGATGCTCCCCCACGACGACCTCGCCGAACACCGCAATCGCCTGCTCGACGACGCCGTTCAGCAACTCGCCGAGTACTTCGCCGGCGACCGCACCGAGTTCACCGTGCCCCTCGACGTGAGCGGCACGCCCTTCCAGCGCGACATCTGGCACCAACTGTCGCTGCTCGGCTGGGGCGAGGCTCTCTCCTACGGTGAGCTCGGGCTGGCCGCAGGGCGACCCGGATCGGGTCGGGCGGTGGGAGGAGCCGTAGGGGCCAACCCGGTGCCCATCCTCGTCGGCTGCCACCGCGTCCTCGCGTCGAACCGTCGCCTCACCGGGTACAGCGCCGGGAACGGCCTGCCCACGAAGATCTGGCTGCTCGACCACGAGCGCATCGAGCACCACGCGTGAGCGACCAGGCCTCACCGTCGACACTTGCGGCCACAGGTGGCGAGGCGCCTGCGGCCGCAACCGTCACAACCGCCTCGCCGGCGACATCGGCCGGACGCCCGGCGCTCACCGTGGGCTCCGACGGGGTGCCGCGGTGCGCCTGGGCCGGCTCCGATCCGGAGTACCTCCGCTACCACGATGAGGAGTGGGGCACTCCCCTGCACACCGACCGTAAAGTGTTCGAGAAGATCAGCCTCGAAGGGTTCCAAGCCGGTCTCTCCTGGATCACCATCCTCCGGCGACGCCCCGCCTTCCGAGCCGCATTCCACGACTTCGACATCGACACAGTTGCAGCATTCGACGACGCCGACGTCGAACGCCTCGTCACCGACGCCACGATCATCCGCCACCGCGGAAAGATCACCGCCGTGATCAACAACGCCCGTGTCACCCAGGCGCTGATCGCCGAAAGCGGCGACGGCGCGCTCGACACGTTGCTCTGGAGCTTCGCGCCGGCCATCCGACCGCCCCGGCCCCGCAGCGTCGCCGACTTCATCGCGACAACGCCGGAGTCCACCGCCCTCAGCACAGCGCTCCGCGCCCGCGGCTTCCGCTTCGTCGGACCGACCACGATGTACGCCCTCATGCAGTCCGCCGGTGTCGTCGACGACCACGTCGAGGGCTGCTTCCGGGCCGCTCCATAAATCGAGTGGGTAGTTCCGGCCCTAAAACACGCCACTTTGGGGCCCAAACTGCCCACTCGATCGGAGGAGGTCAGACCGTGAGCGCAAGCTCTGCGGGGCCCGAGAGGCGGAGGTCGAAGCCCGCTGGGCCCGCCCAGGCGAGGAGGTCGTCCACCGAGTCGAAGGAGATGCCCGCGAGCACGAGGGCGCGGGTCAGCTCACCCTTCGCCTTCTTGTTGAAATGGTTCAGGGCGCGACGCGAGCCGTCGGGCCCCACCGTGAACACCCTCAAGAAGTACGAGTTCGGGCGGGCATCCACCGGCCCGAGCGCGACATACCCCTCCGACCGGAAGTCGAGCAGCAGGCCGGGGTGCGCAGCAAGCGACGCCGAGACCGCGGTTCCCCACTGCTTCTTCAGCGACAGTACAGCGCCGGGCACAGCCAGTGACGGCACCCGTGAGTCGTGCGACAGACGGTACGCCGGGATCCGGTCGCCTGCCAACACCGGCCCGAACAGCGCTGAGTGAACGCCGACATGCTCGTAGGCGAACGAGCGCGCTGCGGGCGGCAGCGACGGTGCATCGAGTCCGTCGAAGACCACGCCGGTGTACCGGTCGAGCACGGGCATCGTCGGCGACAGCGTCAGGCGGCGGTTGCGCGCCACCTCCACCGCAGCGAGCGACGGCGAGAGTCGAAGCGCAGAGGCCGATGCGTCCGCATCACGAGCCAGTGAACGCACCGCACGAACGAGATCGGCCCGACGCGTCTTCAGCTTCGGAAAGCTGAGCGAAGACAGGTCGAGCCGATCATCCGTGCCGCCGTCCCTCTTCGTTTCGGAGGGAGGAAGCAATATCAACAACTGTGCAGTACCGCCAAGGGTCAGGAGACCAGCTCTGCCGCGCGGGCCACAATGGTGACCCGATCGTTCTCGACCGACAGGAAACCCTGGTCGGCACGAGCGATGATGCGCTTGCCATCGGCCAGCGTCACCCGGACTTCACCTTCGGAGAGGATCGCCAGCAGGGGCTCGTGCCCGCGCAGGATACCGATCTCACCCTCGGTGGTCTTCGCGATGACCTGCGTCGCGTCACCCGACCACACCTCGTGGTTGGCCGACACCACGCTGACCTGCAGCGGCGCGGAGGCGCCGGAGACGTCCGCCATGCTTAGCCGTCTTCCTTCTGGATCTGCGCCCACTTCTCTTCGACGTCGTTGATGCTGCCGACGTTGAAGAAGGCCTGCTCGGCCACGTGGTCGAACTCACCGTTCGCGATAGCCGTGAACGACTCGATCGTGTCCTTCAGCGGAACTGTCGAACCCTCGACACCGGTGAACTTCTTCGCCATGTAGGTGTTCTGCGACAGGAACTGCTGGATGCGGCGCGCGCGCGACACGGTGATCTTGTCTTCCTCGGAGAGCTCGTCAACACCGAGGATCGCGATGATCTCCTGGAGTTCCTTGTTCTTCTGCAGGATCGCCTTGACGCGAACAGCCGTGTTGTAGTGATCCTCGCCCAGGTAGCGGGGGTCGAGGATGCGGCTGGTCGAGGTCAGCGGGTCGACGGCCGGGTAGAGCCCGCGCGAAGCGATCTCGCGGGAGAGCTCGGTCGTGGCGTCGAGGTGGGCGAAGGTCGTCGCCGGAGCCGGGTCGGTGTAGTCGTCAGCGGGCACGTAGATGGCCTGCAGCGACGTGATCGAGTGGCCACGGGTCGAGGTGATGCGCTCCTGGAGCACACCCATCTCGTCGGCGAGGTTCGGCTGGTAACCCACGGCGGAAGGCATACGGCCCAGCAGGGTCGACACTTCGGAACCGGCCTGCGTGAAGCGGAAGATGTTGTCGATGAAGAGCAGGACGTCCTGCTTCTGCACGTCGCGGAAGTACTCCGCCATCGTCAGGGCCGACAGGGCGACGCGAAGACGCGTTCCCGGCGGCTCGTCCATCTGGCCGAAGACAAGGGCGGTCTTGTCGAAGACGCCCGCCTCCTCCATCTCCATGATGAGGTCGTTGCCCTCACGGGTGCGCTCACCGACACCGGCGAACACCGACACACCACCGTGATCCTGCGCAACACGCTGGATCATCTCCTGGATGAGCACGGTCTTGCCGACACCGGCACCACCGAAGAGGCCGATCTTTCCACCCTGGACGTACGGCGTCAGAAGGTCGATGACCTTGATGCCGGTCTCGAACAGAGTCGTCTTCGACTCGAGCTGGTCGAACGCCGGAGGCTTCCGGTGGATGGGCCAGCGCTCGGTGATCTCGATCTTCTCGCCGTTGATGGTTCCGTCGGCGTCAGCGTTCAGGACCTCTCCGATGACGTTGAAGACCTTGCCCTTGGTGACGTCGCCGACGGGCACCGAGATGGGCGCGCCCGTGTCGGTGACCTCCTGGCCGCGGACCAGGCCGTCGGTCGGGTTCAGGGCGATGGCGCGGACGAGGTCGTCACCGAGGTGCTGGGCGACCTCGAACGTGATCGGGGTCTCCACGCCTTCGATGGTGACGGTCGACTTCAGGGCGTTGTAGATACCGGGAATCGCGTCATGCGGAAACTCGATGTCAACGACGGGGCCGGTGACCCGGGCGATGCGGCCGATGCCGGCTGCCTTCGCCTCGGCGGCAGCTGGCTCAGTGGCTGTTGCTGTCGGTGTCATTGCTTCTCTCTCTTCTGGGCTCTTCGAAAAAACGGCTGATCAGCGAGCGGGGGTCAGCGCGTCAGCGCCGCCCACGATCTCGGAGATCTGCTGGGTGATCTCCGACTGGCGGGCATTGTTCGCCAGTCGGGTGTAGTCACGGATGAGCTTGTCGGCGTTGTCACTGGCAGACTTCATCGCCCGCTGGCGTGCCGCGTGCTCGGATGCCGCACTCTGCAGCATCGCATTGAAGATCCGGCTCTCGATGTAGACCGGGAGCAGGGCATCAAGAACATCGCCCACCTCGGGCTCGAACTCGTAGAGCGGCAGAACGTCGGTGTCAGCCGGCGCCTCGTCACCCTCGACGACTTCGAGGGGAAGCAGCCGCACGATCTCGGGAACCTGGGACACCATGCTGACAAAACGGTTGTAGACGACGTGGATCTCGTCGACGCCGCCCTCGGAGGCATCTTTGACGAAGATTTCGACGAGCGCGTCGCCGATCTCCTTCGCCACCTCGAACGTGGGCTGGTCGGTACCGCCGGTCCAGGTCTTCTCGGCAACACGCTTCCGGAAGGAGAAGTACGCCGCAGCCTTTCGGCCGACCACGAAGTAGGCGACCTCCTTGCCCTCGCTCCTGAGGAGCGTCGCAAGCTGCTCCGACTCCTTCAGGACGTTCGACGAGAATGCTCCCGCGAGCCCCCTGTCGGAGGTGAAGACCACGACAAGGGCACGTTCGACCTTCTCGGGCTCGGTGGTCAGGATGTGGTCGACGTTGGAGTACGTCGCCACGGCCGAGACCGCGTTCGTGACCGCGCGGGCGTAGGGACCGGATGCTGCCACCCGGGCCTGGGCCTTCTGGATCCGTGACGCGGAGATGAGTTCCATCGCCCGAGTGATCTTCTTGGTCGTCTGGGCAGACTTGATCTTCTGCCGGTAGACCCGGAGCTGGGCTGCCATCTAGCGGCGGCCTTTCACGATCTGCGCCTGGTTGACGTCTTCCTTGTCGGAAGCCTCGAACTTCTCGGAACCGACGGAGGCGAGCGGCTTGCCCTCACCGGTCTGGAACTCCTTCTTGAAGGAGTCCACACCCGATTCGAGAGCCGTGACGATGTCGTCGGAGAGCACGTTGGTGTCGCGGAGCTTCGACAGCACCTCGGTGTTGCGACCGAAGTAGTCGAGCAGCTCCCGCTCGAAGCGGAGGATGTCTTCGACCGGCACCTCATCGAGCTTGCCGTTCGTTCCGGCCCAGATCGAGACGACCTGCTCCTCGACGGGGTACGGCGAGTACTGCGGCTGCTTGAGCAGCTCGGTGAGGCGGGCACCACGGGCGAGCTGGCGACGGGAGGCCGCGTCGAGGTCGGAGGCGAACATCGCGAACGCCTCGAGCGAGCGGTACTGGGCCAGCTCGAGCTTCAGCGTTCCGGAGACCTTCTTGATGCTCTTGACCTGGGCGTCACCACCGACGCGCGAGACCGAGATGCCGACGTCGACAGCGGGACGCTGGTTGGCGTTGAACAGGTCGGACTGCAGGAAGATCTGGCCGTCGGTGATCGAGATCACGTTGGTCGGGATGTAGGCCGACACGTCGTTCGCCTTGGTCTCGATGATCGGCAGGCCGGTCATCGAGCCGGCACCGAGCTCGTCGGAGAGCTTGGCACAACGCTCCAGCAGGCGGGAGTGCAGGTAGAACACGTCACCGGGGTACGCCTCACGTCCCGGCGGACGACGCAGCAGCAGCGACACGGCGCGGTAGGCCTCGGCCTGCTTGGACAGGTCGTCGAAGATGATGAGGACGTGCTTGCTGTCGTACATCCAGTGCTGGCCGATGGCCGAGCCGGTGTAGGGAGCAAGGTACTTGAAGCCGGCGGGGTCGGACGCGGGGGACGCGACGATGGTGGTGTACTCCATCGCTCCGGCGTCTTCGAGGGCACCCTTCACCGAGGCGATGGTGGAGCCCTTCTGGCCGATGGCGACGTAGATGCAGCGCACCTGCTTGTTCGTGTCGCCGGACTCCCAGTTGGCCTTCTGGTTGATGATCGTGTCGATCGCAATGGCCGTCTTGCCGGTCTGGCGGTCACCGATGATCAGCTGGCGCTGGCCACGGCCGATCGGGATCATGGCGTCGATCGCCTTGATGCCGGTCTGCATCGGCTCGTGCACGCTCTTGCGGCTCATCACTCCGGGGGCCTGGAGTTCGAGGGCGCGGCGGCCGGTGGTCGCGATCTCGCCGAGACCGTCGATCGGGTTGCCGAGCGGGTCGACGACGCGGCCGAGGTAGCCGTCGCCGACGGGCACGGAGAGAACCTCACCCGTGCGCTCGACCTGCATGCCCTCGACGATGCCGCTGAACTCACCGAGAACGATCACGCCGATCTCGTCCTGCTCGAGGTTCTGGGCGAGGCCCAGGGTGCCGTCGGCGAAGCGGATGAGCTCGTTCGCCATCACGCCGGGCAGACCCTGCACGTGGGCGATGCCGTCGGCAGCGTCGATGACGTAACCGACCTCGACAGCACTCGCTGCAGTCGGTTCGTAAGACTTGACGAAATTCTGAAGAGCGTTACGGATCTCGTCCGGGCTGATCGTTAGTTCTGCCATTGCCAATCCTTATTGTTTAGGTGAAGCGTAATACTCGGGGCTGTGGATGCCCGCCCTTTCCCGAAGCCGAACTTCGAGTGGGTGGACACCGGCGCCCCGGGAAAAGTCGTCAGCCCGCGAGTCGGAGTCGCAGGTCGTTCAGCCGGGCCTCGATACTGCCGTCGATCACGTCGCCGGCGATCTCCACCCGGAGACCCCCGAGGATCGTGGGGTCGACGATCTGGTTGATCTTCAGCTCGCGACCGTAGGAACGGCCGAGGGCCGTGGTCAGACGAGCGAGCTGTTCCGGCGCGATCGGGGTCGCGCTGGTCACCGTCGCGATGGACTGGTTGGCGGCGTCGGCGACGATGTCGGCAGCACGGCCCAGCAGTTCGGCGATACGGCGGCCTCGCGGCTGCTGCACCAGGTGACGCACGATGACCACGGTCTGTTCGCTCGCCTTGCCCTCCAGGAGGGCATCGATGAGGGACACTTTCGCTGCCGGCGACCCGAGGGTGGAACCGATGGCGAGCTCGAGGCCCGCATCGCTTGCCACGGCCTCGCCGAACGCGAAGAGCTCACTCTCGATGGACGTACCGGCAGGCACCGTGGCGGCGACCACGCGAAGCGCGATCTCCTCGATGCCGGCGAGCAGTTCATCCGGAGTCGACCAGTGCGCGGTGGTGATCGCCGTCAGCAGTGACAGTGCGTCTGCACCCAGCCCTGCGGAGAAGACAGCGTTGATCAGCGCCTTCTTCGCTGCCGGCTCGGTCGACGGGTCACCTAGGAGCGAGCGGAACTGCGCAGACTCCCCGATGATGCGGCCGGCGGCGAACAGGTCTTCACCGGTGGACAGAGTCAGCGCACCCGTAGGGAGTGCGGCGAGTGCCTTCTTCGACGAAGCCAGGGCTTCTCTGGTTGCACTTCCCATGCTTAGGACGACACCGCCCCGGAGGTGCTGCCACTCGAGCTGTTCTCGCTCGCCTCGAGGTCCGCAAGGAACCGGTCGACGATTGCCGCAGAGCGCGCGTCGTCGGTGAGGCTCTCACCGATCACGCCGGAGGCGAGGTCGATGGCGAGCGTGCCCACCTCAGAACGGAGCGAGACGACAGCTGCCTGGCGCTCCGCTTCGATCTGCGACTGGGCGTTGGCGGCGATGCGCGCGGCCTCGGCGTTCGCCTGCTCCTTGAGCTCGGCGAGGATGCGCTGGCCGTCGACACGGGCCTGCTCACGGATGGTACCCGCCTCGACCCGCGCGTCAGCGAGCTGGGCGGTGTACTGCTCGAGAACCGCTTCTGCTTCGCGCTGGGCGACGTCGGCCTTCTCGATGTTGCCCTCGATGGCCTCGCCGCGCTCGTCGAGCAGCTTCTTCACACGGGGAAGGACCCCACGCCAGAAGAACACGAGAAGAACGACGAAACAGACCGCGCCCCAGATCAGGTCAGGGGTTTCGGGCAGTACCGGGTTGTGGGCCTCGCCACCTTCTTCAGCTGCACGCACGACGGCGCTGACAGCTGAAGCTGCAAGTGAAAAAGACATGCTCTCTCCTTTCTAGATGTAGAACGAGAAAGACGGCTTAGGTGGTGGAGGTGAAGATGAAGTACGTTGCGATACCGATGAACGCGAGGGCCTCGGTGAAGGCGATACCGATGTACATGAGCACCTGGAGACGACCGGCGAGTTCGGGCTGGCGAGCCACACCCTCGATGGTCTTTCCAACGACGATACCCACGCCGATGGCCGGGCCGATGGCCGCGAGGCCGTAACCGACCGTCGCGATGTTGCCGTGAAGCTCAGCGAGTACTGAGATGTCTGCCACGTTGATTTCCTTCCGTAGTGGTGGTTCCGGCGGTTGCCGGTTCCGGTAGTTCAGCCTGCAGCCCCGAACGGGTTCGGGGGCCGGTCACCAGCGGGTGCTAGTGCTCGTCTGCAAGTGCGAGCTGGATGTAGACGGTCGTGAGCAGAGTGAAGACGTATGCCTGCAGCACTGCGACCAGGATTTCGAAAAGGGTGAAGGCGAAACCGAACGCCAGTGTTCCGATGCTGAACAGCGCGAAACCGTTGCCGATCAGGAGGAAGAACGAGGTGGCCGTGAAGAACAGCACGAGCAGGAGATGCCCGACGATCATGTTCATCAGCAGTCGGAGTGTCAGCGTGATGGGACGGAGGATGAACGTCGACACGAGCTCGATCGGGGCCACGATGATGTAGAGCACCTTCGGCACCCCTGGCGGGAACAGCGCGTTCTTGAAGAAGGCCCCCGGGTGCTTCCGTACACCGGCGTAGATGAACATCACATACGACACCACAGCCAGCACGAGCGGCACACCGATGACCGAGGTGCCGGCGATGTTCAGGAACGGGATGATACCCGTGAGGTTCATGAACAGCACCATGAAGAACATGGTGGTCAGGATCGGCAGGAAGCGCCGACCGTCTTTCTTGCCGAGCAGGTCTTCAGCGATGGAGACTCGAACGAGGTCGAGGCCCATCTCAACGAGGGACTGGAATCGGCCCGGGACGATCTTCATCTTCCGGGTGCCGATCCAGAAGATCAGGACAATGGCCAGTACCGCAATGAACCTGATGAGCATGATCCGGTTGATCTCGAACGGCGTGTTCGCGAAGAAGAGGACATCAGGGAAAAATTCATTGATGGAGGGACCCGTAAAGCCACCTTCATCGGTTGCTGTCGGGACTAGCAGGTTTACAGCGTTAGATAGCAGCGCTTTCTCCTGAATCGGGGCGTGGAGCTCGGCTCTCGCGTCGACGAATGGGGGGATTGCTACGGATGGGGCCTTTGAAGATCAGCGCCCGGTAGCGGAACGAACAGAGCCCACTCTATCAAGCTTTGGGGCTGGGGGACGAATCCTCAGCGCCTGATTCTGCGCCAATGTGGCCGTTTGAGCCCTCTTTTTCGACATTCGGTAGAACTCGCGCCGGACCCGGCAGTGCGACGTCGCTGGCGTACGGGAGGCGGCTCCGCACGACCACCACCATGTCGACAACGAGAGTGACGATGATCCCGACGATCAGGCAGAGGAAGAGCACTGCGGGGTTCACCCAGGGCTGCCCGCGGAGCAGAAGCGCCACCACGAGGAAGATGACGAACTTCAGCAGCCACGCTCCGAGCACGATGGCGAAGAACAGTGCCGTGAACAACGGGGATGCGTAGTAGCGGTTGGCGATCAGGATGCTCGCGGCCGTGATCGCGAGGAACACGAACGCCATGGCGGCACCGATCACCGCGCTCGTCACCCCCGTCCACGAGTCGACGAAGTAGCCGGCCACTCCCCCGATCACGATGAGGGCCACCGTGAACACGGCACCGACGCGGAGAGCGCGGCGGAGGATCGGCGTCGAACTGAGGGTCGGCGTGGAGACGGTCACGGTGTCAGACTTTCTGTTGGTCGCCGGCCTGATCCAGAGGATCGAGCACGGCTCCTTCTGTGGAGATGAGGCTGGCTGCCGGCGCGAGCTGCACGGTCGCCTCGACGGCCTTGCGGCGCGTCAGCGGGGCAAGGGTGAGAACGGTGCAGACGAGCATCCCGACCCCCAGGAAGACGAAGGCGAGCCAGTACGGCTGCAGCACGAAGAACAGCAGGCAGCCGACGCTGGCCACAGCCGTCCAGCCGTAGAAGATGAAGACCGCATGCAATTGGGAGTGCCCCATGTCGAGCAGCCGGTGGTGGAGATGCTTGCGGTCTGCACTGAAGGGACTCTTGCCTGCCCGCAACCGCCGGATGATCGCCAGCCCGAAGTCGAGCAACGGCAGGATGAGGATCGCGAACGGCAGCAGGATCGGCATGAACGCCGGGAGCAGCTGCGACCGGCCGAGGGTGCCGGGGTCGATCTGGCCGGTGACGGCGATCGCGCTGGTTGCCATCAGGAGCCCCACCAGCATCGACCCGGCATCGCCCATGAAGAGCCGGGCGGGGTGCCAGTTGAGTGGCAGGAACCCGATGCAGGCCCCGATCAGCACCGCCGTGATGAGCGACGCCATGTTGAAGTAGTCGGTCGGTGAGGTGAACTTCGTGAGGAGGTAGCTGTAGAGGAAGAAGGTGCCGTTCGCGATGATCGCGACCCCGGCGACGAGCCCGTCGAGCCCGTCGATGAAGTTGATCGCGTTCATCACGAGCACGATGGCGAGCACGGTGATGAAGAGCGACGCGCCGCTGGAGCCGATCGTCAGGCCACCGATCGGCAGCGACACGATCTGCACCCCCTGCCAGGCCAGCAGGAGCGCCGCGATGATCTGGCCGGCCAGTTTGACGACCCAGTCGAGATCCCAGATGTCGTCGGCGACGCCGATCAGCACCACGATGAGGGCGGCCCCCAGGATGGCCAGGATCGGCCCCGGGTTCATGAAGACGAGGTGGAACCAGCTGATCTGCGAGGCGATGCCGACCGCGATGACCACACCGGCGAACATCGCGACCCCACCGAGGCGGGGCGTCGGCCGCGTGTGCACGTCACGTTCGCGGATCTTCGGGTAGAGCCGGTACTTGGTGCTCAGCCGGTAGACCAGGATCGCCAACCCGAAGGTGACGACTGCGGAGACGGCGCCGATGAGGAGATAGAAACGCACGGGATCAGCCAGCCGGCTCGAGCAGAGCCGAACCGACGACGCGCCGGATCTCGGAGACCCGAATGGCCCCCTCACGGATGATTTGCACCTGGTCGGGATGCGTCGCATCGACGATGGTGGACGGCAGGGCCGGTGCCGCGGCCAGCGCCTCGGTCTCAGGATGCCCGGAGTCGAGGTACACGGAGACGCTCTCCCCGAGCATCTCGAATGCCTCGCGGGCGCTGGCGGCGGCCGGTTGCCCGGTCAGGTTCGCGCTCGACACCGCGAGCGGGCCGGTCTCGGCGAGCAGTTCGAGGGCCAGGGGATCGTCCGGCTGCCGGAGGGCGACCGTTCCGTGGGTCTCACCGAGGTCCCACATCAGCGAGGCGCGGGCCTGCACGACGATGGTGAGCCCGCCCGGCCAGAACGCCTCGGTGAGGTCCCGGGCGGCCTGGCTCAGGTTCTCGGCCAGGGCTTCGAGGGTGCGGACATCGGCGATCAGCACCGGCGGGGGCGACTGGCGGGTGCGGCCCTTCGCGTCGAGCAGTCGCTGCACCGCCTTCGGGTCGAAGGCGTCAGCCGCGAGCCCGTAGACGGTGTCGGTGGGGATCACCACGAGTTCTCCGCGCGAGATCGCGGCGCGGGCGAGACGCATTCCCGCGAGGAGTTCACTCGGAACCGTGCAGTCGTAGATGGCAGCCATAACGCCAACCATGTTACCGGGCCGACCCTGACCGGCCGGTCGGCGTGGCCGGGGCGGCGCACCCGGGTCGGCACCCGGGTCGGCGCACGCGGGGCGGCGCACCCGCGCGCTGCGATACTGGGGTGTGGATCTCTACCTCTTCGACTTCGACCAGACCCTCTACGGTTACGACTTCTCGAAGAGGCTCCCCGCCCTCGCCCGGCTCACCGGCTCGACGCAGTACCGCATCGCGAAGACCTGGTGGGCGGGCGGCCATGAAGCGAAGGCGGACGGCGGCGGCTACGACACGGTCGAGAGCTACCTCTCGGCGTGGCGGGAGGTGGTCGGCGTCGACCTGACACTCGAGCAGTACCAGGTGTCGCGGGCGGCGGCGTTGACGCGGAGCGTCACGGCGGTGGATGCGCTCCGGCACGCCGCCCGGATCGGGGACACCTCGCTGCTGTCGAACAACAACATCCTCTTCCGCAGGTCGTTGCCCGTGCTGGCACCCGACGTGGTCGAGGTGCTCGGTGACGACAGGCTCCTCGTCTCCGGCGAGCTCGGGGTGATGAAGCCCCATCCGCAGATCTTCGAGCGGGCGCTATCACGGTACGGCGCCCGGGCGTCGGACACGCTGTTCCTCGACGACAACGCCCGGAACGTCGAGGCGGCGCGCGCCTCCGGGATCAGCGCGTTCCGGGTGCCCTCTGTCGACCACGTGCCCGATGGCGTGGCGATGCGCGAGGCGATCGACGCCTTCGCGAACCGGTAGCCCGTGCTACGCGCGGAGCGCCGTGGTGGCGCGGTCCCGGCCGGTCAGGTCGCGGTGGGTGGCCGTCGCTGACCAGCCGTCGGCCTGCAGCAGGCTCCGGATGTCCGCCCCCTGCAGCTCGCCGTGTTCGAGTACGAGCGTGCCGCCCGGTCGCAGGAGCCGAAGTGCTCTCTGCGAGACGCTCCGCACCACGTCGAGGCCGTCCACTCCCCCGTAGAGCGCGTGCTCGGGATCGAACAGCCGCACCTCGGGGTCGCGCGGGATGGCGCCCTCGGGAATGTAGGGCGGGTTCGACACGACCACAGAGACCTGGCCGTCGAGTTCGGAGAGGGCATCGGCCAGGTCGATGAAGACGAGCGTGGCGTTCCGGGCATCCACAGAACGGAAGTTCTGGCGCGCCCAGACGAAGGCTGCCGTGGAGTTCTCGACCGCCCAGACCCTGCTGTGCGGCACCTCGGTCGCGAGCGACAGCGCGATCGCGCCGCTGCCCGTACCGAGGTCGACCGCGATCGGCGACTCGTCCGCGACGACGCGCAGGCTGTCGATGGCGAGGCCCGCCACGAACTCGGTTTCGGGACGGGGCACGAAGACCCCGGGCCCGACGGCGAGCTCGAGCAGCCGGAAGCCGGCCGTGCCGGTGATGTGCTGGAGGGGTTCGCGTGTGGCGCGGCGTTCGACGGTCTCCGAGATGGCCACGGCGTCGTCGACGGCGACCGGCGAGTCGGTGTAGGTGAGGGCCTGCACCTGGCCACGCGTGGCGCCGAGAACGTGCCCGAGCAGCAGTTGGGCATCCACCTCGGGGTCGGGAACACCGGCGCGGGTCAGTACCTCGACGGCGTGCTCGAACAGCACGCGCACCGTGATGGGCCTGTCGATCTGAATGACGCTCATGGGTCGACCGATCACTCGGCCGTGGCCCCCAGCTCCGCGAGGCGGGCCTCTTCGTCAGCCGTGATGCACGACTCGACGACGGGTTCGAGCGCGCCGTTCATGACGGCGTCGAGGTTGTAGGCCTTATAGCCCGTGCGGTGATCGGCGATGCGGTTCTCGGGGAAGTTGTAGGTCCTGATGCGCTCGGAGCGGTCCATCGTGCGGATCTGGCTCTTGCGCACAGCACTCGCCGCCTCGTCGATCTCCTCCTGCTGCTTCGCGAGAACGCGGGCGCGCAGAACGCGCATGCCGGCCTCACGGTTCTGCAGCTGGCTCTTCTCGTTCTGCATCGCCACGACGATGCCGGTCGGGAGGTGCGTGATCCGCACGGCGGAGTCGGTCGTGTTGACGGACTGGCCACCGGGGCCACTCGAACGGTAGACGTCGATCTTGAGGTCGTTCGGGCTGATCTCGACCTCTTCGGGCTCGTCGACCTCGGGGTAGACGAGCACGCCCGCGGCGGACGTGTGGATGCGCCCCTGCGACTCGGTGGCCGGGACACGCTGCACGCGGTGAACTCCGCCCTCGTACTTCAGGTGCGCCCAGACGCCCTCAGCGGGGTCGGTCGACTTGCCCTTGATACCGAGCTGCACATCCTTGATGCCGCCGAGGTCGCTCGAGGTCTGCTCGATGATCTCGGTCTTCCACTTCTTCGACTCGGCATAGTGCAGGTACATCCGGAGCAGGTCGGCGGCGAACAGCGCGCTCTCGGCGCCGCCCTCCCCCATCTTGATCTCCATGATGACGTCACGGCCGTCGTTGGGGTCCCGCGGGATCAACAGACGACGGAGCTTCTCGGTCGCGCCTTCGAGCTCCTCGGTCATTCCGGGGAGCTCGGCGGCGAAAGATTCGTCGTCGGCAGCCATCTCGGTCGCCGCGGCGACATCATCGGTCAACTGCTGCCACTCGCGCCAGGCCGCGATGATGCGGCTGAGCTCGGCGTAGCGCCGGTTGACCTTCTTGGATCGAGCAGGATCCGAGTGGAGCGCCGGATCGGCAAGCTGTTCCTGCAGCTCGTCGTGCTCGATCAGCAGAGTCTCTACCGATTCGAACAAAACTGCCTACTCTCCGTGCGAGCCGTTGTGGCCGGTGGTGTGGCCGTTGGTGTGGCCGTTGGTGTGCCCGTTGCCGGTGCGACCCTCGGCCGGAGTGGTCTGCGGCATCGACTTCTGCACCTGCATGAGGAACTCGACGTTCGACGTCGTGTCCTTCAGCCGGCCCAGCACGATCTCGAGCGCCTGCTGCTGGTCGAGACCGGCGAGGGCTCGACGCAGCTTCCAGGTGATCTTCGTCTCGTCGACGCCCATCAGCAGTTCTTCGCGGCGGGTGCCCGAGGCGTTCACGTCGACGGCGGGGAAGATGCGCTTGTCGGCCAGCTGGCGCGACAGGCGGAGCTCCATGTTGCCGGTGCCCTTGAACTCCTCGAAGATCACTTCGTCCATCTTCGAGCCGGTCTCGACGAGCGCCGAAGCGATGATGGTGAGCGAGCCACCGTTCTCGATGTTGCGGGCCGCACCGAAGAACTTCTTCGGCGGGTACAGGGCCGCGGCATCCACTCCGCCGGAGAGGATGCGCCCACTGGGCGGCGTGGCCAGGTTGTAGGCGCGGCCGAGGCGGGTGATCGAGTCGAGCAGCACGACGACATCGTGGCCGAGCTCCACGAGGCGCTTGGCCCGCTCGATGGCGAGCTCAGCGACCGTGGTGTGGTCTTCGGCCGGGCGGTCGAAGGTGGAAGCGATGACCTCGCCCTTCACCGTGCGCTGCATGTCGGTGACCTCTTCGGGACGCTCGTCGACCAGCACCACCATGAGGTGGACCTCGGGGTTGTTGGTCGAGATCGCATTGGCGATCTGCTGCATGACGATGGTCTTGCCGGCCTTCGGAGGGGCGACGATCAGGCCCCGCTGGCCCTTGCCGATCGGGGCGACGAGGTCGATGATGCGCTGCGTCAGCTTGCCGGGCTCGGTCTCGAGGCGCAGGCGCTCCTGCGGGTAGAGCGGGGTGAGCTTCGAGAACTCGACGCGGTTCGCGGCCTCGTCGACGGGCAGGCCGTTGATCGACTCGACCTTGACGATGGCGTTGTACTTCTGGCGACCGTTGTTGTCGCCGTCCCGCGGCTGGCGGATCGAACCGACGACCGCGTCACCCTTCCGCAGGTTGTACTTCTTGACCTGGCCGAGCGAGACGTACACGTCGCTGTTGCCCGGCAGGTAACCGCTCGTGCGCACGAAGGCGTAGTTGTCGAGGATGTCGAGGATGCCCGCCACCGGGATGAGCACGTCGTCTTCGCTGATCTCGGGCTCGAGGTCGTCGCTGCCGTTCTGGCCGCGACGCTTGCGGTCGCGGTAGCGGTTGCGCGCGCTCCGGTCGTTGCGGTCGTTCGGGTTCTGGCGGTCGCCGCCGACGTTGCCGTTCAGCTCGTCGAGCTGCTGCTCGTCGTAGGTGTCCTGGTCGTTGCGGTCGTTCCGGCCCTGGTCGTTCCGGTCGCTCCGGTCGTTGCGCGGGCTCCGCTGGGAACCGTTGGCGTTCCTCTGGTTGTTATTGAGGCGGTCGCTGTTGGTGCGGTCGGCACTGCTGCGGTCGTTCTGGCGGTCGCCGTTCTGCGCGTTCTGGCCGCCCTGGGCGTTCTGGCCGCTCTGGGCGTTCTGGCTGTTCTGCGAACGGTCGCCCTGGTTGCCGGCGTCGCCGTTCTGGCCGCCCTGCTGGTTGCGGTCGCGGCGGTTGCGGCCACGGCCCTGGCGGGGCTCGTTCTGCGAGCGGTCACCGTCGCGGTCGCCCTGGTCGCGGTCGCCCTCGTCGGAGTCGCGGTCGTCCTCGTCGGAGCCACCCACGATCGGCAGGTTCGGCAGGATCGAGTCGGTGCGTGAACGGTCGATCGCCGGAGCGTCACCGTTCGCGGCGTCGCGGGCGGCCTGGGCTGCACGCTGGGCGCGGGTCAGACGCGGGGTGCGAACCTGGCGCTCGGAGCGGGAGGACTCTCCGCCACCCTGGGCCGCGTTCTCGGCGACGAAGTTGTCGATCGCCGAGTCGATGACCGAGGAGGGGTCGAAGGCGGTGGATGTCGCGGGGACATCGGCAGCGGTGCCGCTCGTGTCGGTACCACGTGTGTCGGTGCCGGTCGAGTCGGTACTGCTCGGGCCGGTGCTGCTCGTGTCGGTGCTGGGGTCGGATGCCCCGGCAGCGACGGTCTCGCCTCCGGAACCGGCGCGGCTGCTGGAACTGCGGCGGCTGCCACGGCCCCGGCGGGGCTCCGAAGCCTGCGCTGCGCTGGCGTCGTCTGCGGTGGCGTCTTCTGCTCCGGACTGCGGAACGAGGGGCGCGTGCTCCTCGGCGCCGGCGTTGACGTGCTCGACCGCCGGGCGGCGACCCGATGCGGCCTGGCCCGATGCGTTCTGGCCTGATGTGGTCTGGGGTGCGGCAGCGGTCTGGGGCGCAGCAGCGGCGGCCACCGGCTCGGCGGGAGCCGAGGTCGGGTCGGCCGAGGTGACGCGGCGCGACGCACGGCGGCGGGGGCTGGTCTGCGGGCCGTCAGCGACCGGAGTTTCAGCGACCGGCGCAGCCTCGGCGGCGGGCGCCGCTTCGGAGACGGCCGGTGCCGCGGTGACGTGCGCATCCGGAGCAGAGGCTCCGGTGCCCGCGTTGCCTGCAGCGGGGGCGATCTGGTCGGCGAAGCTCGGGGCCGACTCGGCGGCACCGGACTCGGCAGCACCCGACTGGGCAGCACCGGCCTGGGCGGCACCGATGGCGGCCACGAGGTCGCCCTTCCGGAGCTTCGATGCGCCGGGGATGCCGAGGCCGGCCGCGAGGGCCTGGAGGTCTGCGACGCGGAGGGTGGCCAGGTCTGCGGGGATTTCCACGCTGGGAACCTGGAGGTTGGTGTCAGTCACTGAGGTGATTTCCTTCCTCTGCCCACTCAGAACGGTGGCAGAAGAGCTGAAAGCATTTGGATGCCGTGAAAACGGACGGCTCTACAAATGCCAGCGGTAATGGGGAGGATGCGACCGGGGCTCGGAGCAAGAAGAACTAGTCGGCTTCGACCGGGTGCGCTATCACTGTAGCACCTTTGAAGTCCACGGCCAGTACCCGGGAATCCCAGGGTGTCGTCGATGCTTTCGCCACCAGGTCGACCGCCGCGAGGCGCTGGCCCGGGTCGCTGCAGAGCACGAGGATGCTGGGCCCGGCACCCGACACGACGGCCGGGAACCCTTCGGCGCGGAGCAGCCGGATGAGCCGGTCCGTCTCGGGCATGGCGGCGGCACGGTAGCTCTGGTGCAGTTTGTCCTCGGTCGCTGCGAACAGCAGTTCGGGGCTCTGGATCAGGGCTGCGATCAGCAGCGTCGAACGCGACACGTTGAAGATCGCGTCTTCGTGCGGCACGGTCGCCGGCTGGAGGCTCCGCGCGAGCGCGGTCGACATCGTCGCCTGCGGCACGAGCACGAGGGGCGACACACCGCGGTGCACGATCAGCTTCTTGAACTGGGGGCCCTCCGGCGTGACCCAGGCGATGGTCAGGCCGCCGAACAGGGCGGGCGCGACGTTGTCGGGATGCCCTTCCAGCTCGGTCGCGCGGGCGAGGAGGCCGAGCGCGTCGATCTCGACGATGCCGGCGAGCAACCCCTTCGCGGCCATGATGCCGCTCACGATGGCGGCACCGGATGATCCGAGCCCCCGCCCGTGGGGGATGGAGTTCCGCGCGATGAGGTCGAGGCCCGGCAGGGGCTGGCCGTAGGCGGCGAAGGTGTGCGCGATCGAGCGCACCACCAGGTTGGACGCGTCGGTCGGTACCTCGCCGGCACCGACACCCCGGACATCCACCGTCGCACCGGGCTCGTCTCGCACGGTGACCGTGAGCTCGTCGTAGAGCGAGAGGGAGAGTCCGAGGGTGTCGAAGCCCGGGCCGAGGTTCGCCGAGGTCGCCGGGACCCGCACCGACACGCTGGTGCCGGTCGGGATCGTACCGGAGGTGCTGCCCGCGGGCTGCACCACGCCCGGCTCGCTCATGCGGTCGCCTTGCTGAGACCGAGGACTCCCGCGATCTCGGGAACGTCGACCGGCACGACGGTCGGCGTGATGTCGCTGCCGTCGGCCGTGCGGAGCGCCCACTGGGGGTCTTTGAGCCCGTGGCCCGTGACGGTGAGCACAACGGTCGCACCGGCCGGGATCGCCCCGGCGTCGGCACGCTCGAGGAGACCGGCCACGCTGATCGCCGACGCAGGCTCGACGAAGATGCCGACCTCGGCCGACAGGATGCGGTGCGCTTCGAGGATCAGCTTGTCGCTGATCGCTCCGAAGTAGCCGTCGCTCTTCTCCCGCGCCTCGATGGCGAACGCCCACGAGGCGGGGTTGCCGATGCGGATGGCGCTGGCAATGGTCTCGGGGTTCTTCACGACGTGGCCGACCACGATCGGCGCACTGCCGGCGGCCTGGAACCCGAACATACGCGGCAGCTTCGTCGTGGCACCACGCTCGAGCTCTTCGCTGTAGCCGCGGAAGTAGGCCGTGTAGTTACCCGCATTGCCGACCGGCACGATGTGGATGTCGGGCGCATCCTGCAGCACCTCGACGACCTCGAACGCGGCCGTCTTCTGGCCCTCGATGCGATCGGGGTTCACCGAGTTGACGAGGTGCACCGGGTAGTTCGCGGCGAGCTCGCGGGCGATGTCGAGGCAGTCGTCGAAGTTGCCCTGCACCTGCAGGAGCTCGGCGTCGTGCGCGATCGCCTGGCTGAGCTTGCCCATCGCGATCTTGCCCTCGGGGACGAGCACGGCCGCCTTGATGCCGGCGTGCGTCGCGTATGCGGCCGCCGAAGCGGAGGTGTTGCCGGTCGACGCGCAGATGACGGCCTTCGCGCCGTGCTCGACGGCCTTCGAGATCGCCATCGTCATGCCTCGGTCTTTGAAGGAACCGGTCGGGTTCATGCCCTCGAACTTGACCCAGACCTTGGCTCCCGTGCGAGCAGACAGCGCGGGAGCGGGGATGAGCGGAGTGCCACCCTCACCGAGCGTGATGATCGGCGTCGCCTCGGTGATGTTCAGCCGGTCGGCGTACTCGTGCAGCACGCCTCTCCACTGCCGGGACGGGATGCGGGGACTGTTCGGGGACACTAGGCTCCTTCAACTCTCATGACGGACGTGACGCTCGCGACGGCGGTGTTGCCGCCGAGGGAGGCGGCGGTGGCCGCGAGGGCCTCCTCGCTCGCCCTGTGCGTGACAATGACTAGGGTAGCGGTCTGGGGATCGCTGGTCGGCGAGGCGACGGGGCCAGCCGCGGGAAGCACCGGTGCGGCCGACTGTTCGAGCGTCTCGACCGAGACGTCGTGGTCGCTGAAGATGCCGGCGATGGTGGCGAGCACACCGGCCTGGTCGATGACCTCGAGGGTGATCTGGTATCGCGTCTGCACCTTGCCGATGTCGACGACCGGCAGGTAGGCGGTGAACGACTCGCCCACACCCGGCCCGCCCGCGACATGCCGCCGGGCTGCCGACACGAGGTCGCCGAGAACCGCGGATGCCGTCTCGAGCCCACCCGCCCCCGCACCGTAGAACATCAGGTCCCCGGCCGCCTCAGCCTCGACGAAGACGGCGTTCTTGGCACCGTGCACCGCCGCGAGCGGGTGGAGCCTCGAGACCAGTGCCGGGTGCACCCGGGCCGAGATGCCCTCCTCGCCGGTGACCGGATCCACCACCCGTTCGCAGATCGCGAGCAGCTTGACGACGTAGCCGGCCCGGCGCGCGCGCTCGACCTGGGCGGCGGTCACCGAGGTGATGCCCTCGCGGTGCACGGCCTCGACCGGCACGGCGGAATGGAAGGCGAGGCGGGCGAGGATGGCCGCCTTCTGCGCCGCGTCGAAGCCCTCGATGTCCGCAGTGGGGTCGGCTTCGGCGTAGCCCAGGGCGGTCGCGGTGGCGAGGGCCCGTTCGAGGGTGTCGCCGTCGACATCCATCCGGTCGAGAATGAAGTTCGTCGTACCGTTCACGATGCCGAGGATGCGCTTGACCCGGTCACCGGCCAGGCTGTCGCGGAGCGGGCGGATGATCGGGATCGCTCCCCCGGCGGCCGCCTCGTAGTAGAGCTGTGCGCCGACCTGCTCGGCCGCCTCGAAGAGTTCGGTGCCGTGCAATGCGAGCAGGGCCTTGTTGCCCGTCACGACGTCGGCACCCGAGTTCAGCGCCTCGAGGATGTAGCTGCGCGCCGGCTCGATGCCGCCCATCAGCTCGATCACGATGTCGGCGGAGAGGATGAGCGACTCGGCGTCGGTGGTGAACAGCTCCTTCGGCAGGCTGACGTCCCGCTCGGCATCCACATCCCGCACCGCGATGCCGACCAGCTCAAGGCCCGCGCCGACCCGCGAGGCGAGCTCGTCGCCGTGCTCGAGCAGCAGCTGGGCGACCCGGGAGCCGACGCTGCCCGCCCCGAGGAGGGCGATCTTGAGGTTGCGGTATTCGATCATGAGACTCTCTGTGATGTCTGGTCCTGGGCTGTCGGGCCCTCTGCTGCTGTCGGTTCCGGTGCTGGCGAGGCCTCTGCCGTTGTGGCCTTGCGGGTTGCTGCTCCGATGGCCGGGTCGCGGGCGAGCAGATCGTCGATCGTCTCTCCGCGCATGATGAGCCGCGACATCCCGCCTTCCACCGCGACGACGGCTGGACGACCCAAGTAGTTGTAGTTGCTCGACAGCGACCAGCAGTATGCCCCAGTCGCCGCGACGGCGAGAGTGTCGCCGGGCCGCACGTCACCCGGGAGATAGTCGGCGTACACCACGATGTCACCGCTCTCGCAGTGCTTGCCCGCGATGCGCACGAGGGCCGGGTCGTCGTTCGAGACGCGGTTCGCGAGGCGCACGGTGTAGTCGGCGCCGTAGAGGGCGGGCCGGGCGTTGTCGCTCATGCCTCCGTCGACGCTGACGTAGGTGCGGACGGCCGTGGGGGTGTGGATGCCCGTGGTGTCGGTGTGGGTCGGCATGTCTGTGTGGGTCGGCATGTCCGTGTGCGTCGGCGTCGCGGGCTCCCCCGCGTTCACGCTCACCGTCACCGGCTTGACCGTGCCGACGGTGTAGAGCGTCACGGTCGACGGGCCGATGATGACCCGGCCGGGCTCGAAGGCGAGATGCGGCACCGCGATGCCGAGCCCGAGGCACTCCGCTCCGACGATGTCGGCGATCTGCCGCGCGAGCACGTCGACCGGCGTGGGGTCGTCGGCGCTCGTGTAGGCGATGCCGAAGCCTCCGCCGAGGTTCAGTTCGGGGATCTCGCCCCCCGCGAGCAGCTCCGCGTGGAGCGCCAGCAGCCGGGCTGCCGACTGCTCGAAGCCATCGGCACCGAAGATCTGCGAGCCGATGTGGCAGTGCAACCCGAGGAACTTCAGGCTCGGGTGGCTCCGGATGCTCGCCACCACGCCCGGGGCCTCGGCCAGGCTGATGCCGAACTTCTGGTCTTCGTGGGCGGTGGCGAGAAAGTCGTGGGTGTGCGCGTGCACCCCACTGTTCACGCGGAGCCGCACCGCCTGCACGCGGCCGTGGCCGAGGGCGGCCGCGGCGATCCGCTCCACCTCGATCGGTGAATCGACGACGATCGCCCCGATGCCCGCCTCGACAGCGGTGTCGATCTCGGCGACGGACTTGTTGTTGCCGTGGAAGCCCATCCGGACGGCGGGCACACCCGCGGCCCGCGCGACGGCGAACTCCCCCGCACTGCAGACATCGACGCTCAGGCCCTCGCCGGTCATCCATTCGGCCACCGTCGCCGTGAGGAACGCCTTGGCGGCGTAGTAGACGGTCACGCCGGTGCCGATCCGGGCGCACTCGCGTTCGAACGCCTCCCGGAAGCCGCGGGCACGGGCACGGGCGTCGGCCTCGTCGACCACGTAGAGAGGAGTGCCGAACCGAGCGACGAGAGTGGATGCCGGCACTCCACCCAGGACCAGTTCGCCACCCTCGGCGCGGCCGGCGTTCACGGGCCAGACCGAGGCGGGGAGATCGTTGGCGTCTTCCGGCTGCGTCAGCCACGACGGCGCGAGCGGGTTGGCAGTCATCGGGGCACTTTCAGCGATTCGGGCAGCGCACGTCGTCGCTGGATGCTCGGGACAGGCGGAGGGTCAGCCGAAATTCTATCGGACGCGGCGGGACGACGTCGGCTCCCAGGCTTCGGGCGACACTTCCCTCGAACCGAGCATTCCTCTATACTGAGGATATGTCGATCCTGCGAACATCCCGCCCTGCATCACGTCCTGCACCCCGCTCTGCCCCCCGCCTCCTGCTCGGCCTGGTCATCGGGGCGTTCGTCGTCCCCGCGACGCTCACCGGGTGTTCCTTCGCGGTGAACTCCACGCCCACGATCAGCGCCGACGACTTCGCGAAACAGGTGGGCGACGCCGTCGTCGAGCAGTTGAAGGTGCCCCGCCCGATCGTCGACTGCGGCGACGATCCCATCGACGTCGTCGAGGGCAAGGTCGTGCACTGCGATTTCAGCGCCGAAGACGACCCCTCCGCCATCTATGACTCGCAGACCACCATCAGCGACGTGCACGGCACCGACTTCCACATCGACACCAAGATCGACGACGCCCCCAAGGCCGGCTGACCCGCGGGCCCGGCCCGCCCCGGCTCGCCCCGCCCCGCCCCGCCCACAAGCTAGGCGCAGGCGCCGGTGGTCCTCAGGGCGTCGGCCGAGAGCAGCAGGCCGGTTGCCTCGGCGGTCACCGTCACCGCGCCGGACGCCGGGGTGATCGACGTGAGCTGCACCCGCTCGGGAAGGTACTTCGCCACACAGATCGGCACGGGCTTCGAGACGATCGACTTGAGGGCACCCCCGACATCGATGGACGCCGACCCCGCAGACAGGGTCGCCCCGGTCGGGGTGAGCAGAACATCCGGCCCGCTCGGAGCGGCCGTCGCCGTCGCGTCGTAGCCGAAGGTCAGTCCGAGCACCTCGAACGAACCCGCGTAGCCGACCGTGCCGTCACCCAGCACGATCTGGTCCGACCCGGGCACCGTGAGGAACGAGTTCACGGCATCCTGCGACAGCGTCAGGCTGGCGGATGCCCGGGAGACCGGCTTGGTCTGGTCCGTCGGCACGCCGTGCGCCTCGACCGTTGCCGCAGCCACCGGCACTCCGCCCACCGACAGGTTCGTCGAGGACAGGGTGACGTCGTCGAAACGTCCCGCGAGGTACTGCTGCAGGAAGGATGTGCCGCCGATCGTGACCGAGACATCGCCCGTGACGTCTCCGGGCAGGTTCTGCAGGATGGTGTCCCGCACCTTTCCCTCGGCGTACGACCGCAGCGCGACATCCGCCACCACCACGGCGATCACCAGCAGCACGACAGCTGCCGCGACACCGATGATGACCTTCGTACGACGCCCCAGGGACGGGCGCGCCCGGGACGTTCCGGCAGGCGCCCCGCTCGCAGACGAGCCACTCACAGAAGGTCCACTCACGGGTGTCTCGCTCACGGCGGGCCGCTACATCCGGTCGGGCGCCGAGACGCCGAGCAGGGCGAGCCCGTTGCGGATCACCTGGCCGGTGGCGTCGTTCAGCCACAGCCGGGTGCGGTGCAGGTCGGTGACCGGCTCGTCGCCGAGCGGCAGCACGCGACAGCTCGCGTACCAGCGGTGATAGTGGCCCGCGACCTCTTCGAGGTACCGGGCGACACGGTGCGGCTCACGGAGTTCGGCCGACTGCGCGACGATGCGCGGCAGCTCCTGCAACGACCCGAGCAGCTCGGTCTCGGTCTCGTGGGTGAGCAGGCCCGGTTCGAACGCGCTGCGGTCGACACCCGCCGCTTCCGCGTTCTTCGCCACCGAGCGGGTGCGCGAGTGCGCGTACTGCACGTAAAACACCGGGTTGTCGTTCGTGCGCTCACGGAGCTTCTCACCGTCGAGGGAGAGCGGTGAGTCGGCCGGATACCGGGCGAGCGAGTACCGCAGGGCATCCGCACCCACCCAGTTGAGCAGGTCGTCGAGCTCGACGATGTTGCCCGCGCGCTTCGACAGTTTCGCGCCGTTCAGGTTCACGAGCTGGCCGATCAGCACCGTGATGTTGACGTCGGGGTCGTCTCCCGCGGCAGCCGCGAGCGCCTTCAGGCGCCCCACGTAGCCGTGGTGGTCGGCGCCCAGAAGGTAGATCTTCTCGGTGAAACCGCGATCCTTCTTGTTGAGGTAGTAAGCCGCGTCGGCCGCGAAGTAGGTCGTGATGCCGTTGCCGCGGGTGAGCACGCGGTCTTTGTCGTCGCCGAAGTCGGTCGTGCGCACCCAGACGGCGTCGTCCTTCTCGTAGACGTGGCCCTGCTCGGCCAGGCGCACGGCAGCGTCGTCGATCAGGCTCCTGCCGGTCTGGGGATCAGGCGCGTGCAGGCTGCGCTCGGAGAAGTAGACGTCGAAGTGCACATTGAAGTTCTCGAGCGACGTCTTGATCTCCTCGAGCTGCTGCAGGTAGCCGAGGTCGCGGGCGACGGCGACCGCATCATCGTGCGGCAGGGACAGCAGGTCGGGGGCCTTCTCGAGCACGTGCGCCGCGAGCGACTGGATGTACGCCCCCGGGTAGCCGTTCTCCGGTGTCGGCTCGCCCTTGGCGGCCGCGAGGATCGAGGCACCGAAGTTGTCCATCTGGTTGCCGGCATCGTTGATGTAGTACTCGGTCGTGACCTTCGCGCCTGAGGCGGTGAGCACCCGTGCGATCGCGTCGCCGAGCGCCGCCCAGCGCGTGTGGCCGAGGTGCAGCGGCCCGGTCGGGTTCGCCGAGACGAACTCCATGTTGACTCTCAGCCCCTCGAGCACCTTCGTGTGACCGTAGGCGTCACCCTGGTTCAGGATGCTGCGCACCACCTCACCGGCCGCGGCGGTGTCGAACGTGATGTTGATGAAGCCCGGCCCCGCGACATCCACCGCTCTGATGCCTTCGATGCTCTCGATTGCAGGGCGGAGTTCCTCGGCGAAGGCGCGGGGGTTGCTGCCGACGCGCTTGGCGAGCTTCATGGCGATGTTCGACGTCCAGTCGCCGTGGTCGCGGTTGCGCGGGCGCTCCAGCAGAACGTCGCCCATCGTGATCGTCACGTCGGAGCCGCGCTCGGCGAGCCGGGCGGTCACGATGTCGAACAGAACGCTGGAGAGGTCTTCGGGAGTCACGGGCACCAAGTCTATCCGGGTGTGCATACACCCGGATCGCGGCTCTGCTAGTGCAGCTGCACGAGCTCCCGGGTGTCATCGGTGGGCAGGGCATCCGCCGTCGCCGTCACTTCGAGCTCGTTCAGCCTCAGCCAGCCGCCGTGGTTGGTGAGGAAGGCCGTGTCGGCGGCATCCCGGCCCGTCGCGATGCGCACCAGGCTCTGCCGCGGGGCCAGAGCCGTCGCGTCGACGATGAACCACTCGCCGTCGACGAACGCCTCGGCCACGGCATGGAAGTCCATCGGGCTGAGCCCCGGCGCGTACACCGACACCAGCCGGGCGGGGATGTCGAGGCCGCGCAGCAGCGTGATCACGAGGTGCGCGTAGTCGCGGCAGACGCCACGCCGGCTGAGCAGGGTCTGAATCGCGCCGTCGGTCGGGAGGCTCGAACCCGGAACGTAGCTGAGCTTCTCCCCCACCCACGAGCTCACACTGTCGAGCAGCATCCGCCCCTGGAGCCCTGCGAACTCGCTTCGCGCCGTCGGCAGCAGCGTGTCGGACTCGCAGTACCGGCTCGGCCGGAGGTAGGTGATCAGGTCGTTCTTCGTCACCGGCGCCTGGGCCGAACTGCCCTCGACCACGGCCCAGTAGTTGAGCGTCAACCGACCGGCCTCGGCGTCGAACTCGTGCAACCGGGTTCCGTGCACGTCGAGGATGTCGACGGGGGTGATCGGATGCCCGTTCCAGACATACTCGACCGTCTCCGATCCCAGCTTCACGTTCGCTGCCGTGGCAATCGAGAACACGAGGTTCGCGGGGGCGTCGAGATCGCAGACGATGTGGGCGCTGACCGTTCGCTTCATACCGTCGATCCTGCCATGTTCGGAAGGGTGCCCTGCACGAGCGCCCTCCGGCCGGTGATAGTCTGTTCTCCGCACTCCTGGCCCCATAGCTCAGGGGATAGAGCACTGCCCTCCGGAGGCAGGGGCGGCAGTTCGAATCTGCCTGGGGCCACCACTGCTGGAAGCCCGGAACGACGCGCATCGCGCGGGTTCTGGGCTTCCGCTGTTTCCGGGTCGCGACCCTCGCGCTGCAGCGTTTCTGCTGTTGTCCTTGCAAATGAGGACTGCGTGACACCTGCGACCGGGAGAGTATGGAGGGGTGCTCCGATCCCCTTGGCGTCTCGTCGTTCCGGCCGTCGCCGTCGCGGTGATGCTGTCGGGATGCACGACAGAGATGAAGTTGAGTCCGGCTCCGACGCAGACCATCACCGTCACGGTGACTCCGACTCCGACTCCCACGCCCACGCCGACCCCGAGACCGACGGCGACCCTCGCCCCGGAACCCCCTCCTCCGCCGCCGCCTCCGACCCCGCCCAACGCGATGGGAGGCCAGACAGACGGCGGGAACACCCCGAGCACACCGGAGGTCGAGGACACGGGCCCGCAGTCCTACGCGGTGGGGAAGGTGCAGAAGCTCAACGACTACGAGTACCGGTACACCGTCGTGAAGGAAGACCAGGTGCTTGCGATCGCTTCCCGATTCAACCTGCAGGTCGCGGACGTCGTGCGGGTGAACTTTCCCTGCTCGGATCCGCTGAACGTGCAGCCCGGCGATGTGCTCGACATCCGGTGGCCTGTCGACACCGAACAGCAGGGATGCTGAGAGCGGCGGTCGCGGGTGCTAACCGAGGGCGTTCGAGCCGATGCCGAACGTGTAGGTCCAGCCGGTGTGGGCGTTGAAGACGTAGCTGTAGACCGGGAAGGTGACCGGGGCAGTCAGTGGAGAGCCGAAGGTCGCCATCGGCGCGTGGACGGTGAGCACCCAGACGGGCGTGGAGCTGGGCACGATGCCGATCACGCCCGTGCTGAGGAGTTCGTCGGCCTCACCGAGCGTCATCAGCCGGGCTCGCGACGGTGCGGTGGTCTCGGCAGCCGGCGCGTCGCCGAGCACCTGGCATTCCGGGATCAGCGGGCCAGAGGTCCGTGTGGCCGCGTCGGGCCCGTCGTAGGGCGGCACGATGGCGCAGTCGGCGGGATCGGAGGCGGCGGCTGTTGAGGCGGCACCGGTTGAGACGGCGGCCGTGACGGCGGCCGTGGAGGTCGAGGCCAGAGACGCGGGGGTCGAATCATCCACGGCGCGCGCGCCAGCGCCCGGCTGTGCAGCCGAGCCGACCACACTCAGCGCGCCCGCGGCGAGGAGGATGCCCGCTCCGAGGACGAGCGCCTGTCTGCGTCCGTAGCGCATGTCGACTTCTCTTCCGTCGGCCTCACCAGACTGTTTCTACGCGGCGTAGAAGAGGCTGTGTCCACCGTAGCGCGAGAGAGTCCTCAGCAACAGGGTCACGGGGCGACGAGCGTAGCCATCCGCTCGGCATCCCCGTAGAGGGCTCGTGACGCGGGTACGGACGGGACGGCAATCGACATCCATTTCGGCAGAGATGTGATTATCTGCGATGCTCGGACATCCTTGGTATGAGGGGGGTGCACGGATGACCGGGGTGGATGTTTCGGACCGCGAGCTGCTCGCGGGTTCGGTCGCAGGCGACCGCGGCTCGCTGGCGGCCATTCTCGCGCGCCACGCACGACCGGTGACCCGGTATGCCTGGGCGCTGGTCGGGAGCGCTGCCGACGCGGAAGAGGTCGTTCAGGACACGTTCCTGACCTGTTGGCGAAAGGCGGAGACCATCGACCTGGTGGATGACTCGCTGCTGCCGTGGCTTCTTGCGACCTGCCGGTACCTCTCGATGAACCTGAACCGGTCCCGCTACCGCCATTCGACCGAGGAACTGCCGGACGACCTCTTGGTCACCGACCACGACGGGGCGGCTCGCGAACGACTGCGCTGGGTGCGGGAGGAGATCGCACAGCTGACCCCCCTCGACCGACGCGTGACCGAACTCTGCCTCCTGGAGGGCCGGAGCTACGCCGAGGCCGCCGAGGAACTCGGTCTGAGTGTGGGCGCCGTTCGACAGCGAGTGTCGCGATCTCGGGGCAGACTTCGGAAGGCGGTGACCGACAATGAGGAATGAGCCTCCGGGCGGTGATGAACTGGACGATCTGGTCGCCAGGATGACCGCGAATGTGCTTGCGGCAGCAGGGCCCCGCGCCGAACAGTCTGCAGAGCTGCCAGGAGTGTTGCCCGAGGCGACACCGGTACCGCGGAGGCGCTTCCGGTTGGGCGCGGTGATCGTGGCAGGGCTGCTCGTCCTCGGAATCGGCGCTGCCGGCGGTGCACTGGCCCTGGGTTTCGGTCCGCAGGTCTTTCCCGTCGCCACTCCGACTCCCACCGCTACAACGACACCGACGCCCACCGTCACGGCCATGCCGACGGCGACCGCATCTGTTCCGCCTGTGGCGCCCGAGCCTGCCGTCCCGACCGTGTCCGTGGCGACGACCACGACCTTCACGGCGCCGAGCTGGGGTGACGGACTGACAGCGGATGTCTCGGGGCTCACACCGAACACCGACTATTCGGTGAGCACCGATGCGCGCTACCGGGGGGAGTCGAAGACCCCCGACGGCTACTTCTCTGCCTTCAGCTCACCGATCGCGTTCACGACTGACGCCGAGGGCGGTGCGACGGTCAGCTGGATTCCGGACGCCTTTCCCGAGAACTTCACCGACAGCCTCGAGAGCGGCTTCGTTCTCGGCACGTATGTTCGCGTCGACCCTGCCGGCGGGCCCGAGTCTGATTCGTCGACAGCGGGGTTCGCGGAGGCCATTGCCCTGAGCGAACCGCTCCCGATCGTCTATCTGCCGGAGAACCTCGTAACAGTCACCGCCCCGGCGTGCATAACGTCGGTTGATCTCGTCGGTGAAGCGGTCGGGCTGCCGGTGGAGCTGACGGGACTTGTTTCCGGCGAGTACGTCGTCGTGAAGTCCCGGCAGACGGACGGTGTCCAGAGCTACGGGTTCGCCGGCTACGGACGAGCCGACGAATCGGGCACTGCGCACATCGTGATGCACGGCAACACCGCCTTCTACCCTGTTTCGACGTCAGCCGACATCGCCCCCGGGCGGTGGGAGATCGTCGTCCTGGGCAACTACCGCGCCGTGTCTCCGGATGAAGCGGACCGCCCGTCGACGGAGCTTCAGGTCGGGGACTGCGCCTGATTGCCCCCCGTTTGGGGTCATCGGAACGCGATCTGACAATCCTGCCCGACGATTCCGCGACACGCCGGGCGAAATGGTGGAGGTCGCGGCAACACGCGGATCCGAGGCCCTAGATTGAGAGACGTACCACATGTCCCAGCGTCGGGTCAGACTGTTCGTTCGCCGCAGGGATCTCATCCATAGATCGACCTGTAAGGAGTACGAAATGGTTTCCGTCATCATCGTCACAGCCGTCGTGCTCATCGCCTGGCTGGTCGTCTCGCTGCCCGTCGCCCTCATGGTCGGGCGCATCTCCCGCGAGGCCGACCACGACAAGGCGAACCGTACGCCCGTCTCGGCCTTCCTGGCCGGTACCGGACAGATCGGCTCGATCACGCGCTGAGGCGCAGCCGCGGGTTCGACGCCGCGAGAGTCACGCGCTGAGGCGCACGGATCCCGTTCGCTCGCGCACGACCTCGGCGAGACCGGCGACCAACGCAGCGAGCTGGCCCTCGGGCGCACCCGGATCCTCAGGGTGGAACTGCACGCCGGTGATCGGCGCAGACACGTGCTCGACCGCCTCGACAGAACCATCGGGCGCCGTGCCGACGGCTGCAAGTCCACCGCCCACTCTGTCGATCGCCTGGTGGTGGGCGCTCTGCACGACGATCTGCTGAGATCCTAGAGTGCGCGCCAGCACACTGTCGGCGTCGAGGTGCACCGGATGCCCGGCCATCAGCTGCGGGATCGGCGCACCGAGGTTCTTGTGGATCGTATAGTCGCCGATGTCCTGCTGCAGGGTGCCGCCGAAGGCGACGTTGATGATCTGGTGGCCGCGGCAGATCCCGAGGAGGGGCGTGCCACGGGTGTAGGCCCGGCGCACGAGCGCGAGCTGGCCTTCATCGGCCGTCTCGAAGTGCTGGCCCTGGCCGGGGTACCGCTCCGCGCCGGCGTAGAAGCGGGGGGCGATGTCCTCGCCACCCATAATGACGACGGCATCGGCCGAGTCGGTGATCGCGAGCAGCTGGGCGGTGCCGACATCCGCGGCCCCGGTGCGGGTGACCCGGAAGCCGAGCGCCTCCGCTTCGGCGACCACCCGCGAGTTGAGGGTGTCGACGTAGGCGTGGTAGGCGGCCTCGCGCGGACGGAAGCGCGTCACCTCGACGACGGCGAGGTGGGGGCGCTGGTCGGGGCGGTTGTCGGTGCGGTTGTCACGACGCTGGTCGGTGCGCGGGCTCCTGCCGGTCATCCGTCCGCCTCCTGCCATGCTGTCGTGCGGCTGCGCGATGCGCCCCAGCCGTGCTGTCTGGCACCAGTCAAACCCAGACGACCGGGATGCGGCAACCGAACTGTAACGAAGCGAAACAGTACGGCCGTGCCACACTGGTTTCGTGCCCGCAACGTTTCTGATCGTTCCCGAATGGCAGGGCTCGGGTTCATCCCGTGCCATGCAGTTGATCGATGGTGCCGACGCCATCCACGGCGACCTGCCGCAGGCGGTCACGAGGCGCGTGGAGGTGCCGCTCGGCGCCGGCGAGAGCCTCGACAGCGGGGTCGCCCGGGTGAGCGCGATCATGAGCGTTAGGGACTCCGTCGAGATTGCCCTGGCGGCTGTCACGGCTCCGGATGCCCGGCAGGGCGACGAAGCACCTGGGATCGTCGTGACGATCGGTGGTGACTGCGGCGTCGAGCTCGCACCGATCGGAGCGGCGATGGGTCGAGCGGCCCGGAACGGCGGCACCCTGGCGGTGGTGTGGCTGGATGCCCACGCCGACCTGATGACACCCGGATCCCCCGTGCCCGGCGCCTTCTCGGGGATGGTGCTCCGCACGCTGCTCGGCGACGGCCCCGAACTGCTCGTGCCGGTCATCGACGAGACGCTCGATGCCACGCGGGTGGTGCTCGCGGGCGTGCGCTCGGTCGACGACGACGAAGAGGAGTTCATCACCCGGATGGGCATCCCGTGGGTGCCGGTCGACGAGCTGGGCGACGGCACGGCACTCGTGGCCGCCCTCGAAGGCACCGGCGCGACCGAGGTGTACCTGCATGTCGACCTCGATGTGCTCGATCCGGCGGAGATCGCCGCGCTCAGTTATCCGGAGCCGTTCGGGGCCAGCATGGCGACCCTCGTGGCGAACATCGTGGCGGTACGGCAGCGCTTCCCGCTGTCGGGGGCGGGCATCACCCAATTCGCGCCCTCGAGCCCCGACGCGGCATCCGACGACCTGTCTGCCGTGCTGCGCGTCATCTCCGCCCTAACCCGCACCCTCTAGCCCCCGCCGCTCCCCCGGACCTCCATCGAGTGGGCAGTTTGGGCCCCAAAATGCCGCGGTTGGGGCCCAAACTGCCCACTCGATGTAGGTGGGGACGGGATCGCAGGGAGGGGGGCCGGGAGGGCGGCTAGCATCGCAGGATGGATACGCGCATCATCGTCGAACGCCGGGGCCACGTGCTGCTGATGGGCCTGAACCGCCCCGAGAAGCGGAATGCCGCCGATTTTCTGATGCTGCAGGAGCTGGCGGCCGCCTACGGCGAGCTGGAGCGTGATGCGGAGCTGCGGGTCGGGCTGGTGTATGCGGTCGGCGACCACTTCACGGCGGGGCTCGACCTGGCCGACATCGGCCCGCGGATCGGCGGCGGCGCACCGCGCGGCGCGGGCAGCGGCACGGGCACCGACACAGCGGGCAGCGCCACCGACACTGGCGGCGACACCGCAGGCGGCGGCCTCGACTTCGTGTCCGAGGGCGGCATCCACCCCTGGCAGGTGGACGGCCAGCAGCTCACGAAACCGGTCGTGGTCGCCGTGCAGGGCACCTGTTTCACCCTCGGGATCGAACTCATGCTCGCAGCCGACATCTCGGTGGCGGCCGAGTCGACGCAGTTCGGGCAGCTCGAGGTCACCCGGGGCATCCTGCCGTTCGGCGGGGCGACCCTGCGCTTCCCGCGGGCGGCCGGCTGGGGGAACGCGATGCGCTGGATGCTCACCGGCGACGTGTTCGATGCCCGGGAGGCGCACCGGATCGGGTTGGTGCAGGAGGTCGTACCCGACGGGCAGCAGTTCGACCGCGCCCTCGCCCTCGCCGAGCGGGTGGCCGCGCAAGCCCCGCTCGCGGTGCAGGCGACCCTCGGGAACGCGCGCACGGCGGTGCGCGACGGTGACGCGGCCGCCGAGGCCGCGCTCCAGCCTGCCCTGGTCGCGCTGGCGGGCAGCGAGGACTCCCGGATCGGCATGGAGGCCTTCCTCACACGCAAGCCCCCGGTGTTCGTGGGACGTTGACCAGACGGCGCGGCTAGTCTGAAGCAACAACCCGCACGACGCCCTGGCACTGTGTCGGCACGCTGAAAGGATCCCCCCATGTCATCATCGGCCTCCTCCTCGGAAAGCACCTCCTCCGAGTCCACGTCGCCCGAGACCACGTCGCCCGGGACCACTTTCGACGTGATTGTGATCGGTGCCGGTGCCGTCGGCGAGAACGTGGCGGATCGCGCAGCGCAGGGCGGGCTCAGCACCGCTCTGGTCGAGGCCGAACTCGTGGGCGGCGAGTGCTCCTACTGGGCCTGCATGCCCTCGAAGGCGCTGCTCCGGAGCGGTGCGGTGCTGAGGGCGGCGAAGAAGGTTCCCGGGGCCCGCGAGGCCATCACCGGCGAGATCGACGTGCAGGCTGTGCTGGCCCGCCGCAACAAGACGGTCAACGACTACCAGGATGACAGCCAGGCCGAGTGGGTCGCGGGTGCCGGCATCACCCTGGTGCGCGGGCATGCCCGGTTCACCGGCGTGAAGACCCTGTCTGTGACGGATGCCCAGGGGAACGTCTCGCAGCTCACCGCCCGCCACGCCATCGTGGTCTCGACGGGCTCCGCCGCACTGCTGCCCGACATCCCGGGGCTCGCGGACTCCGCTCCGTGGACCAGCCGCGAGGCCACCTCCTCGCAGTCGATCCCGGCCCGGCTCGCCATCATGGGCGGCGGTGTCGTGGGGGCCGAGATGGCGACCGCCTACGCGACCCTCGGTTCGAAGGTCACGGTGCTCTCGCGGAGCGGACTGCTCAGCAACCAGGAGCCGTTCGCCGGTGAGATGGTGAGGGATGCGCTCGTCGAGCTCGGTGCCGACGTGAAGATCGGCGTCTCCGCGACCACGGTGAGCCGCGACGGCAGCGGCGGGGCGGTCACCCTGACCCTCGACGACGGCAGCGAGCTCGTGGTCGACGAACTGCTGGTCGCCACCGGGCGCGTGCCCAACACCGGCGACCTCGGGCTCGAGACGATCGGCCTCGAGGCGCACAGCTGGCTCGAGGTCGACGACACCCTGCTCGTCACCCCCGGTGACAACGGTGCACTCGACGGCGACTGGCTGTACGCGACCGGCGACGTCAACCACCGGGCGCTCCTCACGCACCAGGGCAAGTACCAGGCCCGCGCGGCCGGCGACGTCATCGTGGCCCGTGCGCTCGGCAAGCCGCTCTCGACCGGCCCGTGGGGTGCGCACGTCGCCACGGCCGACCACGAGGCGGTTCCGCAGGTCACGTTCACCGACCCGGAGGTCGCCTCCGTGGGCCTGACCGAGGCCGCAGCGAAGAAGGCCGGCTACACGGTGAAGTGCGTCGAGTACGACATCAGCTGGGTTGCCGGCGCCAGCGTGACGGCAGACGGTTATTCCGGCCGGGCGAAGATGGTGGTCGACGAGAAGCGCCAGGTCGTGCTGGGCGTCACGTTCGTCGGTCAGGATGTCGCGGACCTCCTGCACTCCGCGACCGTGGCGGTTGTCGGTGAGGTGCCACTGAACCGGCTCTGGCACGCGGTCCCCTCGTACCCCACCCTCAGCGAGGTCTGGCTGCGACTGCTCGAGACCTACGGCCGCGACGCGTCGAGCCACTGACCCGTGCTGCTCCGTATCCTGGCGGCCGTGCTCCGGCCGGTTCTGCTCTCCCCTCCGCTGGCGCGGGCCGGCTACCTCTATGCGACCCTCGTCGGTGTCGTCTGGGGGGCGGTGCTCAGCACCGGCCGGATCCGCCGCATCGAGGGGCTCTTCGTGTTCACCGGGGTACCCACCTGGGCGTTCTCCCGCGGTGGCAGCTGCATCGGCGGGGTCTACCTCACCGACGAGAATGCGGGGGCACGGGTGCTCGAACACGAGCAGTTGCACCGCCAGCAGTGGAAGAAGTACGGACTCACCTTTCCGCTCGTCTACTTCCTGGCGGGAACCGATCCTCTGAAGAACCGCTTCGAGGTCGAAGCCGGGCTCGAAGCGGGCGGGTACCGCTGATGGCCGGGCCAGCGATCGGCGATGGTCCGGAGGAGACATCCTCGGCGCGTGACCTGACCGGCAAGACCGTCGTGGTCACAGGTGGAAGCTCGGGCATCGGTCGAGCGGCCGCCACCGCGTTGGCCGCGCGGGGGGCCGAGGTCGCCGTCGTCGGGCGGAACCCCGAGCGCACCCGGAAGGTCGCCGACCAGATCGGCGGCACCGCGTTCCTCGCCGACTTCGACCGGTTCGCCGACATCCGGGAGCTGGCGGATGCCCTGCTCAGCCGCTACGAACGGATCGACGTGCTGGCTAACAACGCCGGCGGCCTGGTGAAGAGACGAGCCCTGACCGCGGACGGTCACGAACGCACGATCCAGTCGAACCACCTGTCACCGTTCCTCCTGACGGGCCTGCTCCTGCCGCGACTCGTCGAGAATGCGGCGTCGTCGCCGGTGCGCATCATCCAGACGGCCTCGGCGGCCAACGTTTTCGGGCGGGTACGACCGGGCGACCTCGATTTCCGGAACCGCCTGTGGCTCGGTGGCTGGCCGGCCTACTGCGCGGCGAAACTCGCGAACATCCTGTTCACGGTCGAGCTCGCCCGGCGAACGGCGGGCACCGGGATCGAGTCGTACGCCTTCCATCCCGGTTTCGTCGCGAGCTCGTTCGCGGCCGACACCGGGCTGATGAAGGTGG
Organism: Subtercola boreus; assembly: GCF_006716115.1. Lineage (NCBI taxonomy): Bacteria > Bacillati > Actinomycetota > Actinomycetes > Micrococcales > Microbacteriaceae > Subtercola > Subtercola boreus. The sequence goes on along the minus strand of NZ_VFOO01000001.1, from coordinate 842,033 downwards.
CGCACCTCGCGGGCAACGGCAACCTGGGGTCGAGTCCCGAGGAGGGTGCTGCAGGACTCATCCACCTCGCGTCGGTCGAGCAGACCGGCTCCCCGAGTGGAACCTACTTCGACGGGTTCAGGCCCAACGGCCGCACTTCGGCAGGCGCCAGGGACACGGCACTGGCGGCGCGGCTGTGGAGCGTGTCGGAGGCTGCGACGGCGTGAGACAACTCAGGCTGCGTCAGAAGACTCAGGCTGCGTGAGACAACTCAGGCTGCGTGAGAAGACTCAGACGGAGCGCTCGCGCCGAGCGTCTCGATGAGGGTCTGGCGGAGTTCGTAGATGCGGGTTCCGGAGCCTTCGACCCATGCCGTCAGTTCGCCGCCGTCACGCTCGGCGTCGCCGGTGCACATCTCGCTGACCCACGCCGTGACTGCACGCTCGAGGGCCTGGCCGTGGGCGCAGCGCCTCGACGTACCCGGGTTGCCGCTGCGGCTCTCGCGGGTGAGCCAGGCGACGGTGACCAGGTCGGGCGTCTGCAGCAGGGTTATCTCGTCTGCCGAGGCGACCTCGACGAACACCTGGCCGCGAGCCGAGTCGGAGAGTGTGCCGATCATGACGACCAGGGCGTCGAGGGATGTCTCGTCGGCCGCCAGCAGGATGCGCCCGCCGGCCGCCGGGCGACCGCTCCGCACCGAGACGGTCTTCGGGGCGGACAGTGCCGCCACGGCAGCCAGTGCTTCGGGGCCATTCGTCAGTACGCTCATTTGTCATAAGCATAGGCTTACCTAACCCCGTCTGCAAGCTACCAGACAGGTGGGTGGACGAGTTCCCAGCGAAGTCTCCGTTCGAGTTGCCTGGCGATCGAGAGGAGCGTCGCCTCCCCGCCCGGGCGCCCGATGAGCTGCACGCCGAGCGGGAGATGCGACGCCGTCTCCCCCACCGGCAGGGTGATCGCCGGCAGACCGCTGACATTCACGAACGAACTGAACGGGGCGTACTGCACCTGCTGTTCGAAGTTCCGTTCGGCATCATCGGGGTCGAACCAGCCCACCGGCCGCGGTGGTAGCGCGAGGGTGGGGGTCACGATGGCGTCGAACCCGGCGAACTGTCGGATGACCGACTTCTCGAACGCCGACAGAGTGGCCAGCGCGGAGGCGAGGTCTCCTGCGCCGAGCGACCGACCGCGGTGCATCAGCCAGCGCGTGAGAGGCTCGAGGAGGTGCTCGGTCGACGCGTCGGCCGGGATCGACGCAGCTCCCGCCTGCCAGATCGTGCGGAACGCCGGAGGGTACTCGGGGGACGGCTCGAATCGCAGCGTCTCGGTGCCGTGGCCGAGCGTCTGCAGCAGGTCGACGGTCTGGTCGAACGTCTCCCGGACCTCTGGGTCGAGGCGGATCTCGTAGGCCTCGTCCCAGGGCGAGTCGAGCATCACCCCGAGCTGGAAACGTCCCTCTCCACGGATCGCCGCCCCGAGGAACGGACCGTCGGTGTTCTCCGGCGCCCGGAGCGCGTAGGGCTGGCGCTGGGGAGCGCCGTTCGGGCTGATCAGTCCATCGAAGAGCAGTGCGGCATCCGCCACCGACCGCGCCAGCGGACCGCCGACCGGAAGACCCGCGAGAGAGCCGATCCCGGAGCCGGACGGAACCCGACCGCGCGACGGCTTCAGCCCGACGAGCCCGGTCGCCCCAGCGGGGATGCGGATCGAGCCACCCCCGTCGGAGCCGGGCGCGAACGGCAGCAGGCCCGCTGCCACCGCCACGGCGGCACCGCCGCTGGACCCCCCGGGGCCGAGCGCCAGGTCATAGGGATTGCGGGCGGGCGGGAAGACCCGGTTCTCGGTGTAGCCCGACAGGCCGTATTCGGGCGTCGCGGTCTTGCCGAGGCTCACTCCCCCGGCAGCGTCGAGGTCGAGAGCGGCCTCGTCGGAGACGTCGGGCTCGAAGTTCTCGAACAGTAGGCTGCCGAAGGTGGTGCGCACGCCCGCCCGCCGCACCAGGTCCTTGTCGCCGAAAGGCAGCCCCCAGAGCGTGGTCGTGCGCGGGACGTGCTCCTCCACGTGGCGGGCGCGCTCCCTGGCCCGCTCTGCTGTCACCTCATGGAAGGCTCCGATAATCGGATTCAGCCGCTCGATGCGGGCGAGATAGTGGTCGGTGAGCTCGACCACCCCGATGTCGCCCCGCTGGAGCAGACGCCACTGTTCGAGGGCGCTGAGATCATGCAGCTCTGCCATGTTCCGAGCCTAGCGACCCTACGCTGGGGGGATGACGAACACGGAGTTGCCGAACAGCGAGGTACCGAACGGGGAGGTGCCGAACGGAGAGGTGCAGAGCGACGAGCCCCACCCCGGCGCGGTTCACAGCACGGGCACCAGCGCGCCCCGCACCGGCACCCTCCCCGAGATCGTGCGCCCCGAAGCGCCGGAGCACGGCCCCGAACGCGAGAGCCTCGACGGTTTCCTCGACTGGCAGCGGGCCTCCGTCGTCTGGAAGGCGACGGGGCTGAGCGATGCCGATGCCGCGAGGCAGCTCCTGCCGTCGATCACGACGGTCTCGGGGCTGATCCGACACCTCGCCGATGTCGAACGCAGCTGGTTCCGTGACGTTCTGGCCGGCGAGAAGGACGTGCCGGCGCGGTGGACCGACGACGATCCCGACGGCGAGTTCCGGGTGACAGCCGCCGATTCGCTCGCGGAGATCATCGCCGACTACGAGCTCGCCTGCGCCGAGTCCCGCGCGGTGGCGGCGCGGTTCGCGCTCGACGACCTCTCGGCCGGTCGCGACCACAGGTTCAGCCTGCGCTGGATCCTGATCCACCTCATCGAGGAGACGGCGCGGCACCTCGGTCACATCGATGTGCTGCGCGAACTGCTCGACGGGGCTGTCGGCGAATAGCGCGCGCACGTCACTTGAGGTGCTTCTGCAGCAGCACCGTTCCGAGCCAGCGGTTGAACTTGAACCCCACCTTGCCGAGCCGGCCGACCTCCTTGAAACCGAAGCTCTCGTGCAGGCGGATCGACCCCTCGGCGCCCTTGTCCACCACGACGGCGAGCACTTCCTTGATCTTCGCTGCCTTCGAGTCGGCCAGGAGCTGTTTGAGCAGCGCCTTTCCGAGCCCCTTGCCGGTTGCTGCGGGCCCGAGGTAGATGCTGTCCTCGACGGTACGGCGGTAGGCGGCCTTCTGCTTCCACGGCGACACGTAGGCGAAGCCGATGACCTGGTCGCTGCCCGAGATCGCCACCAGGAACGGCATGTCGAGCTTCGAGAGCCAGGCGAACTTCGTCTTCCACTCCTTCAGCGTCATCGCGTCTTCATCGAGCGTGACGACGGTGTTGGCGACGTAGTGGTTGTAGATCTCCCGCACGTAGGGCATGTCCGCTGCGACCGCAGGGCGGATCGTGTATTCGAAGACCGGCTCCGGCGGGACCGGCGGGCGCAGATTCGCCGGGAGCTTCCTCCGCGGCTGGTATTCCTCTTCGAGCATGCCTGAAGCCTAGAGGGTGGGCGCGTGCCCGGTCAGGGCCCAGTCGACCGGCTTGACGCCACGCTCGACCAGGGCCGCATTCGCCCGGCTGAACGGGCGCGACCCGAAGAAGCCCCGCCGGGCCGAGAGCGGACTCGGATGCGCAGATTCGATGACCGTCGCCGAACCGAGAAGCGGGCGGAGCCTGGCGGCATCCTTCCCCCAGAGAATCGCGACCAACGGGGTGCCGCGGGCGACCAGCGCCCGGATCGCGAGCTCGGTGACGGCCTCCCAGCCACGGCCGCGGTGCGATCCCGCCAAGCCGGGCTGCACCGTGAGCACCCTGTTCAGCAGCATGACGCCGCTCTCGCTCCAGCCGGTCAGGTCGCCGTGCTCAGGAGCGGCCACTCCGAGGTCGTCGGTCAGCTCGCGGTAGATGTTCGACAGGCTCCGGGGCAGCGGCCGCACGGCTCGCGAGGTCGCGAACGAGAGGCCGATCGGATGCCCGGGGGTGGGGTACGGGTCCTGGCCGACGATCAGCACCCGCACGTCTCTGAGCGGCTGGCCGAACGCGCGCAGCACGAGGGCGCCGGCGGGGAGGAACCCCCGGCCTGCAACGACCTCCTCGTCGAGGAACTCGGCCAGTTCGGCGAGGGTGTCGGCCGCCGGTGCGAGCGCCTCGGCCCAGCCCGCATCCATCCGGCCCGAGGCGACGAGCGCATCGAGGGAGAAGTCCAAAGCGGCGTCAGGGCCTGCGCCGGCCGATGCCGGAGGCACCCCGGTCAGCTCTCCCCCATCGTCGCGACCCGCACGCTGCCGTCGTCGTCTGTGACCGTCCAGATGCTCCCCCGGCCGACCACGCGGAGCGGGCCGTCGCCGACGATCAGCACGGTGTGCTCGTCGATGGCGATACCGCCGTCGGTGAGCCCGGCCTCGGTCGCCGCGATGAGCCGGGCGAGCGTTCCCCACTGCGCAGCGTGCACGTCGACGGCGAGGTCGATCAGGCCGAGGCCCTCCCCGACCGTCACCTCGTCGAGCTCCTCGGACGCTTCTTCTGGGCAGACCGGCACGTCACCGATCGTCCAGCCGCCGAGGATCGCGCGGTCGGCGGCGATCGCAGCTCCGGCCGAGAAGCCGAGGTAGGGAACGCCTGCCGCGACCTGGCGCCGGATCTCGCCGAAGGCCGGCGCGATGCTGTCACGGTAGGCGGGGGTGAGACCGCCCCAGACCAGGATTCCGTCGACGTCGGCCAGGCCGGCTGCGTCGATGGCGACACCCTCCGGCGCGAGAATCGGAACGGGCTGGAGTTCGGTGACGGTGGCGAGGGCCGCGATCAGTTCCGCATACTTCTCGAGGCCGTCACCGTCCCGCACCAGGATGAAGGCGATCCGGGGCCCGTCGAGTCGGCCCGCCTGCAGCGCCCGCTCCGCGGCTTCGGAGAGGAACTCCCGGTACACGGCACCGTCGTCGACCATCGGCCAGCCACCGCCGACGAGATGGATACTCACAGTGCGCCGCCGATCATACAGTCACCGGCGGGTGCGCCGACCACGGGAAGACGATCCACCGGTCGGTCTTCTTCCAGTAGAAGTCGGGCTCGATCACCGAGCGCGGCTTCGAGTAGAGCGTGGCCGTCTTCACGATGACACCGACGCGCTCCAGCAGGCCGACCACGAGAGCGAGGGTACGGCCGGAGTCGGCGACGTCGTCGACCAGCAGGATGTTCTTGCCGATCAGGGCGGTGTTGTCCATCATCGGCGGCAGGATGATCGGCTCGGGCAGCGTCGTCTCGACGTCGGTGTAGAACTCCACGTTCAGGCTGCCGCAGCTCTTGGTGCCGGTGGCGTAGGCCAGCGCGCCGGCCGGCAGCAGGCCGCCGCGCGCGATCGCCACGACGAAGTCGGGAACGAACCCGCTCTCGAGCACGCTCGTCGCCAGCACCCGGGAGGCCTCACCGAACTCGAGCCAGCCGAGCACCTCTCGTTCCGGTGTCGTCTCTGCCCCGTCGACGGGGGTCCCGGTCACTGTCGTGTGTTCGCTCTCGGCCATCCGACAACGGTACCGGCAATCGCCCGCTACTGCTTCACTTCGAGGGGGCCCCGGTGCACCTTGTAGACGGCCGACTGCGCCACCGGCTTGATGATGACCAGGTCCAGGCTGATGTGCGGGGCCATCTCGACCATGGTGACGATCGTGGTCGCCACGTCGCCTGCGGTCAGCGGGTCGGGCACATTCGCGTACACGGCCTCCGCCTTGGCCGTGTCGCCGCCGAACCGGTTGAGCGAGAACTCCTCGGTCTTCACCATCCCGGGCGCGATCTCGAGCACCCGGATCGGCTCACCGCTGAGCTCCAGCCGCAGCACTTCGGAGAGGGAGGTGACAGCGAACTTCGCGGCGTTGTACCCGCCTCCGCCCGCGTAGGCGAAGTGTCCCGCGGTCGAGGAGACGGTGAGGATGTCGGCCACCGCCGTGCCCGTCGGGGCACCCGCGACCGAGGCACGGAGAAGAGGCAGCAGTGCCGTGATCACCCGTTTGACCGCGATGACGTTGACCTCGAACATCCACTCCCAGTCGGCGATCGGGCTCGCTTCGACAGAATCCATGCCGACCGCGCCGCCGGCGTTGTTGATGAGGGTGCTCACTCCGCCGGTTTCGGCGAGGTGGGCGGCCAGGGCATCCACGTCGTCCTGCTTCAGCAGGTCGGCCACGAAGTAGGTCGCGCCCGTCTCCTCGGCGAGCGCCTTCAGCCGGTCTTCGCGGCGGGCGACCCCCACCACGTCCCAGCCGTGGGCGCGGAGCAGCCGCACGGTCGCGGCCCCGATCCCCGAGCTTGCTCCGGTGACGACGGCGCGACGATTCTGGATGCCCATTGCGGAGCCTTTCGAGAGAGGTTTGCGCATCACGTTACCCCGTGTTTCCCCGGGCGTTGACCGGCCGGGCACCCCTCCCTAGTCTTGCCGTACCGACCCAAAGGACGATTCCGATGACAGACAACGCCGACTGGCAGTTCGAGACCAAGCAGATCCATTCGGGCGCCGCGCCCGACCCCGTGACCAATGCCCGCGCCACGCCGATCTACCAGACGACGTCGTACGTGTTCAACAACGCCGACCACGCCAAGAACCTCTTCGCGCTGGCCGAGTTCGGCAACATCTACACGCGCATCCAGAACCCGACCCAGAACGTCGTCGAGGAGCGCGTCGCGGCTCTGGAGGGCGGAACAGCAGCGCTGCTGGTCGCCTCCGGCCAGGCCGCCGAGACCTTCGCTGTGCTGAACATCGCCCAGGCCGGCGACCACATCGTGTCGAGCGCTTCGATCTACGGCGGCACCTACAACCTCTTCAAGTACACCCTCAAGAAGCTCGGCATCGACGTGACCTTCGTCGAGAACCAGGACGACTCCGAGGAGTGGCAGCGCGCGGTGCGCCCGAACACGAAGCTGTTCTTCGCCGAGACCATCGGCAACCCGAAGATCAACATCCTCGACATCCGGCTCGTGGCCGACGTGGCGCACGACAACGGGGTGCCGCTGATCGTCGACAACACGATCGCGACGCCGTACCTGATCCGCCCGTTCGAGCACGGAGCCGACATCATCGTGCACTCGGCGACGAAGTTCCTCGGCGGCCACGGCACCGTCATCGGCGGCGTGCTCGTCGACGGCGGGACGTTCAAATGGTCGGAGAACGCGGCGAAGTTCCCCGGGCTCACCACGCCCGACGAGTCATACCACGGCGTCACGTACACCGAGGCGCTCGGCGACGGCATCGCCTACATCATCAAGGCGCGCGTGCAGCTGCTCCGCGACCTCGGGTCCTCGATCGCCCCGGCGAGCGCATGGCAGCTCATCCAGGGCATCGAGACGCTGTCGCTCCGCATCGAGCGCCACGTGCAGAACGCCCAGGAGGTCGCCGAGTGGCTCGACAACCACGACGACGTCGCCACGGTGTACTACGCGGGGCTGCCGTCCAGCCCCTGGTACGAGGCCGCCAACCGGTACGCCCCCAAGGGTGTCGGCGCCGTTCTCTCGTTCGAGCTGAAGGGCGGTGTGGACGCGGGCCGTGCGCTGGTCAACTCGCTGACGCTCTTCTCGCACCTGGCCAACATCGGCGATGTGCGTTCGCTGGTCATCCACCCGGCGTCGACGACGCACTCGCAGCTCACGCCTGAGCAGCAGCTGACCTCGGGCGTAACCCCGGGACTCGTGCGCCTCTCGGTCGGGCTCGAGAACATCGAGGACATCAAGGCCGACCTGGCCGCGGGCCTCGCTGCGGCCCGCGAGGTCGCGCGCGCAAACGCGCTGTAAGTTCCCTGTACAAGGAGGGCCTCGGCGTAACAAACGCCGGGGCCCTCCTTTCGTTGGCCAGAATGGAATCACCATGGACTGGCAGATACCCGAAGACACCGTTCCGAGCGATTTCATCACCGACGCGCAGATCCGGTCGATCCTCGGCAAGCCGCCGGCGACCGGGGCCTGGCGGGACGGCGACCCGGTGGGGCGCCGGCAGTTCGCGCACATCGGCGACATCACGTTCGAGGCCGGCGGCACGGTTCCGGATGCCCGGATCGCCTTCGAGACGTTCGGAACGCTGAACGGGGCCGCCGACAATGCGGTGCTCGTGGCGCACGCCCTCACGGGAGACAGCCACCTGGCGGGACCGGCCGAGCCCGGGCATCCGACAGCCGGCTGGTGGGGCGGGATCGTGGGGCCCGGACTCGCGATCGACACCGACCGGTTCTTCGTGGTCGCACCCAACATGCTGGGCAGCTGCCAGGGCTCGACAGGTCCCGCCTCGATCGCGCCTGACGGGGAGGAATGGGGCAGCCGGTTCCCGTTCACCAGCATCCGCGACCAGGTCACGGCGCAGGAGCGGGTGATGCGCCAGCTCGGCATCCGGCGCTGGGCCGCGATCGTCGGCGGATCGATGGGCGGAATGCAGGTGCTGGAGTGGGGCGCCATGTTCCCGGCTCTCTCCGAGAAGCTCGCCATGATCGCTGCCCCGCCGATCTCGAGCGCTGACCAGATCGCGCTCAACTCGGTGCAGATCGAAGCGATCCGGGCGGATCCGCTCTTCCACGACGGCAGCTACTACAACGCCACAGACGGGGAGGGACCGCACTCCGGCCTGGCCCTCGCCCGGCGGATGGCCCTGCTGAACTACCGGAGCCCCACCGAGCTGAACGACCGGTTCGAACGCAGCTGGCAGAGCGGCATCAGCCCGCTCGGGCGGGGCGGACGGTTCGCGGTGGAGTCGTACCTCGACTTCCACGGCAACAAGTTCACCCGCCGGTTCGACGCGAATGCCTACATCACGCTGGTCGAGGCGATGAGTTCGCACGACGTCGGGCGCGGACGGGGCGGAGTCGTCGAGGCGCTCCGGACGGTCAGCGCCGTCTCGCTCGTGATAGGCATCGACAGCGACCGACTCTTCCCGGTGGAGGACCAGCAGGTCATCGCCCGGCACATCCCCGGCAACATCGACGGGGACGACGCGACGGTGATCTCCTCACGGTTCGGACACGACGGGTTCCTCATCGAAGACGAGCTGGTGAGCCGGGAACTGCGCCGGCTCCTCGCGCTCTGACGCTGCCGGCGAAGATAGGATCACGAGTGTGATCAGGCGCCAGGAACCACTGTTGCGAACCGCTGCGTGGGTGGAGGGCTGGGTCTTCACCCTCTCCTCGCTGGTCTGCCTGCTGATCGCCGGGGGGATCCCTGGACACGTCCTCGCTCTCGGACTCCCGCTCTATGCGGTGATGCTCGCCGGGTACGTGATGATCGGGCGCTCGTCGGCCACCCTCTGGATCGTGGTGGTCACGGTGGCCGGCCTGGCGGTCGGCGCTCTCCTCGGCAGTGTTGTGGTCGATCATGCCGCCGTTCTGAGCGCGCTCCTGCTCGTCTCCGGTGGCGGGATCGGGGCGCTGGCGATCGTTCTGCAGGGGTCGCTCTCCGGACGGTTCTACCTGGCCGCCGCGTTCCTCGTCAACCTGACGATCGCGCTGTCGTCGATGACCTCCGATGAGGCCGTGCAGGCCCTCGCGATCTTCCTCGTCAGCTGGACGGTGAACGTCATCGTCGGAATCTGGATCACCGACAGTGTGCGACGCGCCCGTGACCGGATCGCCCGGCTCGGCGCCGTGCACCGTGCTGAGCGGTGGGCGAGCGAACTCGAAGCGCAACGCCGGCGGAGCGCCCGGCTCCTGCACGACACCGTGCTCGCGACCCTGACCCTGCTCGCGCACTCCGGCCGGGGAGTGGATCCCGACGCCCTCCGCGTGCAGGCCAGCGACGACGCCGTTCTGCTGCGCCAGCTCCGCCACGGCGAGACACCGATACCCCGGTCATCCGGAACCTACAACCTCCGCACCGACCAGGCCCCACCGGTCACGCAGAGCATCAAGGCGCTGCAGCAGCGCTTCAAACGGCGCGGACTCCAGGTGCACTGGCACGGCGATGGCGATGTCACACTGCCCCCGCACGTGCGGAGCGCCTTCCTGCTCTCCCTCGGCGAGTGCCTCGAGAACGTCAGGAGGCACGCCCAGGTGGACGAAGCAGACGTGACGATCACCCAGGACGCGGGTGGAGTGCGCGCAATGGTCACGGACTCGGGCGTCGGATTCGAGACGGACGGGGTCGACCCGGCTCGGCTCGGCCTGGCCGAGTCGGTCGTCGCGCGCATCAGGGACGTCGGGGGCACCACCCGCATCTTCTCTGCGCCCGGTGCCGGGACGACCGTCGTGCTCGAGGTTCCCCGATGAGCGATCCCACCCGCCCGGCACAGGGCGCAGGCCCGGGGCTCGAGGCCGACGACCAGGGGATGGGCCTGCTCACCCGGCTGGTGCGCGCCCGCACGCTCGGCCCCGAAGCGATCGAATCGCTGCGGCGCGACATGGCGACCGACTCCCGCATCGGCATCGGGTACCTCGGGATCGGCGCCATCGTCGCAGGCATCCTGCTGAGCATCCGGGGAATCGCCGTCTTCGCCCTGAACTGGGGCTCCTACACGAATCCGTGGCTGACGGCGGGGGCCTGGGCCCTGGTCGCCGCCGCGATGGCCCTGGGCTGCATCATCGCCAACAGCAAGGGCGGCCGGCTGCCGACACCGGCCTTCATCGGAGTGCTGCTGCTCGTGGCCGCGGCGGTGGTTCTCGATCTGGTGTCGACGCACGGCTTCACGGAGTCCACTCCGGAGGTGACGGTCATCGTGGGCGCGGGCGCGACCCTGCTCGCGCTGGTGGCCTACCGGCCGCTGAACCAACTCATCCTGGCCACCGTGGTACTGGTCGTCTTCCTGCTCTCCGTGACCATCGTCGGTGTGGGTGAAGACCCCGTGGCCAGCCGGCCCCAGATCGAAGTGATCGTCGCGGCCATCGCACCCACGCTGATCGCGATCCTCATCGTCAAGTCGTTCACCCGCTTCATCGACAGGGAGCTCGACCGGACGCTGGTCGAGAGCACCCTGTCCTCGCCGCGGTACGCTGTGGGCATCCTCGGCTCCGACGAGCTGGTGCGCCTCGACAGGAGTGCTGAAGAGTTGCTCTCGGATGTCGCGTCGGGGCGCATCCCGCTGCCGCTGGATGCCGGACAGGCCTCCGCCGCATCGTCACTGGCGAACGAGCTGCGCCGCCGGCTCATCGAGGACCGCCTGCAGACGTGGCTGCAGCACGCCGTCGACGGTTCGGATGTGCTCCGCCCCACCGTGACCCTGGTCGACCCCGACGGACTGGCCGGCTACCTCGAAGCCGACCAGCGCGAGGGCTTCCTCTCGGCCGTCTGGCTCATCGCCGCAGCGCCCACCCGCCAGCAACCCGCCATCACCGTGACGATCGGCCCTGTACTGGACCCCGACCGGGGGGTCCCTAGCGATATGATGGGGATTCCGATGAACATTTCGATCGCCGGCATTCCCCGCCGACGCTTCGATGTGACGATCTGGGGGGCGCTGGATCGGGTGGGGCAGCACTCGGAGAGCAGCAGGAACGGCGTGACCGACATCCGGATCACCGCCGAGGTGCATTCCCCCGAATCGTAGAACCCTCCGAGCGATGCAGTGGGAAGGCCCGACCATGACGACGACGCATGAGAACATCCGATTGGCGATTGTCGATGACCACCGCATGCTCCTCGGAGCTCTCACAGAGTGGATCCGCGGTGCCGCGAGCGACATCAACATGGTCGCCGCCGTCACCACGTGGCCCGACCTGCTGACGAACCCCGAGTTCCCCGTCGACGTCGTGCTGCTCGACCTCGACCTGAAGGACAACCTGCCGATCTCGGTCAAGCTGCGGGCCCTCAAGTCCGCCGGAGTGAAGACGGTGCTGATGAGCACCTACTCGGAGCCCGTCGTAGTGCGTGAGGCCCTCGCGGCCGGAGCCCTCGGCTACCTCGTGAAGAGCGAGGAGGCCGACATGATCGTCGAGGCGATCCGCTCGGCCGCGAAGGGCGAACCGTTCATCTCGAGCGAACTCGACCTGGCGCTCAGCGCACAGGAGGTCAACGGCTCCCCCAAGCTGAGCGCCCAGGAGCGGCGCGTGATGGCTCTCTACGGTGGGGGCGAGCCGGTCAAGCAGGTCGCCGAGCAGCTCAGCATCTCCGAGGAGACCGCGAAGAGCTACCTGAAGCGCATCAGGGAGAAGTACCGCGTGCTCGGCATCGATGTCGGCACGAAGGTCGCCCTCCGGAAGCGCGCCATCCAGGACGGGCTGCTCATCCAGGACGACTACCTCACGAACTCCGACGTGTCGGCGGAGCCGCACAGCTAGCAGCTGGCTGCTTGCAGCTGCTAGCTGGCAACTGGCAGCTGGCGCGCCAGGGCCGGAGGTCGCAGCCGGAGTCAGCGCCGGCTGGGCAGGGCGATCGGCTGTGTTCCGTCGAGTTCGGTACGGAACGCGGCGTCGGCCGCCGCCACGGCGATGCGCCGGCGGGTGCGACGCTCGACCGCGAACGACGTGAGCGCGATGAGGATGCCGAGCACCGTGAGCAGGATGCCCGCGCCGATCGGTGCCACATAGCCGAGCCCGAGCGACAGCGCCACACCCCCGACGATCGGCCCCAGCGCGTTGCCGAAGTTCAGCGACGAGTGGTTGAGGGCGGCGGCGATCGACTGGCTGTCACCCGCGACATCCATCAGCCGGGTCTGGATGAGCGGGGAGATCGTCGCCGCGGCCGCTCCGACGAAGAACAGGCCGACGAAGAGCCCCACCGGGTTCGAGACGAAGAGCACGAGTTCGACCAGCGCCACCAGCAGCAGCCCGAAGAAGAGCAGCAGGGAGCGTTTCAGGTTGTGGTCTGCGGCCCAGCCGCCGGTGAGGTTGCCCACGGTCATCCCGAGCCCCACCACAACGAGCGCCCACGGCACGACGCCCTCGGGCAGCCCGGTGATGGTCGTGAGGATCGGCGAGACGTAGGTGTAGACGCAGAAGAAGCCGCCGAAACCGATCGCGCCGATCGCGATGGCGAACCAGACCTGTGGCCGGCCGAACGCCTTCAGCTCCTTGCGCATCGTCGCGGTGTGGTCGCCCGGCAGGTTCGGCACCGTGAGCGTCACGGCGACGAACGCCAGCAGGAAGATCGCGGCGACCACCAGGTACGACACGCGCCAACTCGACGACTGGCCGATCCACGTGACGAACGGCACGCCGACCACGTTCGCCACGGTGAGACCGCCCAGCACGAGCGCGACGCCCTGCCCGCGCTTGTTCGGCCCGAGGAGCGACGCGGCGACCAGCGAGGCGATGCCGAAATAGGCTCCGTGCGGAAGAGCCGAGACGAACCGGGCCACCAGAACGAGCCCGAAGGTGGGGAGGAGTGCCGAGGCGACGGTGCCGACGATGATCGTCACGAGCAGCACCATCAGCACCACCTTCCGCGGCCAACGCGCGGCCACGGCGGCGATGGTCGGGGCGCCCACGACCACGCCCGCGGCATACGCGGTGATCAGCAGGCCGGCCTGGCCGTTGGCCTGCTCGGACGAGACCCGGAACAGGTCGGGCAGCAGGTCGCTCGCCAGGTTCGGCAGCAGGCCCATCGCCACGAACTCGGTACAGCCGATGCCGAAGCCGCCGAGGGTCAGGGCCAGCAGGGCAAGACGAATACGGGCCGGCGACAGCTGCGTCGGCCCTGGCGAAGTGAGGGTCACGCTTCCACTGTAATGCCGCGCCGTTCGGTCTATCGAATCGATTCGATTAACACTGTGTAACAGGTCGGCGGCGGGTGCCCGGACCCCGCGCTTCCGTCCTCGGATCGCAGGGGAACCCCGCGGGCCACGCTATTCGCCGAGCGCCTGCTCGAGCCGGTCGACTTTCGCCGTGAGCTCGCCGGAGTACCCGGGCCGGATGTCGGCCTTCAGCACCAGCGACACCCGGGAGCCGAATGCGCCGACCGCTTCGGTCGCGCGCTTCACGACGTCGAAGACCTCGTCCCACTCGCCCTCGATGGTGGTGAACATCGAGTCGGTGTGGTTCGGCAGGCCCGATTCCCGCACCACGCGCACGGCGGCGGCGACGGCATCGTGGACGGAGGCGTCGGCCCCCTCACCGCCCGAGGGCGCTACGGAGAATGCGACGAGCATCAGGTGACCACCTTCACAGCACGGGGAACGGAGACCCGGGCGGGCTTCACCCGGGTCTTGACGAGGGCACGGAGGGCCAGCACGAACAGCACGCAGACCAGCAGGTTGCGGAGGCTCAGCGTCACGAGCATGAACGTGTTCAGGGAGATCAGCCAGTCGTAGTAGTACGGGTAGATGATCTGCGTGAGCAGGGCGAGCACGGCGGCGATGATCGCAAAGGTGCGGAACCGCTTTCCCTGCCAGATGATGCCCAGGATGACCGGGGCGGTGAGCCAGAGCATGAACTGGGGCGAACCGACCTTGTTGAACACGATCAGCGCGGACACCAGGGCGAGGGCGAGGGGCGGCAGCACCTCGGTCACCGAGGCGCCGGATCGAACCACCCAGACGCCGATCAACAGGATCGCCAGCACAGCGAGCGCGAGTAGCGGCGTGGTCAGTACGTCGGCGATCGGCCCGCCCGCACCCTTCACCTGGAAGGTGAGGATGTCCTGGTCGTAGTAGACGACCGAGCCGGGAAGCCGGAGGTACGCACCCCACATGAACGGCGTGCTGATCGGTGCTTCGATCTGGAGGCCGCGACCGGTCTGCTGCGTGACGAAGCTGAACAGGTTCGCGCCGGCACCGAGGGCGAGGCCGACTCCGGCGATGACGGCGGCGGTCGCTGCGGCGGCGATGGCGACGGTCCATCGCCTCTTCGTGGCGATCATCACCGCGACGACCATGGCGATCGGCCAGACCTTCACCCAGGTCGCGGCGGCGAGCAGCACCCCGGCGACGGCTGGGCGACGGATGGCCAGCAGCAGCCCGACGATCACAAGCGCGACCTCGAAGGTGTCGATGCGGCCGAGGGCGACGGGGCCGAGGAGGAGGAGCGCCGCGAGCCACCACCAGGCCGCCACGAAGCGGATGTTCGGGGAGAAGCCGGTGGGGCGTGCATCCGGTGCCGGAGTGCCGTTCGGGAGTGCCGTCTGTGCGGGCTCGGCTTCTGGGGCGACCTTCGTCGCCCGCGAGTTCAGGATGAACGCCAGCACGGCCCCGTTCGCGATGACGACGAGCAGAAACCAGGTTGTGCCGTAGAGCGACCCGCCGAGCGCCATCGCCGCGATCATCGGGGCCAGGGCGAGGAGCGGATAGACCCACGGGCCGTCGATGCCGACCCAGTAGCCGGCGAGGCCGTTGTGGATCCACGTGTTGTAGACCACCGTGACGTCACCCCAGGGAAGGGTCGGCGCGGTCAGCCCGACGTAGCCCAGCCACAGGTGGATGGCGGCGAACGCAAGCCAGATCAGCAGGGGGTTCGTAACCAGTCGACGCACCCAGCCATCTTATGCGTCCGCGGCGCGGAGCTCCGGCGGGCAGGGCGTCAGCCGCGGCGGGGGCTCCGGCGGGCTGGGCGCCAGCCGTGACGCACGTCAGCCGCGGCGGAGGGCCGCGATGGCCGCCGGCACGGCTTCCGCGATGTCGAGGGCGACGATCGGGCCTCCGGCCGAGGCGCGCTCCCCTGCGAGACCGTGCAGCACCGCCGCCGCGGCTGCCAACTCGGCGAGGGCGCTGGGTGCGGCATCCAGTCGCTCGCGGTGCGTCGCCACGAGGGCGCCGAGGATGCCCGCCAGCACATCCCCGGATCCCGCCGTGGCGAGCTCGGTGGTCGGCGCAGTGACCCGGAGGCAGGCGCCGAGCACGACGTCGCCGCCCGGCGCGCGGCTCGCGCCCACCACGTGCGTGACGTGTCCCTTCAGCAGCACCGTCACGCCGAGGAGCCGCGCGGCCTCGACGGCCCACCGCTCAGGGTCGCCCGTCACCTGCCCGCGGCTCACTTCGGTGCCGTGGGCGGCCAGCAGGGTCACGAGCTCCCCGGCATGCGGGGTGATGACGACGGGCCCCGTCGCACGGCCGACTATGTCGAGGGCGCCGGCGTCGAGCACCGCGGGGTCGCCGCCGCCGAGCGCCTCGACGATCGCCGCGGTCACGTCGTCGCCGCGCAACGCGGCATCCATTCCCGAGCCGATCAGCCAGCCCTGCACCCTGCCGCCGGCGGTGACAACCTCGGGGCGACGCTGGAGCACGAGCCGCGTCGCACGCCCCGGTCCGAGATAGCGCACCATGCCGACCCCCGTGCGGGCCGCGCCCTCCACGCCGAGCACCGCCGCACCGGGAAAGCCCGCCGAACCGGTCATCACGCCGAGCACGCCGCGGGAGTACTTGTCGTCGTTCTCGCCGGGAGGTTCGACGAAGGCCCGGGCATCCGCTGCGGTGAAGTCGGTGAAGGTCGATGCGCTCATGCGTCCACGATAGGTCGTCGGCGGATGCACGGCACATGCCGCCCACGGAATATCTCGCCCGCCAGCCCGCTTGCACTCTCACATGAGTACCGCGACCCTCTTCAGCCCGCTGACCATCCGTGCGACAGAGTTCCGCAACAGACTGTGGGTGGCACCGATGTGCCAGTATTCGGTCGAGAAGCAGGATGGCGTGCCCACCGACTGGCACCTCGCGCACCTCGGTTCCTTCGCGAGCGGCGGGGTCGGCCTGATCATCACCGAGGCGACGGCCGTGAACCCCGAGGGCCGCATCTCCCCCCAGGATCTCGGCCTCTACACCGATGAACAGCAGCAGGCGTTCGTGCGCATCAACGCTCTGCTCCACGCGCAGGGCACGGCCACGGGCATCCAACTCGCGCATGCCGGCCGCAAGGCCTCGGTCTACCGGCCCTGGGCCGACGAGAAGGGCACGGTGCCGGCCGAGTCCGGTGGCTGGACCACAGTCGGTCCGTCGGCGATCGCGTTCCCGGGCTACGACGTTCCCGCCGACCTCAGCGTCGAGGGCATCGCGCAGATCGTCGAGGACTTCCGCGCCTCCGCCCGCCGCGCCGTCGACGCCGGTTTCGACGTCATCGAACTGCACGCCGCCCACGGCTACCTCATGCACCAGTTCCTGTCCCCGCTCAGCAACGAGCGGACCGATGCCTACGGCGGCAGCCTCGAGAACCGGGCGCGCTTCGTGCTCGAGGTCGTGACCGCTGTGCGCGCCGAGATCGGCGACCTGATTCCGCTGTTCGTGCGTTTCTCGGGCACGGACTGGGCGGCGAGCGGTGGCTGGGACATCCAGCAGACCATCACCGTCGCCGGCTGGGCGAAGGATGCCGGCGCGGACTTCTTCGACGTCTCGAGCGGCGGCAACGTGACCGGTGTGACGATCCCGGTCGCACCGCTCTACCAGGTCGAGCTCGCGTCGACGCTGCGTTCGGAAGCGCACGTGCCCGTCAGCGCGGTCGGCCTGATCACGACGGCGGCCGAAGCTGCTGAGGTGGTGGCATCCGGCCGCGCCGACGCCGTCATGATGGCGCGTCAGTTCCTGCGGGACCCGCACTTCGCGCTCCGCGCCGCCCACGAACTCGGCGTCACCCTCGACTACTGGCCACCGCAGTACACCCGCGCCGCCTTCCGCCCCTGACCCCTTCCTCCCCGCCCACCCCTTCCGCCCCGCCCCGCCCTGCCCGCCGAATCGACACCCCGAAAGTTGCCGGTATCCGCGGCCCAGACCGGCAACTTCCGGGGTTTCGATCGCATCACGGGCCGACCGCGAGCGCGGCGCGTACGTCGGCGACAGTGAGGTGCGCTTCGGATCGGAGGCCGTCGACGGTCACCCGGATGACGTCGCTGCAGATTCTGCGGAGACGCGCAAGACGCTTCTGGTCGGCCAGGTAGGTGGCCCTGCTCAGGCGGTGCTGCTCACCGTCATATTCGACCACCACGCGCTGGCGCGGGTAGTAGAGGTCGGCCCGGCCTGCAAACCGGCCCGTCTCGTCGAAAAGATCCACGTTGACCTGCGGCTCCGGCAGGCCGTGCATGAGCAGCAACAGTCGGAGCCGTGTCTCCATGGGAGACTCCACCCCCTCACGAACGAGACGGAGCGCAGACGCCAGAGTGAGCTTGCCCCTGCCCCGGTAACTCCCCACGCGTGCAGCAAGATCTCCGAGATCGGAGTATGGCCGAGCGTCAGACGAGCGAGGGAAACGCGGCCTGAACACGAGCGCGTCTCCGACGACAACGAGGTCGTTGCGCGAAAGCATCCGGGCGAGGTGCAGCCAAGCCGAGACGGGGTCCTCGACGGGGAGCCCGCCCAGCGCGAGCACGCGCACCCGATCGTCGCGGATGGCGTGCCCGCGCACACCTCGGGCGGTCGGCGGCTTGGTGCGGTCGGCGTCGGCTGAGACGTCCAGAGTCGCCTGCGAACGCCCGGCTCCCGGCAGCGGGAGGTTCCAGAGCAGCGCAGCAGTCTCGTGGCTGAAGTACTGGCCGGGCCGCAACCGCGGGGCGTATTCGAGGCATCGACCCAGGATGCCCGGCGGAGCGATTCCGTCGCTGACCCGCACGCCATGGAACGGCGCACGGAGGTCCGTCCTTCGCAGCCGGCCATCGCCGACCCCCGCCCGGCGCGCCGCCGACCGGCTGAACGCAGCATCGCCCAGCGTGCCAGGGAGGGGAACGGGATGTCTCACGCCCCCATACTCGCGTCAGCGCCACCGCCCTTGGCAGTTATCCACAGCCCAGCCACTCAGTCCCTCGACAGAGTTGATCGAAACCTCGAAAGTTGCCGGAGTGGTTGCCGCTTACCGGCAACTTTCGGGGTCTGGATCGACGAGCGGAGCGGGGGGCGGGAGTGGACGCGCGGGGCCGGGGCAGGCGGGGGACGCGGGTCAGATGCGGCGGGTGGCGTCCTGGACCTCGCCGACGAGCTCCTCGATGACGTCTTCGAGGAAGAGCACGCCGGTGGTGTCGCCTGTCGCGCTGAACGCGCGGGCGACGTGCGCGCCTGTGCGGCGCATGGTCGCGAGGGCGTCCTCGAGCTCGGTGCCGTCCCAGATCGACGCGAGCAAGCGGATCCGCTTCGCGGGAACGGGCTGCTCGAACTCGTCATCGTCGAGGTCGATCACGTCTTTGAGGTGCAGGTAACCGATCGGGTTGCCCGTGGCATCCACCATCACGTAGCGCGAGAAACCGTACTTCGCGACAGCGCGTTCGATGTCGGCGGGGGTCGCCGTGCGGTCGAGCGTGATCAGGCGCGAGACCGGCAGCGCCACCGACGCGACCGTCTTCTCGGTGAACTCGAACGCCGCGTGCAGGGCACCCGAGTTGTCGTCGAGCACACCCTCGCGGGTCGACTGCGCCACGATGTTCGACACCTCTTCGAGCGTGAACGAGCTGGCCGCCTCATTCTTGGGCTCCACCCCGAACAGTCGGACCACGCCATTCGCCGTGGCGTTCAGCGAGACGATCACGAAACGGAAGATGCGCGCCACCATGACAAGCGGCGGCGCGAGCAGCAGCACGGCACGGTCGGGCACCGAGAACGACAGGTTCTTCGGCACCATCTCGCCGATCACGACGTGCAGGAACGACACCAGCACCAGCGTGATGACGAACGCCACGCCCGTGATCAGGTCTTCCGACCAGCCGGTGAGCCCGAGCGGCACCTCGAGCAGGTGATGGATGGCCGGCTCCGACACATTCAGGATGAGAAGTGATGCGACGGTGATGCCGAGCTGGCTCGTCGCCAGCATGAGCGTCGCGTGCTCCATCGCCCAGAGCGCGGTCTTCGCTCGCTGCATCCCCGCCTCGGCGAGGGGTTCGATCTGCGAGCGGCGTGCGGAGATGACGGCGAACTCGGCCGCGACGAAGAACGCGTTGACGAGCAGGAGCACGAAGAGCCAGACGATCCCGATCCAGTCGGCCATCAGCGCTCCCCCCTCTCGCGGGAGGACGACGGCCTCTCGCGGGAGGACGACGGCGCGTCGAGCGCTTCCGCGGCCTCGTCGGCGACCGACCCGCGGCCGGTTCCGGCGAGCCGGTCGACCGATTCCGTGCGGAGCAGCTCGGCGGTCAGCGTCTCCGCGCCGCCTGCCGAGCCCGCGAGCGGTTCGGTGGGAGTGGGGGTGAACCTGATGCGGTCGATGCGGCGGCCATCCATTCGTTCCACGCGGAGCTCCCCGTCGGGCAGCGCCACGGTGTCGTCGATCACGGGCAGCCGGCCGAGTTCGCTCATCACGAAGCCGGCGACGGTCTCGTAGGGTCCGTCTTCGGGCACGTGCACGCCCGCCCGTTCCTGCAGTTCGTCCGGTCGGAGCTGCCCGGGGAACGAGATCGTGTTCCGGCTCCGGATGACGCCCGCACGAGTGCGGTCGTGCTCGTCGTCGAGTTCGCCGACGAGCTCCTCGACCAGGTCTTCGAGCGTGACGACGCCGGCCGTTCCGCCGTATTCGTCCATCACGATCGCCATCTGGTACCCCTTGCCGCGGAGCTCACCGAGCAGAACGTCGAGCTTCATCGTCTCGGGCACCCGGAGCGGCTCGCTCAGCAGCGCGACGACCGGGACCTCGGCGCGTTTGCTCCGCGGCACGGAGACGGCCTGCTTGACGTGGGCGACGCCGACCACGTCGTCGATCGACTCGTCGACGATCGGGAAGCGGCTGTAGCCGGTCGAGTTGGCGAGCCGGATGACGTCGCTCGCCGTCTCGGTGCGCTTCAGGGCGGCGATCCGGGGCCGGGGCGTCATGACGTCGGAGGCGTCGTGGCCGGAGAAGAGCAGCGTGCGGTTCAGCAGGGTGGCGGTGTCGACGTCGAGACTGCCCTCGAGCGCCGAGCGGCGCACCAGCGACGAGAGCTCCTCGGCCGTTCGCGCGCCGGAGAGCTCCTCTTTCGGCTCGATCCCGAAGCTCCGGATGATCGCATTGGCGCTGTTGTTCAGCAGCAGCACCGCGGGGCGGAACACCGCGGTGAAGACCCGCTGGAACGGGATGACGAGCTTCGCCGTCTGGATCGGCAGGGCGAGCGCGAAGTTCTTGGGAACCAGCTCGCCGACGATCATCGACAGGAGGGTGGCGATGACGACGGCGACGATCGAGGAGATGACGGTCGCGATGGTGTCATCGATTCCCACGGCGTCGAACAGTGGCCGGAGGAGACCCGCGAAGGCCGGCTCCATCGTGTACCCGGTGAGCAGCGTGGTGAGCGTGATGCCGAGCTGAGCGCTGGAGAGATGGGTCGACGTGATCTTCAGCGCGGAGATCGTCTGGCCGAGGCCCTTCTCGCCTCGTTCCTGGCGACCTTCGAGGTCACTCCGGTCGAGGTTCACGAGCGAGAACTCGCTGGCGACGAAGAGGCCGGTTCCGACGGTCAGCGCGAGGCCGACGAGCAGCAGGATGAGGTCAGAGCCCACGGGCATCACCCCGCGAGGTCAGTGCCGGTGTCGTGGCGGAGGAAAGTGGATCGGGTGAGGGAGGGTCATCCATGAGTACCCACAATCATACGGGCCCCCGGGTCGCCAAGCTGAGAAAACCCGCGGTGCGCTGCGCTCGGAGCAGGCGCCTGTTCAAGGCGGCTGCCGCGCCCGCCCGTCTACCAGGAGACCGGCAGCGCCTTGCCCTCCTCGTACCCCGCCGCCGACTGCACTCCGACCCGGGCCCGGTCGTGGAACTCCTCCACCGAGCGCGCCCCCGCGTAGGTGAACGAACTGCGCACCCCCGACGTGATCATGTCGAGCAGGTCCTCGACCGACGGCCGAAGAGGGTCGAGGTAGATCATGCTCGACGAGATCCCCTCGGCGAAGAGCTGCTTGCGGGCCAGCTCGTACGCGCCGAGGCGCCCGAACCGGTCGGTGACGGCCTTCGCCGAGGCCATCCCGTAGTTCTCCTTGTAGAGCCGGCCCGAAGCATCCTGCCGGAGGACCCCGGGCGCCTCGATGGTGCCCGCGAACCACGAGCCGATCATCACGGATGCCGCGCCGGCCGCCAGCGCGAGCGCCACGTCGCGCGGGTAGCGTACTCCCCCGTCCGCCCAGACGTGCGCGCCGTAGAGGGTCGCCGCGGCGGCGGTCTCTAGCACCGCGGAGAACTGGGGCCGCCCGACGGCCGTCATCATGCGCGTCGTGCACATCGCCCCGGGTCCGACGCCCACCTTCAGGATGTCGGCGCCCGCCTGCGCGAGGTCCCGCACCCCCTCGACCGTCACCACGTTCCCGGCAACGATGGGCAGCGCGAGTCCGGCAGCGCGCACGGCCCTGATGGCGGAGATCATCCCGTCCTGGTGGCCGTGGGCCGTGTCGAGCACGAGAACGTCGACGCCGGCAGCCGCCAAGGCGCGGGCCTTCGCTGCGACATCACCGGTGATGCCGACAGCTGCTGCCACGCGGAGGCGCCCCTGGGCATCCACCGCCGGCTCGTAGATCGTCGAACGGAGTGCACCGATGCGGCTGAGCGTGCCGATCACCCTGCCGTGGCGCATCACCGGGGCGAAGTCGAGGTCGGCGGCGACCATGGCGTCGAATGCCTGGCGCGGGGTGTCGAAGTCGTCGGCCGCCAGCGAGGTGAGCGGGCCGTGCAGCAGATCGCCGAGCCGGGCGTCGGGGAGCGCGGAGGAGAGCCGGAGGGCGGGGATGCAGCCGAGGAACGTGCCGTCGGTGTCGTGCACCACGATGCCCTGCCCGGCGACGGCCGGCAGCACGGTGAGGGCCTCCTCGACGGTCGCCGACGGAGCGAAGTCGAAGGGAGTGTCGAACAGGGGCGACTGCTCCTTCACCCAACGGATGGCCGCGTCGAGGTCCTGGAGGTGCATGTCCTGCGGCAGCACACCGAGGCCGCCGCGCCGGGCGAGGGTCGCCGCGAGACGCGGACCGGTGACCGAGTTCATGTTCGCCGCCACCAGCGGAATCGTCGCACCGGTGCCGTCGTCGGGTGCCAGCGACACGTCGAGCCGGCTGCCGACGTTCGAGCGCGAGGGCACCAGGAACACATCGGAATAGGTCAGATCTGTCTGCGAGTGTGCGGTGAGGAACTCCATGCGGCTCACGCTAGACCCGTTGGGTGACCGAACACTCGGCGGAAGGGTTTAAGCTGGACAAGCACGTGTCGGCGCGTGGATTTCGCTCTGCGGCGCTCAGGCACGGCATTCATACGTGACAACGCATACGTGACAAACGGAGAGTGGGCGATCGGCTGTGTCAAGCCAGTTGACCGGAACGGGAACTGACGACGGTTCGTCGGGCGAATTCGGAGCCAACGAGTGGTTGGTCGACGAGCTGTACGAGCAGTACCTCGTCGACAAGAACTCGGTGGACCAGTCCTGGTGGGCGATCCTCGAGAACTACAGGCCGAGCGGCGGTGAGGCGGGCGGCGCTGGAGCCGATACTGCGGCCGCTGCCGAAGCCCCGAGTGCCGGGGACGCGTCCACCGGCGAGGCGCAGATCCCCGACGAGATCCCGACGCAGGATGTCGCGACCCCCGCCGCACCGGCTCCCGCTGCACAGCCCACGGCAGCACCGGCCGCCCCTGCCGCTGACGCGGCACCCGCCACGCAGCCCGTGGCCCGCACCACCTCCCGCGAGCCGAGCCCCCAGCCGATCCCGGCCGAGGCGACCGTCCGGGCGCAGTCCGACGAGGCGGCCGAGCAGGACAAGGTGACTCCGCTCCGCGGCCCCGCCAAGTCCCTCGCGACCAACATGGACGCGAGCCTCACCGTCCCGACGGCGACGAGTGTCCGGAGCATCCCCGCGAAGCTCCTCATCGACAACCGCATCGTCATCAACTCCAACCTGAAGCGGGCTCGAGGCGGCAAGGTCAGCTTCACCCACCTCATCGGCTGGGCGCTCGTGCAGGTGCTGAAGGACTTCCCGAGCCAGAACGTCTACTACGACGTGCAGAACGAGAAGCCCGTCGTCGTCTCCCCCGCCCACGTCGGCCTCGGGATCGCGATCGACATGCCGAAGCCCGACGGCACCCGCTCGCTCGTCGTGCCCGCGATCAAGCGTGCGGACACCATGCACTTCGGCGAGTTCCTCGCCGCCTACGACGAACTCGTCGCGAAGGCCCGCGGCAGCAAGCTGACGGCCGGCGACTTCCAGGGGGCGACGATCTCGCTCACCAACCCGGGTGGGATCGGCACGGTCCACTCGATCCCCCGGCTCATGAAGGGCTCGGGCGCCATCATCGGCGCCGGCGCCCTCGAGTACCCGGCCGAGTTCCAGGGCGCCTCGACGAAGACGCTCACCGACCTCGGCATCGGCAAGGTCATCACCCTCACGAGCACCTATGACCACCGGGTCATCCAGGGCGCCGGATCGGGTGAGTTCCTGAAGAAGGTGCACGAGCTGCTGATCGGCGAGCGCGGCTTCTACGAGAACATCTTCGCCGAGCTCCGGATCCCCTACGTGCCGATCCACTGGAACTCCGACATCTCGGTCGACGTCAGCGACACCGTCAACAAGACGGCGCGCGTGCAGGAACTGATCAACTCGTTCCGCGTGCGCGGCCACCTGATGGCCGACATCGATCCGCTGGAGTACAAGCAGCGCACCCACCCCGACCTCGACATCGAGAGCCACGGGCTCACCCTGTGGGACCTCGACCGCGAGTTCGTCACGGGCGGCCTCGGCAAGCCGTCGCTGCTGCTCCGCGACATCCTCGGCATCCTCCGTGACGCCTACTGCCGGAAGACCGGCATCGAGTACATGCACATCCAGGATCCGGAGCAGCGCAAGTGGATCCAGGGCAAGATCGAGCGCCCCTACGCGAAGCCCGGCCATGACGAGCAGATGCGCATCCTGTCGAAGCTCAACGAGTCCGAAGCCTTCGAGACCTTCCTCCAGACGAAGTACGTCGGCCAGAAGCGTTTCAGCCTCGAGGGCGGCGAGTCGACGATCGCCCTGCTGGATGCCGTGCTGCAGGCCGCGGCAGACGAAGGTCTCGACGAGGTCGCGATCGGCATGGCCCACCGTGGCCGCCTGAACGTGCTCACGAACATCGCCGGAAAGACCTACGGCCAGATCTTCCGCGAGTTCGAGGGAACGCAGGATCCCCGCACTGTGCAGGGCTCGGGAGACGTGAAGTACCACCTCGGCACTGAGGGCACCTTCACGGGCACCGAGGGCAAGGAGATCCCGGTGTACATCGCGGCGAACCCCTCGCACCTCGAGGCTGTCGACGGTGTGCTCGAAGGCATCGTGCGTGCCAAGCAGGACCGGAAGCCGAAAGGCACCTTCTCGACGCTCCCGATCCTCGTGCACGGCGACGCGGCGATGGCCGGGCAGGGCATCGTCTACGAGACCCTGCAGATGGAGAAGCTCCGCGGGTACAAGATCGGCGGCACGATCCACGTCAACATCAACAACCAGGTCGGGTTCACGACGCGCCCGAGCGATTCACGCTCCTCCGTGTACTCAACCGACGTGGCGAAGTCGATCCAGGCACCGATCTTCCACGTGAACGGCGACGACCCCGAGTCGGTCGTGCGCGTGGCGCAGCTCGCCTTCGAATACCGCCAGCGCTTCCACGCCGACGTCGTGATCGACCTGATCTGCTACCGCCGCCGCGGGCACAACGAGGGAGACGACCCCTCGATGACCCAGCCGCTGATGTACAACCTGATCGAGGCCAAGCGGTCGGTGCGAAAGCTCTACACCGAGTCGCTCATCGGCCGCGGCGACATCAGCCAGGAGGAGTACGAGGCCGCTCACCGCGACTTCCAGGACCGCCTCGAGCGGGCCTTCGCCGAGACGCACGCCGCGCAGACCTCCTCCATCCCGATCATCACCGACGACATGAACGCCGTCAGCGACCTCGAGCGCCCAGAAGCGCAGCAGGCCGACGACAGCGGAGCCGGCGAACCGGAGACGACCGGGGTCGCGGCATCCACCGTCGCCCTGATCGGTGATGCGTTCAACAACCCGCCCGCC
Source organism: Subtercola boreus (assembly GCF_006716115.1). Taxonomy (NCBI): domain Bacteria; kingdom Bacillati; phylum Actinomycetota; class Actinomycetes; order Micrococcales; family Microbacteriaceae; genus Subtercola; species Subtercola boreus. Next base: position 816,289 of record NZ_VFOO01000001.1, on the reverse strand, counting down.
GGTTTCACCGTGCACCCGAAGCTGCAGCAGCTGCTGCAGAAGCGCGTCGACATGAGCCGCAACGGCGGCATCGACTGGGCGTTCGGCGAGCTGCTCGCGCTCGGCTCCCTGCTGCTGGAAGGCACCCCGGTGCGCTTCTCGGGCCAGGACACCAGGCGCGGCACGTTCGTGCAGCGCCACGCTGTGCTCCACGACCGTGACAACGGCCAGGAGTGGCTGCCGCTCGTGAACCTCAGCGACAACCAGGCCCGGTTCTGGATCTACGACTCGCTGCTCAGCGAATACGCGGCCATGGGCTTCGAATACGGCTACTCGGTCGAGCGCCCCGACGCCCTCGTGCTCTGGGAGGCCCAGTTCGGCGACTTCGCCAACGGCGCCCAGATCATCATCGACGAGTTCATCTCGTCGGCCGAGCAGAAGTGGGGCCAGCGTTCATCGCTCGTGCTGCTGCTGCCGCACGGCTACGAAGGCCAGGGCCCCGACCACTCGTCGGCCCGCATCGAGCGCTACCTGCAGCTGTGCGCGGAGAACAACATGACCGTGGCTCGCCCGTCGACGCCCGCGTCGTACTTCCACCTGCTGCGCCGCCAGGCCTACGCCCGGCCCCGCCGCCCGCTGATCGTCTTCACCCCGAAGGCGATGCTGCGACTGCGTGGCGCCACGAGTTCTGTCGAAGACCTCACGCAGGGCAAGTTCGAGCCGGTTCTGGATGATCCCCGCACCTCGGCCGGTATCGACAGGTCGGGCGTGAAGCGCGTTCTGCTGATGGCGGGCAAGGTCTACTACGACCTGCTCAACGAGCTGCAGAAGACGCCGAACGACGAAGTCGCGCTGGTTCGGCTCGAGCAGTACTACCCGCTGCCCGCCGCCGAGCTCAACGAGATCATCGCGTCGTACCCGAACGCCGAACTGGTGTGGGTGCAGGATGAGCCGCAGAACCAGGGTGCCTGGCCGTTCGTGTGCCTCGAGCTGGCCTCGCGCCTGCCCGCCGGCCGCACGGTGCGCGTCACCTCCCGCGCAGCGGCGGCATCGCCGGCCGCAGGTTCCGCCAAGCGTCACGCCCGCGAACAGGCCGACCTGCTCCAGCGCGCGCTGACCCTGTAGCAGGGTCACGCAGGCCGCGAAAAGGCCCCGCCCACCTTTCGGTGTGCGGGGCCTTTCGTATACCTGCTAGTGGGTGCTCTGGATCTGGCGGATGCTGAACAACACCTGGTCGCGGAGCTCCTCGGGAGCGACCTCCTTGCAGGCGCGCTGGACGGCTTCGGTCAGCACGACCCCGATGTGCAGCTCCGAGGAGCAGTCCGAGCATCCGGCGATGTGCTCCCGGATGTCGGCAGCGTCGTGGCTCTCGAGTTCGTTGTGGAGGAACTCTTCGAGTTCAGCCTTGGCTTTGGTGCAGCCGCAGTCGGTCATGTCGTGCTTCCCTTCGAACCGGCAGCGGGCGAGGCCGCCGGAGTGGTCTTCTTCGTTCGTGCTCGGGCTGGAGCCTTGGCGGCCGTCTTCGCTGACGAAGCCGTCTTTGTCTCCGCGGCAGCGACCGGGATGCCCCGGCCCTCCGCATACTCGGTCAGCAACCCGCGGAGCAGTCGCCGGCCACGGTGCAGGCGACTCATCACGGTTCCGACCGGAGTCTTCATGATGTCGGCGATCTCCTGGTAGGAGAAGCCCTCAACGTCGGCCAGGTACACGGCCAGACGAAAGTCTTCGGGGATGGACTGCAGGGCATCCTTCACCGCACTGTCCGGCAGGTGGTCGATGGCCTCCGCCTCGGCCGACCGCGACGAGGTGCCGGTCGCGGTGGCGGATTCGGCGTTGCCGAGCTGCCAGTCCTCGAGGTCGCTCGTCGTGCCCTGGTAGGGGTCGCGCTGCTTCTTGCGGTACACGTTGATGAACGTGTTCGTGAGGATGCGGTAGAGCCAGGCCTTCAGGTTCGTGCCCTGCTCGAACTGGGCGAACGCGGCGTAGGCCTTGACGAAGGTCTCCTGCACGAGGTCCTGGGCGTCGGCGGGGTTCCGGGTCATGCGGAGCGCAGCACCGTAGAGCTGGTCGAGGAAGGGAATCGCCTGCTCCTCGAAGAGCGCACGGGGGTCAGTGTTCACAGTTGTCATCACCGGCAAGTCTACGATGCGGGGCGCGCGCACGGACCGACGCCCGGGGCGTTCGAGGGTGCTGGCTGCGACTGCCACGGTGCCACCCTCCTTCTCGATTGTGCGGAACGCCGATACTCTGGACAACTGATGCTGATCTCGAGATATTCCGCCCCCGACTTCAACCCGTACGGCGACTCCGCTCCCGTCGGACCGGATCCCGACTGGGCCGCACCCCGCGCCCGCGGCCCCCTCGTCGCGACCGTCGCCCTGCCGGGGTCGAAGAGCCTCACCAACCGCGAACTCGTGCTCGCCGCCCTCGCCGACGGGCCCTCGCGCCTGGCTGCGCCGCTCCGCTCGCGCGACACCACCCTGATGGCCGACGCCCTCCGCTCGCTCGGTGTGACGATCGAGGACGTTCCTCCCGCACCCGGCCCTGCGGCCGGCCGGTTCGGCCCGGACTGGCTCGTCACGCCCGCCGACGAGCTGATCGGCAGCACCACCGTCGACTGCGGGCTCGCCGGGACGGTCATGCGCTTCCTGCCTCCGGTCGCCGCCCTCGCCCTCGGCCCCGTGGTGTTCGACGGTGACGAGGGGGCGCGCCGCCGCCCGATGGCCACCACGATCTCCTCGCTCCGCGCCCTCGGCGTCGACATCAACGCCGACGGCCGCCAGAACCTGCCGTTCACCGTCTACGGTTCGGGCAGCGTCGAGGGCGGCGAGATCACGATCGACGCCTCCTCGTCGTCGCAGTTCGTCTCCGGCTTGCTGCTCGCCGCCTCCCGGTTCGACAGGGGGCTGACTCTCCGTCACGAGGGCGAGCGGCTGCCGAGCTTGCCGCACATAGAGATGACGATCGCCGCGCTTTCTGCCCGGGGTGTCACGGTCACCTCCCCCGAGCCCGGCGTGTGGGCCGTGGAGCCCGGCCCCCTCGCCGCGCTCGACGTCGCCATCGAACCCGACCTCTCCAATGCGGCACCGTTCCTCGCCGCGGCCCTGGTGACCGGCGGATCCGTCACCTTCGTCGGCTGGCCCGCCCACACCACGCAGGTGGGTGCCCACCTCGCCGCGCTGCTGCCGCTGTTCGGCGCGGCCGTCTCCCGTGAGGGCGACCGGCTGACCGTGACGGGGGGTTCGGGAATCCACGGCGTCGACCTCGACCTCTCGGCGGGCGGCGAACTGGCCCCGGCGATCGTCGCCATCGCGGCCCTCGCCGACTCCCCCAGCACCATCACCGGGATCGGTCACATCCGGCACCACGAAACCGACCGTCTGGCGGCCCTCGCGGCCGAGATCAACGGGCTGGGCGGCAACGTCACCGAGCTCGACGACGGCCTGCGGATCGAGCCGCGCCCGCTCAGCGGCGGCCTCTGGCACACCTACCACGACCACCGCATGGCGCACGCCGGGGCGATCATCGGCCTCGCGGTCGACGGCGTGGTCGTCGAGGACATCGCGACGACAGCGAAGACCCTGCCCGAGTTCGCCGCGCTCTGGGAGGCGCTGGTGTTCGGCGAGCCCGGCCAGCGGGCGGTCACGAGTGTGGATGTCGCGGGTGCGGACGTCGCGGGCGTGGATGTCGCGGGCGCTCCCGCCCCGGGCGCTCCCGCCCCGGCCGACGCCGACCCGAGCACGGAGCCGCCTCGGTGACCTGGTGGAGCGACGGGGCCGACGACGAGCCCGACGAGTTCGACGAATTCGATGAGTCGAGCATCCGGAGCAGGCCGAACCCCAAGGGCAACCGGCCCCGTACCAAGCAGCGCCCCGAGCACAAGGGGGCCGAGCATGGCCGGGTGCTGAGCGTCGACCGCGGCCGGTTCGGGGTGCTGGTGCGCGAGAACTCCGCCGAGGAGGCTGTGATCACGGCCTCCCGTGCGCGCGAGCTCGGGCGGCTCGGCATCGTGACCGGCGACACGGTGCACCTCGTGGGCGACACGAGCGGGGCGGAGGGTTCGCTCGCCCGCATCGTGCGGGTGGATGACCGGAAGACCCTGCTGCGCCGGAGCGCCGACGACTCCGACGCCGTCGAACGCGTGATCGTGGCGAACGCCGACCAGATGCTGATCGTGGTCGCCGCCGCCAACCCGGAACCCCGTGCGAACCTCATCGACCGGTACCTGATCGCGGCCTTCGACGCGGGTCTCGCCCCGATCCTCTGCATCACGAAGACCGATGTCGCCGACCCGACCTCGTTCCTGGAGCAGTTCGACTGCTTCGACCTCGAGATCATCATGGGCGCGAAGGACGACTTCCCGCTGGATGCCCTGAAGGAGCTGCTCGTCGGGCACACCACGGTGACCGTCGGGCACTCCGGCGTCGGCAAGTCGACGCTCGTGAACGCTCTCGTACCCGGAACGGATCGGGCCGTGGGCCGGGTGAACGACGTCACGGGGCGCGGCCGGCACACCTCGTCGTCGACCGTGTGCCTCCGCGTGCGCGACTCGAGCGGCAACCCGGGCTGGATCATCGACACGCCCGGCGTGCGCTCCTTCGGCCTGGGGCACGTCGAGCCCGCGAACATCCTGAAGTCGTTCGCCAACTACGCGATCCCGGCTGCGACGCTCCCGAAGTCGGCGGGCGGCATCGAGCTCAGCCAGGCCCACGACTGGGAGATCGTCGACCGTGTCTCGGCCGGGGAGCTCGGCGAGAGCGGCAAGGCGCGCCTCGAGTCGCTGCAGAAGATCATCGCCACCCTCGAGAAGTAGCCCCCGCCCTCCCCTCCCGCGGCCGCCCGCCCCGGCGGCTGCCTGCCCGGCGGCTACCCGTCCCCGCGGCTACCCGTCCCCGCGGCTACCCGTCCCCGCGGCCACTCGTTCCGCGGCTACCCGTCCCCGCGGCCACTCGTTCCTCGCAGGCGCGCCCATTTGTCTCTTCCGCGGGTGCGCGCGCAGGCGCGGAAGCGACAAACCGCAGCGGAACGTCTGTGGGGCGGGGGCGGGGGCGGGGGGACGTCGGTAGGGTGGTCGGGTGAACCGAGCGAACGAACACAGCCTGGCCGACGACCTGCGGCTCGCCCTCGAACTGGCCGATGCGGCTGACGCCATCTCGGCCGACCGGTTCCGCGCCCTCGACCTCGTGGTCGAGCAGAAGCCCGACCGCACGCCGGTCACGGATGCCGACCGGGCCGTGGAGCGGGCCATCCGCGACGGGCTCGCCCGGGAGCGTCCCGGCGACGCGATCCTCGGCGAGGAGTTCGGCGAAGATCCCGGCACCGGCGACGGCGCCACCACCGCCCCACCCGGCACCGGCGACGGCGCCACCACCGCCCCACCCGGCACCGGCGACGGCGCCACCACCGCCCCACCCGGCACCGGCGACGGCGCCACCACCGCCCCACCCGGCAGCGCTACCCGCAACACCCCGCACCGGCAGTGGATCATCGACCCGATCGACGGCACCGCGAACTTCCTCCGCGGCGTGCCGGTATGGGCCACGCTGATCGCCCTCGTCATCGACGGCACCCCGGTGCTCGGCGTCGTGAGCTCCCCCGCCTTCGCGAAGCGCTGGTGGGCCTCCACCGGCCGGGGCGCCTGGCTGAGCGACGCCGGCGGCGAACCGCGCCGCCTCGCGGTCTCGAAGGTGGCCACGCTCGCCAACGCCTCGATCAGCTACAACTCCCTGAAGGGCTGGGACGAAGCCGGCCGGCTCGATGCCCTACTGCGCCTCTCGCGCGCCGTCTGGCGAACGCGTGCCTACGGCGAGATGTGGGCGTACATGATGGTGGCCGAGGGCCTCGTCGACGTCTCGGGTGAGTACGATCTGCAGCCCCACGACGTCGCTGCGCTCATCCCGATCGTCGAGGAGGCCGGCGGCCGGTTCACCGGGCTCGCGGGCGAGGACGCCCTCTGGTCTGGCAGCGCGCTGGCAACAAACGGAGTGTTGCACACCGAAACGCTCACGGTGCTGGCTGAAAGCTAGGCTGGGTGCATGTCACGCATCTACGACAACATCACCGACCTCGTCGGCCGCACTCCGCTCGTCCGCCTCAACCGGGTCACCGAGGGCTCAGGCGCGACGATCCTCGCAAAGCTGGAGTTCTACAACCCGGCCAACAGCGTGAAGGACCGCATCGGTGTGGCCATCATCGAGGCCGCCGAGAAGGCCGGCGCGCTGAAGCCCGGCGGAACCATCGTCGAGGGCACCAGCGGCAACACCGGCATCGCCCTGGCGATGGTCGGGGCCGCCCGCGGCTACAAGGTGATCCTCGCGATGCCCGAGACCATGAGCATGGAGCGCCGCGTGCTGCTCCGCGCCTACGGCGCCGAACTCGTGCTCACCCCCGGCCCCGACGGCATGCGCGGCGCGGTCGAGACGGCGGAGCGGATCGCGGCCGAGACGGAGGGCGCCATCCTCGCCCGCCAGTTCGAGAACGAGGCGAACCCTGCGGTGCACCGCGCGACGACGGGTCCCGAGATCTGGGAGGACACCGACGGCGAGGTCGACATCTTCATCGCGGGCATCGGCACCGGCGGCACCATCACGGGCGTCGGCCAGTTCCTGAAGGGCAAGAACCCCGACATCCAGGTCATCGGTGTGGAGCCGCTCGACAGTCCGATCCTGAACGGCGGGGCTCCCGGCCCGCACAAGATCCAGGGCATCGGCGCCAACTTCGTGCCTGCGATCCTCGACACCAGCATCTACAACGAGGTCATCGATGTGACGCTCGACGACTCCATCCGCCTGTCCCGCCAGCTGGCGACCGACGAGGGCATCCTGTCCGGCATCTCGTCGGGCGCGATCCTCTGGGCCGCCCTCGAGGTCGCGAAGCGGCCCGAGAACGCCGGCAAGACCATTGTGGCGATCGTCTGCGACTTCGGTGAGCGCTACGTGTCGTCAGTGCTGTACGACGACCTTCGGGGCTGACACTCCCGGTGGGCTTCTTCGCCCGGCTGCGCGAAGACCTCGCGACGGCGAAGAGACGTGACCCGGCAGCACGCTCGAAGGTCGAGGTGCTGCTCGGCTACTCCGGTATGCACGCGCTCTGGATGCACCGCCTCACTCACGCGCTCTGGCTCCGCCCCGGGCTGAGGCTCCCGGCACGGCTGCTCTCGCAGTTCGCGCGGTTCCTGACAGGGGTCGAGATCCATCCGGGTGCCGTGATCGGCCGCCGCGTGTTCATCGACCACGGGATGGGCGTCGTGATCGGTGAGACGGCGCGCGTCGGCGACGACGTGTTGATCTACCACGGTGTCACGCTGGGTGGTGTCGGCCCGGTGGCCGGCAACCGGCATCCGATCGTGGAGAGCGACGTGCTGCTCGGGGCCGGGGCGAAGCTGCTCGGCCCCATCGTCATCGGGCGGGGCAGCGCGGTGGGCGCGAACGCCGTCGTGCTGCAGGATGCTCCGCCTCACTCGCTCGTCACCGGTGTGCCGGCGACCCATCGGCCGCGGGTCGCCCGGGAGCGCTGAGCCGCAGGCCCAGCGACCACGGGAAAGCCCCCGCCCGCAGAACGCGGACGGGGGCTTCTCTCGTGCTGCTTCGATCAGACCTTGCGGCCGGTGATGAAGCGGAGCAGGAAGACGATGAGTGCGATGACGAGCAGCACGACACCGACCCAGATCAGGAAGCTGAGCGACTGCGTGACGCCGCCGGTGATGAGCAGAACGATCGCGACGATCGCGATGATTGCTACGAGAATGTTCATGTGTGGAAACCCCTCCTGCGATGTGTGTGACAGTGGCCACTCTTCGAGGATAGCCACCTCCTGCCCTCCCGTCGGGGACTTGCGGCCTTCGGCGATTCTGCGCTAGCGGGCCAGGGCGCGCACGGTCCGGAACGCCCGGGCCACCGCCCCGATCGTCTCCTCGATCTCGGCCGCTGTGGTTGCCGCACTGAGCGTGAACCGCACGGCGGTCTGGGCGACGGCTGGATCGACACCGAGCGCCAGCAGCACGTGCGACGGCTCGTCGCTGCCGGCTGCGCACGCCGAACCGCTCGAGCAGACGATGCCGTCCCGTTCGAGTTCGAGCAGGATCGCCTCCCCACTGGTTCCGGGGAAGCAGAATGACGCATTGCCGGGCAACCGGGCCGTCGGATGACCGGTGAGCCGGGCATCCGGAACACCGTTCTGCACCCCGGCGATGAGCGCGTCGCGCAGCACGGTGATGCGGGCTGCATCGCCTTCGCGGGTCTGCTCGGCGAGCGTGAGGGCGGTGGCGAGCCCGACCGCCCCGGCCACGTTCTCGGTGCCGGAGCGGTGGCCGCGCTCCTGGCCTCCGCCGTGCAGCACCGGTTCGAGCGGCAGGCGGCCCCGTGCGAAGAGCACCCCGACGCCCTTCGGCGCACCGAGCTTGTGGCCGGAGAAGCTGAGAGCGTCGACACCGAGCGCCCGCACGTCGAGCGGCAGCCAGCCGGCCGCCTGCACCGCATCGGTGTGGAGTGGCACGGCGGCCGCCCGGGCGATCCGGCCCAGCTCGGCAAGGGGCTGCACGGTGCCGACCTCGTTGTTCGCGAACATCACGGAGGCGAGAGTCGTCTCGGTCGTGACGAGCGCCTGGAACTCGAGCGGGTCGACCAGCCCTGTGCTGTCGACCCCCAGCACGTCGACGCGGAAGCCGTGGTGGCGCCGGAGGTAGTCGGCCGACTCGAGCACCGCCTCGTGTTCGATGGGTGTGATCACCAGCTGGCGGCCCCGGGGTGCGCCGAGAGCGATGCCCTTCACCGCGAGGTTGTCGGCCTCCGTGCCGCCCGAGGTGAAGACGATCTCGCTGGACCGCACGCCGAGCACGCGGGCGACGGATGCCCGGGCCTCTGCCAGCGTTGTGGCCGCACGTTCGCCCAGGGAGTGGGTGCTCGACGGGTTGCCGAAGTCGCCGGTGAGGTAGGGCCACATCGCTTCGAGAACCTCACGGCGCACCGGGGTGGTGGCCGCGGCGTCGAGGTAGATCACGGCTGCGCCGTCAGAGTGACATCGAGCCCGAGGTCGAGCGACCGCACGCTGTGCGTCAGCGCCCCGACCGAGATGATGTCGACACCGGTGGCGGCGATCTCCGCCACCGTCTGCAGGTTCACCGAGCCGCTCGCCTCGACGAGGGCCCGGCCCGCCACCTGGCGCACGCCCGCCCGGAGCTCGTCCAGCGAGAAGTTGTCGAGCATGATGGTGTCCACCCCGCCGGCCAGCACCGGTTCGATCTGGTCGAGCCTGTCGACCTCGGCCTCGAGGTGGGTGGTGTGGGAGAGCTGGGCGCGAACGGCGAGAAGAGCATCCGTCACCGATCGGCCACCCTGGGTGAGCACCGCGAGGTGATTGTCCTTCGCCATCACGGCGTCGCTGAGGGAGAAACGGTGATTGTGGCCTCCGCCGCACCGCACAGCATGCCGTTCGAAGACCCGGAGGCCCGGAGTGGTCTTCCGGGTGTCGACGATCCGGGCCCGGGTGCCGGCCGCGAGCGCCACGTACTGGGCGGTCAGCGTGGCGACGCCCGAGAGCCGCTGCACGAAGTTCAGCGCGATCCGCTCGGACTGCAGAACCGACCGCGCGGAACCCGACACCGTCGCCAGGGTCTCCCCCGCTTCGAAGGCGGCCCCGTCGGCGACCAGCAGCTGCACGACGACAGCTTCGTCGATGAGCCGGAAGGCGGCAGCGAAGATGTCTCCGCCGCTGAAGACTCCGGGCTCCCGGGCCGCGAGGGCCGCGGTGGCGCGGGCGTCCGCCGGAAGGAGGGTCTGCGAGGTGAGGTCGCCCCACGGCGCGTCTTCGTCGAGTGCCCGGAGCACGACGGGGTCGATCTGCCGGCGCGACAGGGTCGGGAGCGGAGCGGCGGCGGCGGTCACAGGTTCAGGGGTCGAGGTCATGGCGAGACGAGCACTTTCGGTTCGGAACGGGTCACGAGGTGGTGGCGCTGGGCCTCGTCGGTGCCGGGCACGTCGGAGCGGAAGTGCGCCCCACGCGACTCCCGCCGGGCGAGGGCCGAGCGGGTGATGAGCTGCGCGAGCAGCAGCAGGTTGTCGTCTTCGAGGGCGCCGAAGGGGGCAGCCTGCTCCCGGCGATCGGCTCCGGATGCCCGCTCCGCCGCCCAGGCGGCTCCGGATGCCTGCTCCGCCGCCCAGGCGTCGAGCTGTGCCAGGGCGGCGGTGAGCCGCGCTCCGTCGCGGTGCACCCCCACCGCATCCCACATCAGCTGCTGGAGGGCGTCGCGGCTGAACCCCAGCCCCGCAGATCCGTCCGCGAGCCCCACCGAAGGGACCCATATCGCTTCGGCCGGCCCCGCTTGGAGCGATGTGGGACCCTTCGCGAGAGCCTGCACTGCGCGCCACGCGAACACCACCGATTCGAGCAGGGAGTTCGACGCCAGACGGTTCGCTCCGTGCACCCCCGTACAGGCCACCTCGCCGACCGCGAAGAGCCCGGGGAGCGAGGTGCGACCCCAGACGTCGGTCTCGACGCCGCCCATCCAGTAGTGCGCCGCCGGCGTCACCGGGATCGGCTGGGTCGCCGGGTCGATCCCGTTCCGCCGGCACTCCTCGAAGATGCTCGGGAAGCGTGCGGCGAAGAACCCCGCGCCGAGCTCTCCCGCAGCAAGCCCGGTTGCGTCGAGAAACACGGGGCGACCGCCCTGCCGCGACATCCGCTCGGCGATCGCGCGGGCGACGACGTCGCGCGGGGCGAGCTCGGCGTCGGGATGCACCTGGGGCATGAACCGCACCCCCTGCTCGTCGACGAGCACGGCGCCTTCGCCCCGTACCGCTTCGGAGACGAGGAAGTTGCCGGGAGCATCCATTGACGTCGGGTGGAACTGCAAGAACTCGAGGTCGGCCAGCCGGGCCCCGGCACGGTACGCGGCCGCGACACCGTCGCCGGTCGTCACCCGCGGGTTCGTCGTGTGGCTGTAGAGCTGCCCCGCTCCGCCGCTCGCGAGCACCACGGCTTCGGCGCGGAGCACCTGCCGTTCCCCGGTTGTCGAGACCGTGTGCACGCCCGCGACCCTCCCGTTCTCGACCAACAGGTCGGCCACGAAGGTGTCTTCCAGAACGGTGGATGCCGTCAGCCGAACGGCGCGCACGAGAGCCCGCTCGACGACCGCACCGGTCGCGTCACCCCCGGCGTGCAGGATGCGCGGGAAGCCGTGCGCCGCCTCGAGCCCGCGGGCCAGGCCGTCGGTCGGATCGCGGTGTGCGTCCGCTTCTACGGGCGAGCCGTCGCCCGCACCCGCACCCACACCCGCACCCGGCGCCTCACCCGCGCCGGCGCCGGCCCGGTCGAACTCAACCCCCAGCCGGATCAGGTCACGGATGCGGGCCGGCCCCTCCGCACACAGCACCTCGACCGCCTCCGGACGGCAGAGCCCCGCCCCCGCGGCGAGCGTGTCGGCGATGTGCGATGCCACCGTGTCGTCGGGGAACACCGCCGCCGCGATGCCGCCCTGGGCGTACCGCGTGTTGCTCTCGCCGAGCTCCGCCTTCGTCACCAGCGTCACGCTGTGCGTTCGGCTCGCCTCGATCGCGACGATCAGCCCGGCGATCCCGCTGCCGACGACGATGAGCCGGGGCAGCCCGCTCACGGCCGCGCCGCCAGCATCCGTTCGAGCGCCACCCGCGCGGGCGCCGCGATGCTCTCGTCGACGGCGATGCGGTTCAGCACCTCACCGCGCACGAGCGCCTCGAGCACCCAGGCGAGGTAGCCGGGGTGGATGCGGTACATCGTCGAGCACGGGCAGACCACCGGATCGAGGCAGAAGATCGTGTGCTCCGGATGCTCGGCCGCGAGCCTCTGCACCATGTTGATCTCGGTGCCGATCGCGAACACCTGGCCGGGCTCGGCGCTGAGGATCGCCTTCTGGATGTAGTCGGTCGACCCCGCTTCATCCGCCGCGTCGACGACGGGCATGGGGCACTCCGGGTGCACGATCACCCGAACTCCTGGGAAGTCGAGGCGGGCCTGGTCGATCTGCGCGACAGTGAACCGCTTGTGCACCGAGCAGAACCCGTGCCAGAGGATGACCCGGGCATCCAGGAGCCCCTGCTCGTCATTGCCGCCGAGGGTCTTCCGCGGGTTCCACATCGGCATCTGCTCGAGCGGCACCCCCATCGCCTTGGCGGTGTTCCGCCCGAGGTGCTGGTCGGGGAAGAACAGCACCCGCTGGCCGCGCTCGAACGCCCACTCGAGAACCGTCGCCGCGTTCGAGGAGGTGCACACGATTCCGCCGTGCTCGCCGCAGAAGCCCTTCAACGCGGCGGAGGAGTTCATGTAGGTCACCGGGATGACCGGCACCCGCCCGCTCGCATCGGGTTCGGTGCCGTAGAGCTCTTCGAGCTGCTCCCAGCACTCGGTCACCGAGTCGATGTCGGCCATGTCCGCCATCGAGCAGCCCGCGGCGAGGTTCGGCAGGATCACCTGCTGGTCGGCGTTCGAGACGATGTCGGCGGTCTCGGCCATGAAGTGCACGCCGCAGAAGACGATGGCCTCGGCCTCAGGCCGGCTGCGCGCCGCGTTCGCGAGCTGGAAGGAGTCACCGACGAAGTCGGCGTACTTCACCACCTCGTCGCGCTGGTAGAAGTGGCCGAGCACCACGACGCGGTCGCCGAGCGTGGCCTTCGCGGCCAGGATGCGCCGGTCGAGTTCCTCGTCGGACGCCTCCCGGTACTCGGCCGGGATCTCGCCCTGGCGCGGGGTGCCTGCGGGTGCCACATCGGCCATCGACGACCCGGGACCGTAGGAGGGCATCGGAACCGCATCGAAGTTCCACGGCGCCTCTTTCAGGGCCGGGCTGCAGCTCGTCACCGGTCCGCCGGGGCGGATCAGGGTGAGCGTGGTGGCGACGGATGTCATGGGGTGCTCCTTGGTGACGGTGACGCTGACGACGACGATGACGATGACGATGACGAAGACGATGACGTTGGCGATGGTGAAGACGACGGCGGCAGCGGGCCGTTGTCGGCGAGGTCGAACGACTCGTTGTAGCGGTACAGCCGGGGCGGCCGGTGACGCCCTCCCGACTGGCGTTCCTCAGTGGGGACGATGGCTTTGGTGGCGTCGATCTGGCGCCGGAAGTTGGCCGGATCCAGAGACCGCAGGAGAACCGCCTCGTACACCTCACGCAGCTGGGCGAGCGTGAACCGCTCCCCGAGGAAGGCGTTCGCGATGCGGCTGTACTCCATCTTGTTGCGCAGGCGCCAGAGCGCGTAGTCGACGATGGCGTTGTGGTCGAAGGCGAGCCCGGGCAGCTCATCGGCGGGGAACCAGCGCACGTTCTCGCCCTCCGCGGCCCGCTCGGCCTCCTCGGCCTGCACCAGGGCCCAGTAGACGATCGACACGACGCGCGCGCCCGGGGAACGGTCCACGGTGCCGAAGGCGTAGAGCTGCTCGAGGTAGTTCGGCGTGAGAGCTGTCGTCTCGAGCAGGTTGCGCCCTGCCGCATCGGCGAGGCTCTCGGATGCCCGGATCGGCCCTCCCGGAAGAGCCCACCTGCCCTTGAAGGGCTCGCGGATGCGGCGCACCAGGGGAAGCCAGAGGGTTGCGGGGCTGTCGGTGCCTGTTCCGCGGAGCGCGAAGATCACGGTCGAGACCGCGAGCTGCGGGGAGGGGGGGATCATCGTGTTCCAGGGGCGGGGAGTAAAGGTGCAAATGACTTGAACAGATGATACAGCCCCGCGCACACCTCGCGCCACCACGGGAGGATCCCAGCGAGACGGGACACTCAGGTCACGCCGGTGATCCCGCCTCCCCCCGAGGGAGCATTCTCAGCCGGTGAGCGACAGCCCCGACGCGGATTCGCTGCCCTCACCGAGGGGCCGGCCGGCGAGCAGCTCCCGCGGAGTGATGCCGTAGCTCGACCGGAGGGCGTAGCGCAGTTCCTTCACGCTGGAGAAGCCCGCCTGCTGGGCGATCTCCGCAACCGACCGCGGTGCCTGCGACGCGAGGCGGAGCGCCGCGAGCGCCGTCTCGAGCCGCTTGGCCCTGATCGACTCGGCCGGGCCGAGACCCTGCGATCGGAAGATCCGCTGCAGGTGCCGGAGAGACACGTTCAGGCGCTCGGCGAGCACCTGGGGAGAGAAGTCCGGGTCGTTGGCCGAGCGGGCGATGATCGCTTCGGCGCGCGCCCGGAGGCCATCGGCCGACCGTTCCGACTCCGTGCGGTGGACGGTGTCCTCGAGGAAGAGACCCGCCATCAGCTGGGTGAGCATGGTCGACGCGGGCCCGGAGGGCGCCGTCTGGTCATCGGAGGCGCCGAGATCCTCCATCAGCGCGAGGAGGAAGCCGAGGGTCGGTCGCCGAAGCCGGGAATTGTCGCCGAAGGCACCGATCTTCTGCGTCACGGTCACCCCGTTGGCGGCCAGAAGGTCGCGGTGCAGCGACACCATCGCCACCCGCGACTTGACGGGGTTGACGGCCTCCACCTCGTCCCAGCCGACCATGTACCCCGCCTGCCCCGCCTCGAAGCGGTAGGTGCGGTCGCTGCCGAACAGGTCGAAGATGCCGTGCCTGACGAACACGATGCTCACATAGTCCCGCTGCTCCGGGTCCCGGCCCGACGGCGAGATCTGCACGGGGGTCTGCGCGATATCGGAGATGACGACGCCCGAGAGCGACCACCGTCTGCCCCGGGAATGGAAGTCATCGGGGTTCTCCGCGACGAGATGGGGACCGAGGGCACGAAGCCCGTCCCTCCCGTCGAGGGTCCACCGGGCGGGCTTGGGGTCTCTGAATGCGGGCTCACTCATAGCTGTTCCGTCTTTCGCGTCTGATCAACACGTGCTGTGAACCCCTCGATTCCCAGATTACCCCCAGCGACACATTAATGACCATGTGCGACTCCGTCGAATCGTCCCCGCACAGCGTTGCTCTGTTCGGGTGATAATCGAGGCAACGGGATGTGGAGGCCGTGCCCACGGCCCCGCGTCCAGGGGAATGGGGGTTCCGAATGAAGATCAGACGCTCCATGTTGATCATGGACGACCGTGCAGTTCTCGTCGACGGCATCACGACCGTGGCACAGTTCACCTACCCCGACCTGCAGGTCTGGTCGGGTCCGGAAGGCCTGGCCAGCCTCGCGTCGACGGCCCGACCCGGTCGGCAGTCCGGCGAGTCGGTGGTCATCGTGCTCGGCGGATCGGCCCTGGCCGGCCTTCCCGAGTCGAAGCCTCTCCTCGCGCTCATCGGTTTCGGTGCCACTGTCGTCGGTCTCGTGGGACAGCTGGCCCAGACGGATGTCTATGCCCTCCGCTCCGCCGGAGTGAACGTCTTCGTCTGTGTCTCCGAAGGGATCAACGAGTTGCTGCGCGCGATCGAGCGTGCCTTCGACGGGGAGTCACACGTGTCACCCGACGCGGAGGCGCTGTTCTCCCGGCCGGCACGCATCGCGCCGCGCATCAGCCCGCGCGAGCGCCAGATCGTGCTGCTCTACCTGTCCGACAACGACTGGAGTGTCGACGAAGTGTCGCGCATGCTCCGGATCAGCTCGCAGACCGTCCGTTCGCACCTCGCCCGGCTCCGCAGTCACTTCACCGCGGCCGGTTTCAGCGTGCGCAACAGGCTGGAGCTCCGTCAGGCCCTGATCGAGATCGGTGTCATCGGCGTCGAACCTGTCGCTTCGCCGCACGCCCTCCCGGCGGCCGAGGCGGCCTCCCGCGGTTCCCAGCGCTTCCGCTACACCGACGACAGCGCGCCGAACACCAAGGCCGGCTGACCTCGGCTCCCCGCGCCGGCGATGGTCTAGCATCCTGAAGGTGACACAGAAACAGCTCATCCTCGGCGCCTTCGAGGAACTCACCCCGAGTTTCATCAGCAACGGCTGGCCGCACCAGCGGAGTGATCCGGCCGGTTTCGCGACCCTCGGGTACTGGCAGGCTCTGGCCCGGCAACTGGATGCTGCGGGCTTCGACTTCCTCTTCTTCGCCGACGCCCTCGGCTACCCGATGCACGAGGAGACGGCACCCGACGGATCGTCGCACTTCACGATCCCCGAGGTCGTCGTTCGCGAAGCCGTGCAGTTCCCCGTGCACGACCCGCTCACCATCGTGAGCGGGCTCGCCGCGACGGTCGACCGGCTGGGGTTCGTGGTCACCGCGTCGACCACCGCCGAGCATCCGTTCCTCCTCGCCCGTCGCTTCGCGAGCCTCGACCACCTGACCGGTGGGCGCATCGGCTGGAACGTCGTGACGAGTGACATGCAGACGGCGCTGGTGCGCCTGCTCGGGCACCCCGACGTGACGCCGCACGACCAGCGCTATGCGCGGGCCGACGAGTTCGTCGACCTCACCCTGAAACTCTGGGAGGGCGGCTGGAGCGACGATCCGCTGGTCGTCGACAAGTCCTCGCGCGTCTTCACCGACCCGGCGAAAGTGCACCGGGTCACCCATGAGGGCCGCTACTTCTCGCTCGACGGCCTCTTCCCGGTGAGTCCGTCGGTGCAGCGGACGCCGACGCTCTTCCAGGCCGGATCGTCGCCGAGCGGGCGGGAGTTCGCGAGCCGCATCGCCGAGTGCGTCTTCATCCAGGAGCGCGACCCGGTCAAGGCCGCGGCAACGGTGCGCGACATCCGCGACCGGGTCGAACGGCGGGGCCGGGGCCGGGACTCGGTGAAGATCATCAACAGCATCTCCGTCATCGTGGGCGCCACGGACGCCGAGGCTGCGGATGCCCGGCGGGCCCTCACCGCGGCCCCGAGCCGTGAAGCGATGGCCGCCCTGTTCCTCGGCTGGAGCGGCGTCAACCTGCTGGGCCTCGATCCGGACGCGCCGGTGGACTCCCTCACGACCGAGGTCGGCCAGACCACCCTCGCGATGTACCAGGGCCAGGGCCTGACGGTCGGCGACGTGCTCGATGCGCTGGCCGAGACCCTCGGCGGCACGAAGATCACCGGCACGGCCGACCACGTCGCCGAGGCGATCGGGAAGCTGGCCGCCGACACCGACGTCGACGGCTTCCTGATCGAGCACAGCTACGGAGGGCTCGCAAGCTACGCGGAGTTCATCGACGAGGTCATGCCACGCCTCCGCGAGCGCGGACTCCTCCCCGCAGAACCGCGCGGAGGCTCCCTGCGGGAGCGCCTCACGGGCTCCCCGACGCCGAGACTCGGCCCCGAGCATCCGGGAGCCGCGTTCCGCCCCGCGTACTGAGGGATCGCGGGGCGGCGGCCGCCGGCTATCCCGTGTTCTGGAGGCCGGCGGCCACCCCGTTGACCGCGAGGAGCAGCAGCTGGTGCGGCTCGTCGAGCGGGTCGGTGCTCCCGGATGCGCGGATGTCCCGGAGTGCCCGCAACTGCAAGAGCGACAGCGCGTCGACATAGGGGCTCCGGAGGCGGACGGCCCGGTGCAGCACCGGACGCGCCTCGAGTAATCCGCCGTGCCCGGTGGTGCGCTGCACCCAGTCGCGGGTCAGCTCCATCTCCTCCAGCACCAGGCCGGCGAGATCGGGCCGGTCGCCGAGCGCCAGATAGCGTTCAGCGAGCCGCAGGTCGGTCTTCGCCAAAGACATCTCGACGTTGTTGATCATCGCCGTGAAGAGGGGCCAGCGGGAGTACGCATCCTGCAGCACCCCGATGTCGCCGACCGCCGCGAGCGCGGAACCGAGGCCGAACCAGCCGGTCAGGTTGATGCGGGCCTGTGTCCAGGCGAACACCCACGGGATCGCCCGGAGGTCTTCGAGGGACTCGATCGAGAGGCCGCGGCGGGCCGGGCGTGAGCCGAGCGCCAGAAGCCCGACCTCTTCGAGCGGCGTCACCTGGGCGAACCAGGGAGCGAAGCCGTCGGCCTTGATGAGTTCGTAGAAGCGTTCGCGGGAGCGCAGATCCATCTGCTCGGCCACGGCCTGGAAGTCCTCGGTCGCGGTCTGGTTCGCCGACTCGTTCGTCGGCGTGGAGGCGAGCAGGGTGGCGGCGGCCATCTGCTCGATGTGCCGGGCGGCGATCGTCTTGTCGCCGTACTGCGCGAAGATCACCTCGCCCTGCTCGGTGAGTTTGAAGCGGCCGTCGACGGATCCGGGGGGCTGGGCCAGCACGGCCTCGTTCGCCGGTCCGCCGCCGCGGCCGAGGGCACCGCCGCGACCGTGGAAGAGCGTCAGCACGATGTCGTTCTCGGCGGCCCACTGGGTGATGCGCTGCTGCGCCGAGTAGAGGGCGAGCGTGGCCGAGACGGGTCCGACATCCTTCGAGGAGTCGGAATAGCCGAGCATGACCTCGAGCCGCCGGCCGGTCGCCGCGAGCCTCGCCTTCACCTGGGGCAACTCGATCATCTCGGTGAGGATCGTCGTCGAGGCGGCGAGGTCGTCGAAGGTCTCGAAGAGCGGGACGGCGTCGAGCACGGGTGCCGCCTCGGCCGAACCCAGCGCGGCCTCTGCCAGAGCGTAGACCGTCGCCAGGTCTTCGGAGGACTGGGTGAAGGACACGATGTAGCGGCGCGATGCACGCACGCCGTAGCGGCGCTGGAGGAAGGCGATCGTGCGGTAGACGTCGAGCACTTCCAGGGTCATCTCACCGAGCTTGCCGCCGGCGCGCACCTCCTCGAGCGCCTGGCGGTGCACTTTCGAGTGCTGGCGCACCTCGAGTTCGGCGAGGTGGAAGCCGAACGTCTCCACCTGCCAGATGAGGTTCTGCAGCTCGCCGTCGGCGCTCCGCGGGGCACCGGCCTCCCGCAGGGAGTCCTGGATGACCCGCAGGTCGCCGAGCAGTTCGTCGGGGCCCGCGTAGCCGAGGTCCGCATCGCGGCGACGCGTCGCGGCGATCCGTTCGGCCACCACCAGCAGCACCCGCCGGTGAGGCTCGTTCGGCGCACGGGTGCCGATCTGCGACGTGACTTCGACGGCGAAACTCCGCTGCGTCTCCCACAGGCTCTTCAGGGCGACGCTCGGCGGCGTGTCCACCTCGTCGAGCGTCAGGGTCCGGCCGATCCGGGTGGCCACGTGCTCGAGCCCGAGCAGCACATGCTCCGACGCGATCGCAGCGGCCTGCCGGGTGACGGCTGCGGTCACGAACGGGTTGCCGTCGCGGTCGGCCGCGATCCAGCTGCCGAGACGGAGGAAGGCGGGCGCTTCGGCCGGGCGGGCACCGGCGGCGTTGCCGAGCAACCAGTCGTCGAGCATCCGGTACACCTTCGGAACCACCTCGAACAGCGTCTGGTCGAAGATGCTCATGGCGGTGCGCACCTCGTCGAGCGGGGTGGGCCGGGTCGTGCGGAGCGGAGACGTGCGCCAGAGCACGTCGATCTCCTCGAGCAGGCGGCGGTCGTTCTCGGCCGCGGTGAGCGTGCCGGCGCGGAGCTGGTCGCGGTTCTCGAGGAGCTCGCTGATGCGGCGGATACCGGATGCGACAGCGCGGCGCCTGGCCTCGGTCGGGTGGGCGGTGAGCACGGGGTGGAAGCGGAGGCCCCGGAGACGCTCAGCCGTCTCCTCGGTGCCGACCTCGGCCCGGAGCTTCTCGATGGCGCCCGGGAGCGAGTCGGCCGCCACCGCGTCACCGGCCGCATCGCGGGCGCGGAGCACCCGCACTCTGTGGTGTTCCTCAGCGAGGTTCGAGAGATGGAAGTAACAGGTGAACGCCCGTGCCACCTGCTCGGCGCGTTCAGGGGTGAACGAGTCGACGAGCCGTTCGGCGTCCTCGATCGACACGGTTCCGGATGTCGCGGCGGCACCCGCGCCCCCGGCAGCACCCGCACCCGCGCCAGCGCCCGCGCCCCGCCCCTCGTAGGCGGCGATGGTCAGGCCACGCAGTTCCTCCACATCGCGGAGGAGGTCGTCGCCCCCCGATTCGGTCAACACCCGGCCGAGCAGTGCTCCGAGGAGGCGCACGTCGTTCCGGAGGTCTGCGTCGACTTCGTCGCGGATGTCCCGCCTGGTCTGGTCTTCAGCTGTGCTCACGCCACAACGCTAGCGCCCCCACATTGACAGCATGTTTCGTCGGACGCCGCGAGCAGCTCCCGGCGCAGGGATCATCCAGCTTCATCAGACAGATTGGGAGTCTATGGAAATCGCCGTCGACCTCGTGCTCGCCGTCGCGGGCCTCTGCGCGATCATCGCCGGCTGGGGCCGCGGCCTGCTCGTGATGGCGGCGTCGCTCGCCGGTATCGCACTCGGCGCCTGGATCGCCACCCTCGCGGCTCCGGCGGTCGTCACGCTGCTCGCCGACCACGGCTGGACCAGCTCGCTCCAGCGGTCGATCGCCGCCGGTGTCGTCTTCGTGCTGTGCATCGTGATCGCCTCCACCGTGCTCGGCTCGCTCGCCCACGTCGTCCGCCGCACCATCGGCCGCCTGAAGGCGGTGCGGGGCATCGACTCGCTCGGCGGGGCTGTGCTCGGCGCGCTGGCCTGGGCGGTCATCGTCTGGCTGGCCGGCGGCTTCCTTCTCTCGACCGGGCAGCTCCAGGCGACCCAGCTGGTGAACTCCTCGAAGATCGTCAGCACGCTGAACAGCATCTCGCCGGTGCCTGCGACCACCGCGCTCGGCACACTCGACCAGGCTCTCGGCAGCGCCGGCTTCCCCACGGTCTTCGCCGACGGCGCGGAGATCATCGCCGGAGCCCAGGCCCCCGACGCCGCCGTGCCGGGCGCCGTCGACGACGCTTCGGCTGGGGTCGTCAAGATCCTCTCCTCCGCACCCAACTGCAACACCGATGCCGAGGGCAGCGGCTGGGTCGTCGCCGACGGCCGCATCATCACGAACGCGCACGTCGTGGCCGGCAGCAGCGAGATCTACGTGCAGGTCCGGGGCTCGGGCGCGTTGCTCCCCGCCCGCCTGATGGTCTACGACCCCCAGCGCGACCTGGCCGTGCTCGACGTGCCGAACCTCGGAGTCTCACCTCTCGACCTCGGCACGGATCTGGCCGCCTCCGCCTCCGCCGTCGTCGCCGGCTACCCCGAGAACGGCCCGTTCGTCACCGCCCCGGCGCGCGTCCGCCAGGTCGTGCAGGCGACGGGGCTCGACATCTACGGCACCGAAGACGTCACCCGCGAGATCTACTCGCTCCGCGGAACGGTGCTGCCCGGCAACTCCGGCGGTCCGCTCTTCGACACCGCCGGAGACGTGGTCGGCGTCGTGTTCGCCCGCTCCACCACGGACTCCGACACCGGGTACGCGATGACCCTCGCCGAGATCGAGCCTGTCGTGCAGGCGGCGAGCCAGGCGACCTCGGTGGTCAGCTCCGGGGCCTGCCAGAGCGAGTAGCCCGCCGGACCCAGTAGGTCGGAGGACCCGCCGGAGTCACCCCTCGGCGTCGTCCCAGGCCAGCCGCATCCCGCTCCGAGCCGCGGTCTCCCGCACCCTCCCGTGCAGATGCGCGGTGGCGTCGGCGGCGAGCGGATGTCTGCTCTCCCCATTCTCGGATGCGAGCACTCCCCCGATGAACACCTTCTTCAGGTTGCGGAGGCCGCAGGCGAACGCATAGCTGGCGAACACATCCCAGACCGGGCCGGTGTCGGGCGAGGACGGATCCACGACCAGGAAGTCCGCGAACTTCCCGACTTCGAGGCTGCCCACGCGGTCTGCCACACCGAGCGCCTCCGCCGAACCGAGGGTGTGCATCCGGAGCATCTCCCGGGGCATCAGGATCGAGGCGTCCTGGTGCACGGCGCGCTGCGTGTACATGCCGATGCGCATGTTCTGGAACGGGTCGGAGATGTCGGTGCAGCTCTGGTCGTCGAGACCGATGCCGATCGGCATGCCGAGGTCGCGGTACCGCGGGATGTCGGCCACCCCCGAGCCGAGCCGGCCGTTCGAGGTGGGCTGCCACACCATGCCCGAGCCCGACTGCGCCGCGATCTCGGCCTGGCGGGCATCCGGATGCACGAAGTGCCCGAAGAGGAAACCCTCCCGGAACGCGCCCGCGTCTTCGTACCAGCGGAACTTCTCGCGCTGCTGGTCGAGCGCCTCACTCGTCTCGAGGAAGTGCGCCTGGTTCCCGATGCCGTGGGCGTCCATCACGTGCACCTCGTCGCGTGCTGCCTGTTCCGCGGCGCTCCACTGCACAGCGCCGAAGACGCTCTGGCCGAGGCTGAGGGCGGCCGGGACCTCGCCCCGGGCGTAGTCGACGGCGTCGGCGAACACTCCGAATGCCTGGTCGACCGGCTGGAACTCGCTGTCGACCCGGAGGGCGCTCATCGTGCGGAGCCCCGCATCCCGAGCCGCGTCGATCTGCCGCTGCAGGTACCGTTCGGACCGGATCGCGTAGATCTCGCGGCGATCGGTCCGAGGGTCGTAACGCCCGACGACCCGCGAGTCGGTGAAGTTGTAGGCGCTGGTCACGCCGTTGTCGACGAAGTCGAGGCAGCCGTGCAGCGTGAACCAGTAGATGTCGTCAGCCTCCGCCCGGGAGATGAACTCGGACTGCACACCCACCCAGCCGTACAGGTTCTCGCCCGGGGTCATGCCGCGCATCCCCGACGTGAAGATGTGGCTGTGCGCCGAGACGAACCCGGGCGCGACGAACGCACCGCCGACGTCGAGCACCTCGCCGGCGGGCTCCGGATGCACGCCCTCCCCCAGCCCGCTGATGAGCCCCGCGCTGTCGACGCTCAGCCAGCCGCGGAACCAGTCGGTTCCGTCGGCGACCGGGATGATCACCGCGTTGGTGATGGTGAGCAGGGTGTGGGGTTCGAGGGGCAGTTCCGGCATGCGCCGAAGAGTACCGAGCCGAGAAGTCGAACAGGTTACACGGCCGGTTCGGCGTGAATCCTGCTCTCGCATTCGAGGAGCACCTGCCGCAGAACGACCTCGAGTCCGGCGCGCTCCGGCCCGTCGAGCACATCGACCAGTGACCGCTCCAGGGCGAGCTGACCGGGGATGGCGCGGTCGACCCGGGCCACGCCCTCCTCCGTCGCGGTCACGGTGACGATCCGCCGGTCGGTGTTCGTGCGCTCGCGGCGCGCGAGCCCCGCGGCTTCGAGGGCGACGAGCCGTTTCGTGATCGAGGCGTTCGAGGCGGCGAGGAGGCGCGCGAGCTGCGACGGGGTGAGCGGCCCAGCCGCCCGCCGGACCGCCGACAGCACGTCGAACTCCCCTCGGCTGAGACCGTGGCCCGCCAGCAGGTCGTCGCTCATCAGCGTGGTGAGCCTCGCGATCCGGAGGATTCGGCCGACCGTGCCCATCGGTTCGGTGTCGAGGTCAGGGGCGAGGCGGTGCCAGTCGGCGCGGGTGGCGTCGAGCGCGTCGGTTCGTGCGGTGCTCATGGAGATATTTTACTAGTAAACTACATCCATGACCACCATCCTCCGCCCCTATGCCCGCTCGGTGGTGACGGTCGGCGAACACGGCGGCGCCCACCGTGCAGCCCTTCGCGCCGGGGTCTCCGTCCTCCTCCCGTTCCTGGTGCTCCTTGCACTCGGACACGTCGAGTGGTCGATTTACGCCGCCTTCGGGGCCTTCACCTCGGTCTACGGCCGCAATGCGGTGCGCTCCGCCCGGCTTCGGATGCAGGCCGCTGCCGCCGCCGTGATGGTCGGTTCGGTGCTGCTCGGCAGCGTCGTCGCGATCCTGCCCGGGCGGGAATGGGCCGTGGTGATCGTGGCCAGCGTGTGGGCGATCGCGGCGGCGCGCGTCTCCGATGTGTTCCGCTTCACCCCGCCCGGGCCCCTGTTCGCGGTCTTCGGCCTCTGCGCCACCGCCTCGGCGCCGGGATCGGCCGCGAACATCCCGGTCGCCTTCGCCGTGGCCGCTGCATCCGCGCTGCTCGCCCTGCTCATCGGGCAGGTGGGGCGGGTTCGTCGGCGGCTTCAGCAGGCTCCGGATGCCCGGGGCGGCGTCGGCCCGGCCGAATCCCCGGCCCGCCCGTCCACACGTGCGGCACGTCCGCTCATTCGGGCACCCCGCCCCGCCCTCCGCCTGCACCACACCCTCCGTTACGGCATCGCCACGGCGATCGCGGGGCTGCTCTCGACGGGGCTCGGAATCGGGCATCCGTACTGGGCCATGGTCGCCGCCATCGTTCCCCTCGTCGCGGCCGACCTGCCGAACGCCTTCGTGCGGGGAACCCACCGCGTGCTCGGAACGGTGGCCGGCCTGGCCGTCGCGTGGCTGCTCCTGCTTCTCGAGCCCTCCGGTCTGGTCGCGATCCTCCTCGTCGTGGCGCTCCAGATCGCCGCCGAGCTGGTGGTGATGCGCAACTACGGCCTCGCCCTCGTGTTCGTGACCCCCCTCGCGCTGCTGATGATCGACCTGGTGCACCCGGGCGACCCCGGCCAGCTCATCGCGGACCGCGGCGTCGAGACACTCCTCGGTACTCTCGTGGCGGTTGCGGTTGCCTGTGCATCGTGGCTGATGACCCGCCGCCAAGTGGCCAGCACCGGAACGCTCGCTTAGGCTGGATCAATGCCTCAACGCTCACGCAGAAGAACTCCGTGGATCATCGCGGGCCTCACGGCCTTCATCCTCGCCGATCTGGCGCTCGTCGCCTTCGCTGTCAGCGGCTCGGGGCGGGAGCAGGGCTCAGTGAGTGCGGTCGAGCCCACCTTCACTCTCACGCCCGTTCCGTCGGCAAGCAGCACGCCCACCCCGTCGGCGACGGCCGGTACGCCGACGAACACGCCCACCGCGACTCCCGCGCCCACGCCCTCCGCCTCCGCCTCGCCGAGCGCCAGCCCCTCCGCCCCGACCTCCGCGGCGACGCTGATGGGCATGGCCGACTCGCAGGTCGGTTACCGCGCCACTGCCGGAACCTGCACGGGCGACGACACATCTCTCGATTCGGTCATCGAACTGACCACCGACGGCGGCGCCACCTGGACGAACATCAACCCCACCGACCTCCGCATCCGCGCCGTCGAGAAGCTGGTCGTCGTCGACGCCTCGCACGTCGACCTGCTCGCCCGCTACGGCGACGCCTGCACGGAGTCGGCGGTCACCACCTACACCGAAGGCGAGTTCTGGCAGGCCTACCCCGACCGCACCGCCGCCCTCAAGTAGGCCCGGGGACGACGAAGGCCCGCGACCCCTGGGGGTCGCGAGCCTCATGACGAGCGGTGCGCAACAGCGGCCGGCGGTGGAGATGCGGGGAATTGAACCCCGGTCCACTGCTGTGGTCGTATGCCTTCTACGGGCGTAGCCAGCAAGATGTTCTACTCGGCTCCGGAAGTTGTCGCTGGCACCTGATCCGACGAGCCCAGCCCGAGTGCAAGTCCCTGTGCGCCCTCAGGCGTGACGCACAAGCAATCCCTCTAGATAACGCCAGGGTCCGGGTAGAGGGCGTTCCCGGTCTGACGGTTCCTTAAGCGGCTACAAGAAGCTTAGGCTGCGAGAGCGAAAGCGGCCTTGTTGGCCGGAACAGTGCTGTTTTGATTGGCACTTATTGTTTGCACGGATCGTTTACGAGTTAACCGTGCGTCCTCGGCCCGCTTCTCACACTCACTCAGGCAATGTCGAAACCGATCATCCCCGCGAGCAGCTGAAGAGCTGGGCCACTGTTGCGCACTGTTGAATTGTCAAGGTCACCACCCTCTCAGGCAGCCCTCCATGGTATCAGCTACTGTCGGGCCATGACGACTTCCCACTGGACTCCGGCCCTCCTCCCGTCTCTCAGCGGCAAGACGTTCGTGGTGACGGGCGGCAACGCCGGCCTCGGCTACTGGGCGAGCGAGTTCCTCGCCCGGCGAGGCGCGTCCGTCGTGATCGCGGCCCGCAGCGAGGAGCGCGCGGCCCGAGCGATCGCGTCCATTCTCACGCGCGCCCCGCTCGGCTCCGTGCGTTCGATCGCCCTCGACGTGGCGAACCTCGCCTCGGTCGAAGCCGCTGCCGCCGAACTCTCCGACGGTCCGATCGACGGCCTGATCCTGAACGCCGGCCTCACCGAATCGCCGAAACGGGCCGTCACCGCCGACGGTTTCGAGATCATGTTCGGCACGAACTTCCTCGGCCATTTCGCGCTCACTGCCCGGCTCGCCCCGACACTCCTCGCGACCTCGGGTTCACGCGTCGTCTCGCTCGGCAGCATCAGCCACGAGTTCTTCGATCTTGATCTGGATGACCTGCAGAACGAGAGTGACTACTCCAGTTTCCGCACCTACGGTCGCTCGAAGCTCGCCGTGATGCTCTTCGCCTTCGAGCTCGACCGGCGCCTGCGGAAAGCCGGCCACAGCACGCGGAGTCTCTCCGCCCACCCGGGTTTCGCACTGGACGGGATGAGCGCAGCGCGCCCGGGCATCGGCGCGAAACGCTCCAACCCCCTCGTGCGCACGGCGCTCGGCGCCTTCGCCCAGGGCAAGGATGCCGGAGCGCTCCCGGTCGTCCGTGCCGTGGCCGACCCGCTCGCCGAGGGCGGCGACTACTGGGGGCCCGACGGCTGGCGCCAGCTGAAGGGCGAACCGACGGTCGTCACGGCGCGCACGCGGGCCCGCGACATCCGCACCGCCACTGCACTCTGGGCCAGCGCCGAGAACCTGACGGGAATCTCCCTCACGATCTGACCGGGCCGAGGCGGCCACCCGGCGCCCGGCCGCTAGCGCGAACTCACCGACCGGAACTTTCGCACACTCAGCGGCACGAACACCGCCAGCAGCACCACGATGCCGATGAGCACGGTGATCACCGGGTGCTGCTGCGTCCACACGTCGGCGACGGGCGTGCCCGGCGGCACATTGCCGAACAGTGTTCGCGCCGCCTGAACGAGAGCCGACACGGGGTTGTACTCGGCGAAGATGCGGAGCGGTGTCGGCAGCGTGTCGCTCGGTACGAACGCATTCGAGATGAACGTGATCGGGAACAGCACGAGGAACGAGACATTGTTGATCACCTCGGGGCTCCGCACGCTCATGCCGAGGAACGCCATGACCCAGGAGAGCGCGTAGGCGAACAGCAGCAGCAGCACGACCGCCGCCGCGGCCTCGAGGAAACTCGACCGCACCCGCCAGCCCACGATGAAGCCCGTCGTCATCATCACGGCCATGGAGATCGTGTTGATCAACAGGTCGCCGTTCGTCCGCCCGATGAGCACCGACGCCTGGTTCATCGGCAGCGTGCGGAAACGATCGATGATGCCGTCTTTCAGGTCTTGAGCCATCGCCGAGCCCGAGTACGTCGACCCGAACACCACGGTCTGGGCGAAGATGCCCGCCATGATGAACTCGGTGTAGCTGCTGCCGGGGATGTCGATCACACCCGCATACACGTAGCTGAACAGCAGCACGAACATGATCGGCTGCAGCAGCGTGAAGACGAGAATGTCGGGAACCCGCTTGATCTTGATCAGGTTGCGGCGTGTCGTGATCCAGCCGTCGTTCAGCAGGTTGCCGAGCCGGGAGCTGGATGCTGCGGGCTTGGCCGCCACGGGCTTCAGGGTCGTCGGCCCGGGTGACATCGGCCCGGATGCTGCGGGCGATGCGCTCACGCGGCCACCTCCTCGTCGTCGGTCGCCATATGCCCGGTGAGCGTCAGGAACACATCGTCGAGCGTCGGCCGGCGCATTCCTGCGTCGTAGAGCGGGATGCCCAGCCGCTCGAACTCGCCGAGCACCTCCCGGAGGGCGGCCGGGGCGGCTGCGGCGTTCACCGTCAGCTCCCGCCCATCGTCGGACACGGTCGGCGCGGCGCTCCCCACCCGCGCGAGCACCTCCTGCGCAACGGCGCTGTCGCCCGCGTTCACCAGGCTGATCTCGACCCGCTGGCCGCCGATCGACGCCTTCAGCTCGTCGGAGGTACCCTCCGCGATGACCTTGCCGTCGTCGATCACGGAGATGCTGTCGGACAGCTGGTCGGCCTCCTCGAGGTACTGCGTCGTGAGCAGCACCGTGGTGCCCTCCCCCACCAGCGCCTGGATGATGTCCCACATGCCGAGGCGGGATCGCGGGTCGAGGCCCGTCGTCGGCTCGTCGAGGAAGAGCACCTGCGGCCGCGAGACGAGCGCGCCGGCGAGGTCGATGCGTCTCCGCATGCCGCCGGAGAAGCCCTTCACCGGCCGGTTCTGCGCCTCCGTGAGGTCGAAGAGCTCGATCAGCTCCGTCGCCCGCGCCCGTGAGGCACGGGAGCCGAGGTGGTAGAGCCGCCCGACCATGTCGAGGTTCTCGAAGCCGGTCAGGTTCTCGTCGACCGCGGCGTACTGCCCGGAGACGCCGATGATCGGCCGGATGCGCTCCGGCGACGCCAGAACGTCGACGCCCCCGATCGTGGCACGACCCGAGTCGGGTTTCGTCAGAGTGGTGAGCACTTTGACCGTGGTCGTCTTGCCGGCGCCGTTCGGGCCCAGCAACGCCTTGATGGTGCCCTGTGGCACCTCGAGGTTCAATCCGTCGAGCGCGTGCACCGGGTCGGCGCCGCGCGGCGTGTACGTCTTTCGGAGTTCGCTGGCGATGATGAACGTCATGCGGCGAGAGTAGCCAGCACCCCCGACATCCACAACGGTGGACACCGTCCACATCGTAACGATGTGATCACGACTCAGTTCTGCCGCGAGGCCACGAGGCAAACAGCGGGCGCCTCAGTCCCCGAGGTTCCGCTGCGTTCCCATCGCCCGGTCGGCCTCGCGCTTGTCCTGACGTTCCCGGAGCGTCTGGCGCTTGTCGTATTCGCGCTTGCCCTTCGCCACAGCGAGTTCGACCTTCGCCTTGCCGTCGCTGAAGTAGAGCCGCAGGGGAACGAGCGTGTAGCCGCCCTCTTTCACCTTGTTGTGGATCTTCAGGATCTGCGCCTTGTGCAGCAGCATCTTGCGCTTGCGGCGGGGCGGGTGGTTGTTCCACGAGCCCTGGTTGAACTCGGGGATGTGCACGGCGTCGAGCCACGCCTCTCCCCCGTCGATGTAGCCGTAGCCGTCGACGAGGGATGCCCGCCCGGCCCTCAGCGACTTGACCTCGGTGCCGGTCAGCACGAGGCCCGCCTCATAGGTGTCTTCGATGGTGTAGTCGTGGCGGGCCTTGCGGTTGGTCGCGACGACCTTTTCTCCGCGTTCGCGTGGCACGGTCACTCCTGGGGGTAGATGGTGGGAAAGCCGCCGAGCGAGCTCGCGCAGCAGCCCTCCAGTCTACGCCTTCCGAACTGCAAGCCTCTCGAACTGCCTGCCGCTCGAACTGCGTCCCTTTCGAACTGATCAGACCTTGAGGTACCGGGTGATGGCGAACTTGGCCGAGAAGGCGGCCAGCACGATCGACAGACCGATGAGGACGGGCACCACGAACAGCAACGCGTCATTGTCGGTCACGAAGGCGGTGAACGGCAGCGCCTGCTGCAGGTAGCCCTGCACGAAGAAGTGCACCACCCCCCAGACAGCCGCACCGGCCAGCACCGATCCGATGAGCGCGGCGATCACGCCCTCGAGGATGAACGGCGTCTGGATGAACCGGTTGGATGCCCCCACCAGCCTCATGATGCCGATCTCCCGTCTTCGGGAGAACGCCGAGAGCCTGATCGTGGTGGCGATCAGCAGAACCGCCGCCACGAGCATCAGCACCGCGATGCCGATGGCGGTGTAACTCGCCGCGTTCAGGATCGAGAAGATCTGTTCGAGGTAACTGCGCTGGTCGACGACACTGTCCACACCCGGGAGCCCGGACAGGCTCTCGACGAGCACCGCGGACTGCTGCGGGTCGACCATGTTGATCCAGAACGTCTGGTTCAGGAGGTCGGGCGTCACGTACTGGGCGACGTCGTTGCCCGCGAACTGCTGCTTGAACTTCTCGTAGGCCTGTTCGTGGGTCTCGAAGTAGTACTGCTGGATGAACGGCGACAGGGTCGGCGACTTCAGCTGGGCATCCACCGCGGCGATCTGGTCGTCGGTGGCCTCGCCGTTCGTGCAGTTCGCTCCGCCCGAGGTCGTCGTGCACATGTACACCGCGACCTGCGCCTTGTCGTACCAGTAGCTCTTCATCTGCCCGATCTGCATCTGCAGGAGGATGGCGGCGCCGACGAACGTCAGCGAGATGAAGGTCACGAGCACGACGGAGATGACCATGGACATGTTGCGGCGGAGGCCGGTGCCGACCTCGCCGAGGATGAGTGCGAGTCTCACTGCGTGGGCCCCACATTCTGGTCGGCGGCCCTGTCGTGGCTCTCACCACGCGCACGGAGCCCGAGCGTCTCGGCCAGGCTGATCTGGCCTGTCATCAGCGGATCCCTGTCGTCTGAAGGTTCCGGTTCCTGTTTCGGTTCTGGATCGGGTTCTGCGGCCTGCGCGGGCGCGGCGTCCGCGCTCACCTCGGCCCGGGCATCCTGAGCCTCGACCTCGCCGGTGCCCTCGGGCGGGAAGAAGAACGGTGTGTCGTCGGAGACATCCTCGATGACCGCGGTGGTTCCGGCCGCCGGCAGCGAACTGCCGACCGGCTGCACGAGAACCTGCTGGCCGGTCTCGGTCGTCGCGAAGACGGGGCGCTCGATGGCCCCCGTCGCCTGCATGCGGAGGGAGAGTGGATCGGGCCGCGTGATCTCGGCGGTCATACCGCTGTCCTGCAGGCTGATCTCGGTGGTGGTGCCGTAGCCGCCCTGGCGGTCGTCGCGCACGACCTGGCCGCTGACGAGCTCGACGACGCGGCGCTGCATCTGGTCGACGATCGCGTTGTCGTGGGTGGCCATGATGATGGTCGTGCCGCCGG
Organism: Subtercola boreus; assembly: GCF_006716115.1. Classification (NCBI taxonomy): domain Bacteria; kingdom Bacillati; phylum Actinomycetota; class Actinomycetes; order Micrococcales; family Microbacteriaceae; genus Subtercola; species Subtercola boreus. Next base: position 785,771 of record NZ_VFOO01000001.1, on the reverse strand, counting down.
CGTTGATGCGGTCGAGCACGTTCATGATGCCGGCACTGGTGACCGGGTCGAGGTTTCCGGTGGGCTCGTCGGCCAGCAGGATGGCGGGCTTGTTGACCACCGCACGGGCGATGGCCACGCGCTGCTGCTCACCACCGGAGAGTTCGTGCGGGAGTCGCCCGGCCTTCTCGGCGAGGCCCACCATGGCGAGCACGTCGGGAACGGCCTCCTGGATGAAGCCACGGGACTTGCCGATCACCTGGAGCGTGAACGCGACATTGTCGAAGACGTTCTTGTTCGGCAGGAGCCGGAAGTCCTGGAAGACGACGCCGAGGTTCCGCCGGAAGTACGGCACCTTGCGCGAGGAGATCGACCCGAGGTCCTGCCCCAGCACGTGGATGTTGCCCGTCGAGGGGCGATCCTCCTTCAGCACGAGGCGGAGGAAACTCGACTTGCCGGAACCGGAGGCACCGACGAGGAAGACGAACTCACCCCGCAGGATCTCGAGGTCGATCGTGTTGAGCGCCGGCTTGGCCGTGCCCTTGTACATCTTGCTTACCTGGTCAAATCGAATCATGGCGACGTCAGCCTAAGCAGCGGTACCGGGCATTCAGCCCAGCGACTCGCCCAATGGCGAGGCCGGACTCCGAAGCTGGGAAGTGGCTCGGTGAACGCTTAGTCCTGTTTGCGCTTACGCCAGCGGATGCCCGCAGAGATGAACCCGTCGAGGTCGCCGTCGAAGACGTTGCTGGGGTTGTTGACCTCGTAGTCCGTGCGCAGATCCTTCACCATCTGGTAGGGAGCGAGAACGTAGCTCCGCATCTGGTCGCCCCAGCTCGCCGTGATGTTGCCCGCGAGTTCCTTTTTGGTCGCATTCTCCTGCTCGCGCTGCAGCAGCAGCAGCCGCGACTGCAGCACCCGGAGGGCCGCGGCGCGGTTCTGGATCTGGCTCTTCTCGTTCTGGCAGCTGACCACGATGCCGGTCGGGAGGTGCGTGATGCGCACGGCGGAGTCCGTGGTGTTGACCGACTGGCCACCCGGCCCGCTCGAGCGGAAGACGTCGACCCGGATGTCGTTCTCGGGTACCTCCACCACGTCGGTGGTCTCGATCAGCGGAACCACCTCGACGGCGGCAAAACTCGTCTGGCGCTTGCCGGCCGAGTTGAAGGGGCTCATGCGCACCAGACGGTGCGTGCCGGCCTCCACCGAGAGCGTGCCGAACGCGTAGGGCGAGTCGATCTCGATCGTGGCGCTCTTGATGCCCGCCTCTTCGGCGTAGCTCGTGTCGAGCACCGTCGACTTGTGGCCGTGCTGCTCGGCCCAGCGGAGGTACATGCGGAGCAGCATCTCGGCGAAGTCGGAGGCGTCGACGCCGCCCGCACCGGCGCGGATCGTGACGACGGCGGGCCGCGGGTCGTACTCCCCGTTCAGCAGCGTCTGCACCTCGAGCTCACCGAGCAGTTTGGTGAGGCTCGCGAGCTCGGCCTGCGCCTCGGCCACGGCGTCTTCGTCGGATTCGTCGTTCGCGAGCTCGACCATGATCTCGAGGTCGTCGAGCCGCGAGTCGATGCTGACGATTTTCGCGAGCTCGGCCTGGCGGTGCGAGAGTTCGCTGGTGACCTTCTGCGCCTTCTCTGTGTCGTTCCAGAGATCGGGCACCCCGGCCTGCTCGCTGAGCTCGGCGATCTGAGCCTTGAGGCCCTCGACATCTACCACCGACGTGATGTCGCTGAAGGTCGAACGGAGGGCACTGATCTGCTCAGAGAGGTCGAGTTCTAACACGATCCCCCAGCCTACCCGCTCCGCCTCTCCGCTGGCCGGGTGCGGGTGTGCATGCACGTCCCGCCTAAACTGGTTGCCTGATGAGTACTTCTGAGCCGGCACCCGCTGCGGCGGCACCCGCCGTGCCTGCACCCGCCTTCCGCATCAGGTCGGTCGCGGCATCCGCTCTCATCCCCGCCCTGCTCTTCGCGATCGGCGAAGGCGCGATCATCCCGATAATCCCCGCGGTCGCCGGCAACCTCGGCGCGGGGCTCGCGCTGGCCGGTTTCATTGCGGGCATGACGATGATCGGCGAGTTGGTCGGCGACATCCCGAGCGGCTGGGTGGTGTCCCGGATCGGTGAGCGCCGGTCGATGATCTACGCCGCCGTGCTCTCGATCGTCGCGATCATCCTGTGCCTGGTCGCCCGCGAGCCTCTGCTGTTCGGCATCGGGATCTTCCTGCTCGGGCTCTCCGCCGCGATCTTCGCCCTCGCGCGGCACGCCTTCATGACGAGTTACGTGCCCGTCGCCTACCGGGCGCGCGCGCTCTCCACTCTCGGCGGCACGTTCCGGGCGGGCTGGTTCATCGGCCCGTTCCTCGGGGCGGGCCTCATTGCGCTCACCGGTTCCTCTCTCTCGGTGTTCTTCGTGATGGGGCTCTGCGGTGTCGCCATCATCGTGCTCCTGCTGGTCGTCGACGACCCCACCGAGAAGCTGGTGAAACCGGATGCCGGCGAGACCCTCGTCGCCGCCGAAGCCGAGGGCCTCTTCACCACAATCTGGACCCACCGCCGGGTGCTGACGCGGATCGGGTCGGGCGTCGCCATCGTCAGCGCGCTGCGGGCCAGCCGCACTGTCGTTCTGCCGCTCTGGGCCCTGAGCCTCGGGCTCGGCGAGAGCAACACCGCGCTCATCGTGGGTCTCGGTGCCGCCATCGACTTCGCCCTCTTCTACACCAGTGGCCAGATCATGGACCGGTTTGGCCGTCTCTGGAGCGCGCTGCCCTCGATGATCGGGATGGGCACGTGCCTGCTGATCCTGTCGTTCACCCATGACACGGGCCACGCTGTCGGCTGGTTCATCGTGCTGACCATCCTTCTCGGGCTCTCGAACGGCATCTCGAGCGGCATCGTGATGACACTCGGCGCCGACCTGGCACCGAAGACGTCGCCGGCGCCGTTCCTCGGGGCCTTCCGCTTCACCGGGGACCTCGGATCCGCTGCCGCACCCGTGCTCATCGCCGGCCTCGTGGCGGTCGCCGGCCTCCCCCTCGCCGTGGGAACGGTCGGGGTGGTGGGCTTTCTCGGGGCCGGTGTCATGCTCCGTTACATCCCGCGATTCCTGCCGCGGAGCCTTGCTCACAAATCGCTGGGATTCCGCGCGGGCGTCTGAGAGCCAACCATTACACTGGGGGTGTTCTACGCGGGAGTGGTGAAATTGGTATACACGCAGGTTTTAGGTACCTGTGCTTTCGAGCGTGAGGGTTCAAGTCCCTTCTCCCGTACGCGAGAAAGCCGATTCCTTGCGGCCGGCCGCTGAGATCCCGACGACTGGAGCTTGACCATGCACGCTGCCTTGATCCCCTGGCTCGACCCGAACACGCTGATCGACGGTTTCGGGCCGTTCGCGCTGCTGGGCATCTGCTTCATCATCTTCGCCGAGACCGGGCTGCTCGTGGGTTTCGTGCTGCCGGGCGACACGCTGCTGTTCTTCACGGGCATCCTGACCTTCATCGGCACCATCGGCGTGCCCATCTACTTCGTCGCTCCTGCCATCGGCCTCGCCGCCTTCATCGGCGGTGAAGTCGGCTACCTCATCGGGCGGAAGGCCGGCCCCCGCATCTTCGAACGCAAGGAGTCGGGCTTCTTCAGCATCAAGAACGTCGAGCGCACGAACGCCTTCTTCGAGCGCTACGGCGGCTTCGCCGTGATCCTGGCCCGTTTCGTGCCGGTCGTCCGCACCTTCGCACCGATCGCGGCGGGCGTCGGCAAGATGGATCCCCGCAAGTACAGCCTCTACAACGCGATCGGCGCGATCATCTGGGGCGGCGGCATCGTCATGCTCGGCTACTTCCTCGGCCAGATCCCCATGGTCAAAGATTTCAGCGAGAAGTACATCGACGTGGTGCTGCTGGCCGTCGTCGTGCTGACACTGGTGCCCACCGTGTTCCACACCGTCCAGTCGTCGCGGAAGGCCAAGAAGGCGGCCGCCGCCAGCGACGCCGAGTCCGTCGAGGCGACCGGTGCGGCCGAGGAGTTGCTGCTCGACCCGACCGTGTTCAACCGCGGTGTCGCCGGCAAGCGCGACGCCAGCTGAGCGTTTCGCAGAGGGGCCGCTAGCGGTGCTGCTCGTGTTCATGGCCGGCGTGCTCCGCCGGCTCGAGCTGGAACGTGGAGTGCTCCACGTCGAAGTGCGACGTGAGGCAGCCCGACAGGCGGTCGAGCAGCGCCCCCGTCTCGCCGGCGGCGAAGATCTGTGGGTCGACGACCACGTGCGCCGAGAACACCGGCTCTCCTGAGGTGATCGCCCAGACGTGCACATCGTGCACTTCGAGTACGCCCTCTGTCTCCAGGATGTGCCGACGGATCTGCTGCACATCCGTCTCCTTCGGCGCCGACTGGATGAGCACCGCCACCACATCGCGGATGAGCACGAACGCCCGCGGCACGATCATGACGGCGATCGCGAGGGACGCGATGGCGTCCGCCGCGACGAAGCCCGTGGTGATGATCACGATGCCTGCGATGATGACGGCGATCGAGCCGAGGGTGTCGCCGAGCACCTCGAGGTAGGCACCACGCATGTTGAACGACTGCCGGTCGCCCCCGCGGAGCACCAGCAGCGCCGCGACGTTCGCGACGAGCCCGATCGACGCGATGATGAGCATCGGGGTGCCCTGCACGTGGTCGGTTTCGGGTGAGAGCAGCCGTGAGATGCCTTCGATGCCCACGAAGACGGCAACCACGACCAGAATCAGCCCGTTGGCGAGAGCCGCAAGCACCTCCGCGCGCTGGAACCCGAAGGTGTGCCGGTCGGAGGCCGGGCGGAGGGCGATGATCGACGCCACCAGCGCGATGATCAGCCCGAAGAGGTCGGAGAGCATGTGCCCGGCATCGGCCAGCAGCGCCAGGGAACCGCTGACGAGTGCGCCGACCACCTCGACGACCAGCACCAGCGAGACGATTCCGATCGCGATGAGGAGCCGCGTACGGTTCGTCGACCGGGACGCGTGGCTGTGACCCTCGCTGTGTCCTGTGCTCTGTGTGCTCATCACCTACAGGATAGGAGAGGAACCGCGCCGCACGGCCCCCCGGCGACTACTTGGGAATGACGTTCATTCTCAGCAGCGGAATAACGTTCTCGAAGGCGAGCGCCCGATGGCTGATCGCGTTCTTCTCTTCCGGACTGAGCTCGGCAGCGGTGACATCGAGCCCTGACGGCACGAACACCGGGTCGTAGCCGAAGCCGTTCGCTCCGCGAGGCTCCCGGGTGAGGGAACCCCGCCAGAAGCCCGACGCCACGTCCTCCCAGGCGATGTCAGCCGCGGCTGCGTCTCCTGCGGTCGCGTCACCCGGGGCACCTGCCGGCACGACCACCGCGATGTGGCAGACGAACGCCGCCCCGCGCTGGTCGTCGTGAATGTCGGCGAGCTGGTCGAGCAGCAGCTCACGGTTGGCCTGGTCGCCCCGGCCGTGCCCGGCCCAGCGCGCCGAGAAGATCCCCGGCGAGCCGCCGAGGATGTCGACAGCGATCCCCGAGTCGTCTGCGAGGGCCGGGAGCCCGGTGTGCCGGGCCGCAGCACGCGCCTTGATCAGAGAGTTCTCGGCGAAGGTCACCCCGTCTTCGATCGGCTCCGGGCCTTCGTACTTCACGATCTCGAGCTCCGGCAGCCGCGCGCCGAGGATCTTCTGGAACTCGTCGACCTTGTGCTGGTTGTGCGTGGCGAGCACCACGCGCATGCGGGTCACGCGTCGTCCCTGCTCGTGAGGGCACCGGTCTGGGCGGCCGCGAGTTCGGTGGTTCCGACCAGTGCCAGGTCCAGCAGCGAATTCAGTTCCGCGCGGTCGAACGGTGCGCCCTCAGCTGTTCCCTGAACCTCCACGAAAAGTCCGCGGCCGGTGACGACCACGTTCATGTCGGTTTCGGCACGGACGTCTTCGACATATGCCAGATCGAGCATGGGTACGCCGTCGATGATCCCGACGGAGATCGCCGAGACGCTGTCGATGAGCGGCTGGGCCTTCTGGCCGATGAACTTGCGGCCCCTGGCCCATTCGATCGCGTCGACCATGGCCACGTAGGCGCCGGTGATGGCGGCCGTCCGGGTACCGCCGTCGGCCTGCAGAACGTCACAGTCGATGACGATCGTGTTCTCGCCGAGCGCCTTCATGTCGACGACCGCGCGGAGCGACCGTCCGATCAGACGCGAGATCTCATGGGTCCGGCCCCCGATCTTGCCCTTGACCGATTCGCGGTCCATCCGGCTGTTCGTCGACCGGGGCAGCATCGCGTACTCGGCGGTGACCCACCCCTTGCCCTTCCCCGACATCCAACGCGGAACGCCGTTCGTGAACGAGGCCGTGCAGAGCACCTTCGTGTTGCCGAACGAGATCAGCGCCGAGCCTTCGGCCTGCGCGCTCCAGCCGCGCTCGATGGTCACCGGGCGGAGGTCGCCGACCGCCCGGCCGTCGGCGCGCACGAGGGCTGCGGAAGTGTTGTCTGTCATCGGTTCTCCTTGAAACGGGGGTGAGGTTTGATGCCGGGGCGCTCGGTGCTCTGCCCAGCGAGGGCGGCGCGCACGCGGGCGATGTCGGGAAGCGCAATAGCGCCGGTCTCGACGAGGTCGACCGACGAGACGGCGGGGCCGAGGAAGCGGTTCGCGAGCCTCAGGAACTCTTCGGCACTCTCGCCCGTCGCCTCGTACCGGTAGCTCGGCGCGTCGCGCGAGGTGCGCTGGATGCCGAGACCGACCAGTTCGCGATAGACATCATTCGCGGTCTCGGTGTCGCTCGACACCAGCGTGACACTCTCGCCCATCACCACGCTGATCGCCCCCTTCAGGAACGGATAGTGCGTGCATCCGAGCACCAGAGTGTCGACGCCGGCCTGCTGCAACGGCGCCAGGTACCCGGCAGCCACCGTGAGCAGTTCGGGGCTCGACGTGTCGCCGCTCTCGACGAAGTCGACGAACCGCGGGCACGCGACGCTCGACAGGTCCAGGTGCGGTGCCGCGGCGAAGGCGTCGTTGTAGGCGCGCGAGGTGATGGTGGCGGTGGTGCCGATGACGCCCACCCGGTGGTTGCGCGTCGCGGTCACAGCGGCGCGCACGGCGGGCTGGATCACCTCGACGACAGGAACCGAATAGCGCTCCCGGGCATCCCGCAGCATCGCCGCCGACGCTGTGTTGCAGGCGATGACCAGCATCTTCACGCCCTGGTCGACCAGGTCGTCGAGCACGGCGAGGGCGAAGCGGCGCACGTCGGCGAGCGGTTTCGGGCCGTAGGGCGAGTGCGCGGTGTCGCCGACGTAGAGGAGCGATTCGTTCGGCAACTGGTCACGGATGGCCCGGGCGACGGTCAGGCCACCCACTCCGGAATCGAAGATGCCAATCGGTGCGTCGCTCACAACTGACGAGCCTACCCGCAGGCTAGGCTCGATCCTGTGAGCTCCTCCCCCGCGGTTCCCCCAGCCACTGCACCTCTCACATCGACGGCGCTCCTCACGGACCGGTACGAGCTGACCATGCTCGACGCCGCGTTGGCCGATGACACGGCAAGCCGCGCCTGCCTGTTCGAGGTGTTCGCGCGAACCCTTCCGCACGGCCGGCGCTACGGGGTGGTCGCCGGCACCGGTCGGGTGCTCGACCTCATCCGCGATTTCCGGTTCGGTGAACCCGAACTCGACTGGCTCCGCGAGAACGAGGTGGTGCGGCCGGCGACGCTCGACTGGCTCGCGGACTACCGTTTCAGCGGAACGATCCGCGGCTACCGCGAAGGCGAGCTGTACTTTCCGGGCTCGCCGATCCTCACGGTCGAAGCGTCGTTCGCCGAGGGTGTCATCCTCGAGACGCTCGTGCTCAGCGTGTTGAACTACGACTCCTCCGTCGCCGGCGCGGCCGCCCGGATGGTGTCTGCGGCAGCAGGGCGCCCGCTCGCCGAGATGGGATCCCGCCGCACGGGTGAGCGCTCCGCCGTCGCGGCTGCGCGGGCCGCCTACATCGCGGGCTTCGCGGCCACCTCGAACCTGGAGGCGGGGCGCTCCTGGGGAGTGCCGACCATGGGCACCGCCGCCCACGCGTTCACGCTGCTGCACGACTCGGAGGAAGAGGCGTTCCGGTCCCAGATCGAGGCCATGGGGCCCGGGACGACACTGCTCATCGACACCTACGATGTCGAACGGGCTACAGATCTCGCGGTCGAGGTCGCGGGGCCCGCCCTCGGGGCCGTGCGCCTCGACTCGGGTGACCTGCCCGCGCTGGTGGCCTCCGTTCGGGCACGCCTCGATGCCCTCGGCAACCACAACACGAAGATCACGGTGACCAACGACCTCGACGAGTACACGATCGCCGCCCTCGCGGCCACACCGGTCGACTCGTACGGCGTCGGAACCTCGGTCGTCACCGGCTCGGGGTCGGTCGCTGCCGGAATGGTCTACAAGCTCGTCGCCCATCGAGGCGACGACGGCGAGTGGATGTCGGTGGCCAAGCGCTCCGCGAAGAAGAGCACGATCGGTGGCCGGAAGAACGCCGTGCGGCGGCTCGACGACAGGGGCACGGCCACCGCCGAGGTGCTCTACGTCGAGGGGCTGGAGGAGGCGGGTGGCTCTGCTGCCGCTGGGGCCGAGCGTCCTCTCCTGGTCGACCTCGTGGTCGACGGAGTACCGCTCGACGAGCACCTCGGGGCGGCCGGCGTGAAACGAGCACGGGAGCACCACGTCGAGGCGCTTCGCGAGCTGCCGCTGAGCGCGTTCCGTCTCTCGCGCGGCGGTGAGGCGATCATCCCGACCGAGTACGCCGCCGAGCGCGGCCGCTGACTACTCCAGCTGCTGGCTACTCCAGCGACTGACTGCTCCAGCTGCTGGCTACTCGTCGGCGATCAGGCCCTCGTAGATGTCTTTGCAGGTCGGGCAGACCGGGAACTTGTCGGGGTCGCGGCCGGGAACCCACGTCTTGCCGCAGAGCGCCTTCACCGGTGCTCCGCTGAGTGCCGACTCGAGGATCTTCTCCTTCTGCACATAGTGCGAGAAGCGGTCATGGTCGCCCGGATCGAACTGCTCCGCTTCGAGCAGCTCCTCCAGTTCACGGTCGAGCGTCGCGGTACCACCACCGTCGGGCAGCCCGCCGGGCTCTGAAATACTCATGGCAAAAGTCTAACCGCGAACAGACGCCGCGAGGATCTCCGGGCCTCTCCGATTGAAGACGGCGCCGCCGACGATCGTGCCGAGGGCGAGCACCCCCACCCCGGTCAGAACGCCCCACCAGAGCGACGCCCAGTAGAGGTCGGGCTGGCCGAACAGGATGGCCTGCACTCCGAAGACGATCGCCGGCGACGCGACGGCGAGAGTTCCGGCGACCGTGGCCACCTGCACGAACACCGACGTGGAGCCGGTGAGCTGGGGCTGCGTGAAGGGGCTCTCCCCCGGGCGGGTCGCCGCGTACGGGAAGCGCGCCGAAATGAGGTTGCCGAACCCGACCGAAGCGAACAGGAGGCACGAGCTCACCCCGAGGAGGGCGGGAAGGGCCGCGGCATTGCCGGAGACGAAGACGGTGATGACCGAGCCGATCCCGATCAGGGGGAGCCCGATCAGCAGCACCGGCGCCAGACGTCCCAGCCGGTCGGCCAGCCCACGCCGGCCGGACACGATGTGCAGCCAGACGGCGGTGTTGTCGAGCGCGACGTCGTCGTGGATCGCGAACCCGAGGAAGAGGCACATGATCGGCAGCGGCACGAGTGCGTAGTACTCGAGCGGGAAACCCACGACCACCAGTGGTACCGCGAGCAGGATCGGAACGATCGGGATGATGACGAGCGGCACGTAGTAGCGGGGATCGCGAGACCAGTAGGTCAGACTCCGGGCGGCCACAGCCGCCGCGGGTGTCGACGGGAGACTGCCGAACCAGCCGAGTCCCCGCGGCTGCACCTGCTCGTCGCTCTCGGGGCGGGCAGAGGTGAGCATCAGGGCGACGAGCGTACGCCAGGCGAACCAGAGCACAGCCACGGAGACAATCGCGATGAGGAAGCAGAGGAGCGCTCCGCCGCTGTCGCCGTTGGCCGCCGCCGCCGGGATGGCCCAGGCCGCGCCGAGCGGCGTGAAGCTCAGCATCAGGGCGACGCTGAGGCTGAGACTCGAGACCGCGAGCCCCCAGTTGACGGTCAGAGCCAGCGCAACCCCGGGTGCCAGCAGCACGAGCACGAAGACGCCGACGACGCCGGCCACCTCGCGGGAGCGCCGGGTGACGAGCAATAGGGCTGAGAGCGACGAGAAGATCCGGCCGCAGAGCACGCAGGTGGCCACACCGAGCACTGCGCCGACCAGAGCGAGCGGCACACCGAGGGGGGTCGGCGACCAGGCGAGGACCGTGGCCACCGCGAAGACGATCGCGGCGATGACGGGGAGCGCGACGACGGCGCTCACAGCCTCGGCCAGTGCGAGCCGGGGCGCAGGGATGCCGAAGAAGGCGAACCGGCGCGGATCCATCGGATCGTCCCGTTGCAGCAGCAGCGGCACCAGCACGAAGGCCAGCACCACGGCAGAGCCGCCGATCACCGTCTCATTGCGTGCCAGGACCGCATCGGTGCCGGCCAGCCGCGCGATGCGGAGAAAGACAGCGATCACGGCGACGAGTCCGGCGAGCAGGCCGAGGCCGACCACGACACGCCTCGAACGAGAGCCGGTGAAGATGTTCCTGAGGAGCGAAAGCCTCAGTCCAACGAGCTGAGCAACCATTCCATGCCTTTGACTGCTTTGTGCCCACCGGCGAGCTCGATGAACCGGTCTTCGAGAGTGGATCCCTCGCGCACTTCGTCGACGGTGCCGCTCGCCAGAACCTTGCCGTGCACGATGATCGCCACGCCGTCGCAGACGCGTTCGATCATGTCCATGCTGTGGCTGGAGAGCACAACGGTGCCGCCGGCCCCGACGTACCGCTGCAGGATGCCCGTGACGGTGTCGGCCGAGACGGGATCGACGGCCTCGAACGGCTCGTCGAGCACCAGCAACCGGGGCGAGTGGATCATCGAGGCGGCGAGCGCCACCTTCTTGGTCATACCCGCCGAGTAGTCGGAGACGAGGCGGCCGAGTGCGTCCTGCAGTCCGAACGCCTCAGCGAGTTCGTCGGCGCGCTCGCGCACGGCACGACCGTCGAGGCCGCGGAGGGAGCCGGAGTAGTGCAGCAACTGGCGGCCGGTCAGGCGATCGAAGAGCCGCAGCTTGTCGGGCAGCACACCGATGGAGCGTTTGGCGGCCACCGGGTCGGCCCAGACATCCAGCCCGTTCACCCGGATCTCGCCCGAGTCGGGCCGGAGCAGTCCCGTGATCATCGACAGGGTGGTGGTCTTGCCCGCGCCGTTCGGACCCACGATGCCGTAGAAGCCGCCGCGCTGCACCTGGAGGTCGACGCCGTCGACCGCGACAGTCGAGCCGAACCGCTTGACCAGCCCGACCAGCGACAGGGCGGCGACCGGAGCCGCAGCATCCGCCGGTACTCCGGTCTCTTCGACCCCCGCCGGCTCGTCGACTGCCACAGGTTCGTCGGCAATCACGGGTTCATCGAGAACGACGGGTTCATCGGCGACGACGGGTTCGTCGGCAACCGGTGTCTGGTCTGTGGCTGGCGTCTCTTCGACGACGGGCGCCTGATCGGCCACCACCGCCTCGGCCACCACCGCATCGGCCACCACCGCCTCTTCAGCCACGATCGCCTCATCAGCCACCGCCGGAGTGATCGGCTCGCTCGGCAGAATGGTCGCCGCGGTCGTATCGACGGGAGCCTCTGCGCTCGGCGCCGCGCTTCGGGCCTGAGCGGTGCGAGGCGACGTGGTGCGCGGGGTCGTGGTGCGCGGGGTTGTCGTGCGAGGCGTCGTGGTGCGCGGCGTCGTCGTGCGCGGCGTCGTCGCCCTCGGCGTACGGGCTGCAGCGGGCTTCCGCGGGGCCGCCGGCTTCTTCGCCGTCGTGCCGCCTGCACCTGCAGGGCTGCCTGCACCGGGTGCGCTCCCCGAACCGTCAGCCGAAAGTTCCTGCTGGAGCCTGCCCGACGCCGCACCCGGAGCGGGCGAGGTGCGCGGAGCAGGCGAGGTGCGCGCGGCGGGCGACTTCGGTCGAGCGGGTGCGCGACGCACCGGGGTGCGGGCAGGCGCACCGGACGCCGCGGCCGAGGACGATGCTGCAGCGGAGGCGGATGGCGCGCCGGAGACCGACTTCTCGCTCCCGTCTGCGGCGGGGTCTGATTCTGGACTCACTGCTTAAACCTATCAATCCCCGTTGGTGCCGTGCGAAGGGTCTGGCCGGGCCTGCTCACAGGCCGCTCCGGTCCCCCCGGCAGCGCTCGCGCAAGCTCCGACCCAGCATGTATATCACAGAGACTGCGGCACATGCTGAGCCTCGAACCATCGAGCAGAGCCCCATAGAATTGCCGCTCAGCGCGATCCGAAGACCCGTCACGCTCCGACATCCGAGAGGCACACGCACCATGGCATCCAGCGAGCAGGCCCTCCCGCCGGGGGTGAACCCGAGAGTGCTCCAGGGCATCGACAGGGTGCTGAGCATCCATCGCCCCGTTGTGCTGGCGCACATCAGGAGCCTGCGGAAGCGGCACCCCGGCCTCACACCAGCGCAGCTCATAACTGTGCTCGAACGCCACTACCTCGGCGCGGTGACCACCGGCGGGGCCGCGGTGGGCGCCTCGGCCGCGATCCCAGCCGTCGGAACAGTCGCGTCGCTCGCCCTCACGGGGGTCGAGACCCTCGGCTTCCTCGAGGCGACGGCACTGTTCTCCCAGTCGATCACCGAGATCCACGGTATCTCCGTCGAGGATCCGGATCGCGCCCGGGCCCTCGTGATGGCCCTCCTGATGGGCAGCGGCGGCGCGGATCTCGTGCAGCAGCTCGCGAGGCAGGCCGGCGGCGCAGGCGCACCCCGGTCGGAGTTCTGGGGCAGCATGGTGACGAAGAGCCTCCCCCAGGCTGCGGTGGGACCGGTCGCCGACCAGGTCAAGAAGACCTTCCTGAAGCACTTCCTCGCGTGGACCGGTTCGACGGCCGTCGGCCGCCTGCTGCCCTTCGGTGTCGGCGCCGTCATCGGCGGTGCCGGCAACCACGTGCTCGGCCGTCGGGCCGTGAAGAGCGCCCGCACCGCGTTCGGTCCGCCGCCGACGGTCTTCCCGGCCGGGCTCGAGCCGACGGTCGTGCTGCGCGAGAAGACGCCGCGCGCCGTCAAGCCGGGCAGGGCAGTGAAGGCGGAAAAAACTCCGAAAGCAGAGAAGGCTCCGAAGCAGGGCAGGGCACCGAAGTCGCCGAAGGCCGGCAAGGCGCCGAAGCCCCCGAAGGGACCCTCGCGCACAGCTCCCCCGTACACTAACGCTCCGGATGCCAGGCCACCCGCCACCGGCTGGGCGGAGGGGCAGCAGCCCGACTCCACTCCCCCACAGCCGCCGATCTGACGGGGATATCCACACCCTCCGCGGGCCGGTCGCAGCTCGCGGCCGGAGCGTCGGAGGGTCGACGTATCATTCCTGCATGCTCGCCAGCCGAACGTCCGCCACCACCTCGAACCCCTGGGCCGAGGCGGCCTATGCGGTGCCGCTGCGGGTCGACCGCTCTCGAGCCCCGCTGTACCGACTCGCCAACGTCGGCCACGAACCCCTCGAGGGCCTGACGTTCTCGCTCCTCGGCTCCGGGGTGATGAACACCGGCACGCCCCGGCGGCTCGACGTGGGCGCCACCCTCGAGGTGACGATCCGCGGCGAAGACCTCGCGCGTCGGAGCGTCCTCGTGGTGCGCTGGTTCAGGCCCACGGGCGAGGAGTACCTCTGGCGGGTCAGTTTCTGAGCCAGGAGCGAACGGTACGCAGCATCCGCGCGCGTCAGGCCTGGTCGAGGTTGCGTCAGGCCTGGTCGAGGTTGACGATCACCGTGTCGGCGGCGCCCTCGAGGTTGAAGAACCCCGCAAGGTAGCCGAAACCCCAGCTGTAGTGCAGCAGGGGCAGCGCCAGCGCGAACCAGGCACCCGTTCTGAGGTCGAGGCGGGAGGCTGCGACCACGCCGAGCACCACGACCCCCACCAGGTAGACGATCGGCACCAGCAGCAACGCGAAGAGTATCCACGAGATCACGGCCGCCACGCCGATCGCACCGGCGACCAGGCCGAACAGCCCGCCGGCACCGAGAACGAACCCCAGGATCGTGCCGATGACGACCGCGGGCGGAAGAACGAAGCGCAGCTGCTTCTGCTCGGGGAAGGCCCGCGCGAACTCGCCGCGCCAGAGCCCCTCGGCGAACGACGAGCGGGTCAGGTCCACCACGCGCGACGGCGGGCGGTACGTAACCTCGAGCTCAGGCACGAACGCGATCTGGTGCCCGGCCTCCCGTAACCGGGCGTTCAGCTCCCAGGTCTGCCCGTGCCGGATCTCCTCGTCGAAGAGCCCGGCCTCGATGAACATCCGCCGCCGGATGACCTGGTCCTCGGGGATGTTCGTGGGCCCCGCACCGTCAGCCTGCTTCAGCGGATCCGCCGCGAGCCCGTAGCGGTGGGTGAACACCCGCGCGACCGCCCGTTCGAACGCGGTCTCGCCGACAGGCGTCGTGCGCCCGACGAGAGCCGCGGCATCCGTTCGCACCATCGCTTCGACGGCACGCCGGGTGTAGTCGACCGGCAGTTCGCCGCGGGGATCCACCCGGATGATCAGGGAACTCCGCGCCGCGGCAATGGCCTCGTTCAGCCCGATCACCACGGAGGTCGACCTCGTCTCGATGACCGTCAGGCGGGGGTTGAGGCTCGCCGCGTACTCGATGAACTGGCTGGTCCCGTCGATGTTCGGGCCGACCGACACGATGATGTCGAGGCCGAGCGGGTAGCTCTGCGCCGCAATGCTCTGGAGCGCCGCCTCGATGGTGGTGCGGTCGTTCCGCGCGATCAGGATCGCCGTCACAGGAGGCAGCACCGGTGAGGAGGGCGCGGCCGGGGAGGCAGGAAGGGAGTCGTTCATTCGGTCCGCTCGATATTTCTGGGAAGGCCGTTCAGAGGGGGCATCAGCAGGGCGACATCAGCAGGGGGGACGTCTGGCAGAGGGAGGCGCCCAACCGAGCGCATCTGCGCAGGCCGCCTCACACGCCGATAGGCCCGCCGCTTGCAGTCACAGCAAGCGATGAGCCTATCAGGTGGGGTCCGGATGCCCGGCGCGGGTGTCCTGGGGAAGGGCAGGCGCCCCGACGCCTCGAACTGCGGCTAGTTCGCCAGCTGCCCGAGCGTGACGTCGACGGACTTCGATGTGCTGCCGCGGAGGTAGGTCACCGTTGCGGTTCCGCCGGCCGGAAGCACCCGCACCTGGGCGGTGAGGTCGGTGGCGTCGGTGACCGCGATGCCGTTGAAGGCCGTGATGATGTCACCCTTCTGAATGCCGGCAGCGGCGGCCGCGCCCCCGTCGGTGACGGCGACGACGTTCGCCCCGACGACGGTCTGCGTGCTGGAGCTGGCCGCCCCGATCGAGGCACCGAGCAGGCCGTGCGTGGCCGACCCGTTCTTGATGATCTCGTCTGAGATGCGCTTGGCGAAGTTGGCCGGAATCGAGAAACCGACACCGATGCTGCCCGACTGACCGCCCGACGAGCTGCTGCTGCTCGCACTCGCGATCGCCACGTTGATGCCGATCAGCTTGCCCTCCGAGTCGAGCAGCGCGCCGCCCGAGTTGCCCGGGTTGATGGCGGCGTCGGTCTGGATGACAGCCAGCGAGATCGTGCTCGACGCCGTCGACGGAGTCTGCGACTGGCCCTGGCCGGGGATGTCGAAGTTCCAGAAGTCGTAGGGGCTGTCGGTGCTGTTCGGGTCGGGCGTCGCCTGCTCCCCGCTGGTGTCGGGTGCAGCCGACGACGCGACCGTGATGCTGCGGTTCAGCGAGCTGACGATTCCGTTGGTGACGGTGCCGGAGAGGCCGAGGGGCGCACCGATCGCGATGGCGGTGTCGCCGACGTTCAGCTTAAGGGAGTCGCCGAACTCGATCGCGGTGAGGCCCGAGGCATCCTGCAGCTTGACGACGGCGAGGTCGGCGACGGGGTCGGTTCCGACGACCTTGCCCACGTAGATCTTGCCGTCGGCGGCGGTGACCGAGATCGTCGGGCTCGCGGTCGCACCGTCGAGGGTCACGACGTGGGTGTTGGTCAGCACGTAGCCGTCGGCGCTCAGGATGACGCCCGATCCGGTGCCGGAACTCGTCGTTCCGTCGGAGACCGACAGGGTGACGACGGAGGGGGACGCCTTGGCCGCAACGGCCGTGATCAGGTTCGCCGAGTCGGGGTTGTTCACCGTGATCGTCTGCGGGCTGGAAGCCTGGCTGGTCGAATTCGAGCTGTTGTTCGACATCGCCCAGACGCTGATGCCGGCTCCGGATGCTCCACCGATCAGGGCGCCGATAGCCAGTGCAGCGACCAACGCAACACCTCCGCGGCGCTTCGCCGGCGCGTCGGAACGCGCCTCGGCACCGGCCACATCGGGCTGGACCTGTGGCTGGCCGAAGGCGCCGTTACCGTAGTTGGGGAGTGGCACAGCGTTGGGAAGGGGTGTGGTCGGCTGGGTGGCCTGCGCGTATCCGGGCTGGGCGTAGCCGGCGGGCTGGGCGTAGCCCGGGTGCTGGGGCTGTGCGGGGGCTGCTGCCTGCTGGGGCTGCTGCTGCGGCTGCGCAGCGGATGTGGCGGGCTGGTTGTAGCTCGGAACAGCGGGATACACGGGCGCGACCGGGGCGACGGGCGCGACGGCTTCTGTCGGAGCGGTCGGGGCGGTCGGCGCGACGGGGGCGACCGCTTCAGTCGGGGCGGTCGGCGCGACGGGCGTCCCAGCGGCGGTGCTGAGGTTCTCGGTCGGGTTCTCGCTGCTGGGCTGGTCCGCGCTCGGCTGGTGTGCGCTCGGCTGGTGTGCGTGCTCGTTCGGTCGACGATCCGGAATGTCTGCGGGGTTTTCGGTGCTGTCGGTCAATT
Organism: Subtercola boreus; assembly: GCF_006716115.1. NCBI lineage: Bacteria > Bacillati > Actinomycetota > Actinomycetes > Micrococcales > Microbacteriaceae > Subtercola > Subtercola boreus. The sequence goes on along the minus strand of NZ_VFOO01000001.1, from coordinate 768,848 downwards.
GGTGCTCCTTCCAAGCGTTCCCAGTTTTCCCGTGCCACCTGTGCATTTTCTATGCGTGGGCTGCGAGCAGACTGTTGTTTCAATTGTGCACCGCGCGAACGGCATCCCCGGTGTCGACGGCACAGGGCTTGACGGTAGGTTGGGGGAATGTCGATCAGTGGACCCTGGCAGCGAACCGCAGTGGGAGCCGGCCTCCTCAAGGCGGATGGGGTCATCCGGCCCACGATCTTCGCCGAGATGAGTGCTCTGGCCCAGGCGACGGGAGCCATCAACCTCGGCCAGGGCTTCCCCGACGAAGACGGTCCCGCCGAGGTTCTGGATGCCGCCCGCCACGCGATCACCGAGGGACAGAACCAGTACCCGCCGGGCCTCGGGATGCCCGTTCTCCGCGAGGCGATCGCCGAACACCAGCAACGGTTCTACGGCCTCGAGATCGACCCCGACCGGCAGGTGCTCGTCACCGCCGGCGCGACGGAGGCGCTCGCCGCGGTCATCCTCGCCTTCGTCGACGACGGCGACGAGGTCGTGACCCTCGAGCCGTTCTACGACGCCTACGGCGGGCTGATCGCGCTCAGCCGGGGTGAGCACCGCACCGTGCCGCTTCGCCTCCCCGACTTCCTCCCCGACCACGACGACCTGCGGGCCGCCGTCACGGATCGCACCAAACTGATCCTCATCAACAACCCGCACAACCCGACCGGCACCGTGCTGCCCCGCGACACCCTCGAGCTCATCGTCGAGCTGGCCCACGAGCACGACGCCCTCATCGTGACCGACGAGGTGTACGAGCACCTCACGTTCGGGCAGCAGCACATCCCGGTCGCCACGCTCCCCGGGGCCTGGCAGCGCACGATCACCATCTCCTCGGGCGGCAAGACGTTCAACACGACCGGCTGGAAGGTCGGTTGGATCACCGCGCGCCACCGGTTGATCACCGCCATCGTTGCCGTGAAGCAGTTCCTCACCTACGTGAACGCCGCGCCGTTCCAGCCCGCGATCGCGGTCGGTCTCGGCCTGCCCGACGGCTACTTCACCGGGATCGCGGACGACCTCCGCCGGAAGCGCGACGTGCTGTCGGCGGGGCTGTCGAAGGCCGGGTTCGGGGTCTTCGAGTCGCAGGCGAGCTATTTCGTCGTCGCCGACGCGGCACCCCTCGGATTCACGGACGGCACCGAGCTCTGCCGCCAACTCCCCGAACTCGCCGGGGTGGTCGCGGTGCCGATCTCGGCCTTCTGCCACGACGACCTCGGGGCCGAGTACTCGTCCCTCGTCCGTTTCGCGTTCTGCAAGCGCACCGACGTACTCGAACTCGCCGCCAAGCAGCTCTCCCGCCTCGGCCGCTGACCGTCCCCGCCCCGCCACCGCCCCGCCACCCACCCACCCACAATCGAGTGGGCGATTTGGGCCCCAAAGCAAGGGTTTTGGGGCCCAAACCGCCCACTCGATGAAGTAGCCGGGGGCGGGAGCGCTCGGGGGCAGGAGAGGGCGGGGGGGCGTCAGCGCGGGACGACGCCGAAGCGCCGGAGCGCGAGCGCGGGGTTCACCCGCCGCACGTCGGCGAGCCGCGACGGCGTGAGGAACGCGACCGCCACGCCGGCCTCGGCGCCGAGGCCGGCCACCGTGACGCCCGTCGGGTCGAGGATCCTGCTCAGCCCCACCCCGCCGGGAGCGGTGTGGTCGGCAGCCGCCACGAACACCGTGTTCTCGATCGCGCGAACCTCCAGCAGCGCGCTCCAGTGCCGCTCCTTGGTCGGCCCCGGCACCCATTCGGCCGGAACCAGCACCAGGTCGACCCCGGCGTCCACCAGCCACCGCGTGACCTCCGGGAAGCGGATGTCGTAGCAGGTCTGCAGCCCGACCGTGAAGCCTGCCACGGTGAAGGTCTGGGGGTGCGCGATGGTGCCGTGCTGCATCCACTGGCTCTCCTGCACGCCGTAGGCGTCGTACAGGTGGAGCTTCCGGTACCGGGCGACGACCTCGCCCGCGGGCGACAGCGCGACCAGCGTGTTGTGCACGCGCGGACCGTCGGCCTTCTCGATGATGCCGGCGACGAGGTGGATGCCGTACTGCACCGCGAGCGCGCCGAGTGCCGTGACGAACTCCCCGTCGACCTCTTCCGCGGCACCGATGGTCTCGCTGCCGAGGGGTGTCACGAAGTGCATGGAGTATTCCGGGAGCACGACGAGCGTCGCGCCCCTGCCCACGGCTGTTTCGACCAGGCCGCGGATCGTCTCGAGATTCGCCGCCTTGTCGCCGCGCGGCGCGAACTGCGCGACGGCCACGCCGAGAGGACCGGCGGTTTCGTCTGCCGGCGCGCTCATGCGAGGTGCGCGATCGCCTTGATGGCGCGGCGGCTGTCCATCGCGGCGTAGGCGTCCGCAATGTTCTCGAAGTCGAATTCGTAGTCGAAGACCAACCCCGGGTTGATCGACCCGTTCAGCACATCGTCGAGGAGCGCCGGCAGGTAGGTCCGCACCGGGGCGAGCCCGCCACCGAGCCCGACGTTGTTGCTGAAGGCCGCCTGCAGCGGGAATTCGACCCCGTGCGGCACGCCGACGAAGCCGACGCGCGAACCCGGGCGGGCGATCGCGAACGCCGTGGTGAACGCCTGGGCGGTCCCGACGCACTCGAGGGTGGCATCGACCCCGATCCCGTCGGTGAGGTCGCGCACCTCGGCCAGAGCGTCGTCGCCCCGCGACGAGACGATGTCGGTCGCACCGAACGCCGTGGCGATGGCCTGTCGCTGGGGGTTGCGGCTGAGCGCGATGATCCGTCCCGCACCGAGGCGGCGGGCGGCGAGCACCCCGCAGAGCCCGACAGCACCGTCGCCGACGACCGCGACCGTCGATCCCGCCACGACGCCGGCACTGACGGCCGCGTGGTGGCCCGTGCCCATCACGTCGGACAGCGTCAGGAGCGAGGGCAGCAGTGCGGCATCCGGAACCCCACCGGGAACCACGACCAGCGTTCCGTCGGCCTCGGGCACCCGCACGTACTCGCCCTGGCCGCCGTCGGTGCCGATCGCCCAGAATCCGCCGTGCACACACGAGGAGGTCACGCCGTGCAGGCAGTGCGGGCAGGTGCCGTCGCTCCACATGAACGGTGCGATGACGAAGTCGCCGACCTTCAGCCCCGTGACCTCGCTGCCGAGTTCTTCGACGACACCGAGGAACTCGTGCCCGATCGGACCGCCACCCTTCCGCTTGCTCTCGCCGCGGTAGTACCAGAGGTCCGAACCGCAGACGCAGGTCGACGTCACCCGCACGATCGCTTCACGCGGGTTCTGGATGACCGGATCGGGCCTCGACTCGACCGAGATGTCGAACGGGGCGTTGTACACGGCTGCTCTCATGGTGCAAGCCTAAGCGTGCTGCTGCTGTCGGTGGCTCGCACGCGGGGCCCACCGCGTAGACTTCCCGTCATGATCGTGGAGTCGCTGGATCGCCTCGCAGCCGGGCGCAACGCGAGCATCCGCATTCCCGAGGAGCAGCGCAGCCACCCGCGCACCGAACGCTCGTTCACCGTGATCACCTGGCTGCTCGCAGTGGAGTTCCTGCTCGGCATCACCGCGCTGGCGATCGCCCTGGTCCTCACCCTCGACGGACAGCAGGTGCCGTGGCCGGTCTGGTTCCGCGGGCTGGTCGTGCTCGGCATCACGACGACCCTGTTCTACTTCGCCTGGCGTGCCCGCGCCGGCTACTACTGGGCCTACTCGAGGCTCCGCCTGTTCAGCAGGATCTTCCCGATCGTCACGCTGGTGATCGCAGCGATCCCGGGGCTCTACCCGCTCTGGATGATCGTCGAACAGATCCTCTTCAGCCTGGTGCTGTTCGGCATCAGCGAATACCTCTCCACCGACCACATGCGCCAGGCCTTCGTGAAACCGTCCGCGCGCGCCGGGCTGGATACCGCAGGGAATACCCCGCCCTCCTGAACGTTTGCTCCTGTATGAGCACGCAGACACTGACACAAGAGAACCACGACCAGACGGTCGCAGACGGCATCGTACTGATCGACTTCTGGGCAGCCTGGTGTGGCCCGTGCCGGCAGTTCGCCCCGGTCTTCGAGGCGACCAGCGAGAAGAACAGCGACATCACCTTCGCGAAGGTCGACACCGAAGACCAGCAGGCGCTGGCGGCGAGCTACGGAATCACGTCGATCCCGACCCTGGTCGTCTACCGTGACGGCATCCCGATCTTCGGCCAGCCCGGTGCCCTGCCGCAGCCGGCGCTCGAAGGGCTCATCGACCAGGTGCGCGCCCTCGACATGACCGAGGTGCGGAAGGAATACGACGAGGCCCTCGCCAAGCGCGAAGCTGAGAGTTCGGCGACGCCTGAGGCATAACTGAATCTTTCTCAGCTACGATGGTGAGCTCACGCCCGAGGGGACCGTGAGCTCACCATTTCCGTACCGAGAGAGATCGATGAAGATCAGACACAATCCCCTGCGCCGACGCCCCCTGAGCCGAAGCCCCCTCCGCAACCTGCTCGCCGTGGCAGCCGTCACCACAGCCCTGGCGGGCGGCGTCGTGGCGATGCCGACCGCCGCCCTCGCCGATGCGGGCGACTCCCCCACCGTCAACGCCATGGCCCCGCTCTGGATGGCCGACTGGTCGAGCGACGGCCCCCAGTGGCAGGCCTTCACCCGGCAGCTCACCGAATTCAAGCGCATCGGCGGCACCGGCATCTCCGTCGACGTGTGGTGGGGCAAGGCGGCCACCAGCCCGACCAGCTACAACTGGGCCTACTACGACAAGACCTTCGGGGCGATCAAGGCCGCAGGTCTCGGCATCGTGCCCGTCATGTCGTTCCACCAGTGCGGTGGCAACGTCGGCGACGACGGCGACTGCAAGACGCCGATCACGATCCCGTCCTTCGTCTGGGCCCCCCTCGCCGTCGGCGGAATCGTCGGCACCCGGCCGGCCGACAACTACTACCAGAGCGAGTACGGCAACATCTCCCGCGAGACGGTCTCGCCGTGGGGCACCGCCGCCGGGCGCACGTACCAGCAGATGAAGAACTTCATGAACGCGTTCGAAGACCACTTCAGCGGCACGGGCGCGGGCAGCGGGGCCGACCTCCGGGGCTCGATCAGCGAGATCGCCCTGAGCGCGGGCGCCTCGGGCGAGCTCCGGGAACCGTCCTACAACGCCCACGACGCGAGCGTCGCCGGTTCGCCGGCGAACTACCCGAACCGCGGTGTGCTGCAGACCTACAGCCCGGCCGCGAAGCAGTCGTTCGCGGAGTGGGTGCTCGCGAAATACGGATCCGTCGCCGGAGCGGCCACGGCCTGGAGCATCCCCGGGCTCACGCTCGACACCATCTCGGCTCCGAACGACCATGAGAACTTCTTCACCTCCGGTTCGTTCAAGAACCTGCAGTACGGCAAGGACTTCACATCGTGGAACACCCAGAGTCTCGTCGGCCACGGCCGGAAGATCCTGAATGCGGCGATCCAGGCGTTCGACGGGGCGTTCAAGAACGTCGACCTGAGTGAGAAGATCCCCGGGGTGCACTGGCAGACGATGACGGCGTCGAGCATCCAGCGTGTCCCCGAAGTCACTGCAGGGCTCATCTCGACCGACACCGACATGAACAGCGCCGCGACCGGGCACGGCTACAACACGATCCTGTCGATGATCGGCGACGTGAACGTGCACGGCGACGGCACCCTCCCGGTGACCCACCGGATCGTGCTGCACTACACCGAGCTCGAGAAACCGAACCTCGTCGACGACGACAAGTACAGGGGCGCCTACTCGGCAGCAGCGGACCAGGTCGGCTGGATCGCCGACGCGGCGTGGAACGCCGGCGTGCTGCTGAAGGGCGAGAATGCCCTGAACGGCGGGCTCTACAGCGACGGCGACGCCTCCCACGCTGGCTGGTCGCACATCCGCCAGGCCTTCGACCGCGACCCGGTGAGGCGCTTCTACGGGCTCACGGTGCTGCGACTGAGCGATGTCGCTACGCCGGGCGACGCCGAGAACGGGATGATCGCCTTCATCCGCGACTACAAGTAGCGACGCCCCCCCCTCCGCTGCAACGAAGAAGCCCCGGGCCGCATGGGCCCGGGGCTTCTTCGAAAGCTGGTGTTCTCGCCTACGCACCGTCGACGTGACGCAGCACCTGCAGCGGAATGAACACGCCGAGGCAGACAGCAACCAGTCCGGAGGAGAAGATCAGCGCACCGAAGTCGGGGAACTCGAAGGCGATGCCGAACAGGAACATACCGCCGATGAACAGTGCCAGCGACAGCACGAGGGCGACGACGGTGGTCACTCCACCCGAGGTCTGCCGGGTTTCAACGGGGCCTTTACCGATCTCAGTCATGAGCCCATCCTAGATCAGACCGGCCCCTCGCCGCGCAGGGCTCGCAGAAGCCTTGACGGGGGGCCACCGAACGTGGTGCCTCGGGAGATCATCCTTCCCGCACCACGTCGGACGGGGCCTTGTCTGTGCGCCAGCCCCGCCAGCTCGGCTGCCGAAGGTGCCCGGATGCCGTCCACTCCGCGAACTCCACCTCGCCGACCAGGGTCGGCTCGATCCAGTGCGCGTCCGCGGCGACGTCCCGCGGGGCATCCGCGAAGGGAGTCGTGTCGCGGGTGAGGTCTGCGACCTGCCCGGCGAGCCTCGCCAGATCCGTGTCACTGAAGCCGGTGCCGACCCGCCCCACGTAGCGGAGCGTGTCACCGTCGGGGATGCCGAGCAGCAGCGAACCGATCGTGTCGGCGCGGCGCCCCTTGCCGGGACGCCAGCCTCCCACCACCACCTCCTGCGAGAAGTGGTGCTTGATCTTGATCCAGGCCCGCGAACGCCTACCCGCCCCGTACGTGCTCTCGTGCTTCTTCGCCATGATCCCTTCGAGACCGAGCGCTCTACTGCTCGCGAACGCCGCGGCGAAGTCCCCGTCGAAGGCCTGCGGCACCTGCACACGGGAACGGGCATCCGGAACCACTGCGCTCTCGAGCAGCTCGCGTCGGTCGTCGTACGACTCGCGCTGCATCGAGCGGCCATCGAGGTGCAGCAGGTCGAAGACGAGGTAGTGCACGGCAACGCTCCGGGCGGCCCGGGCCACCTCTGCCTCGCCCTGCAGGTTCATCCGCTGTTGCAGCCGGCTGAAGTTCGGTCGACCCTTCTCGTCGAGCGCCACGATCTCGCCGTCGAGCACGGCGGAGTGCGCTCCGACGGATGCCCGGATCGGGTCGAGCAGGTCGGGATACTGGCTCGTGACGTCGTTGCCGTTCCGCGTCAGGAGCCGCACGGTGGCCGGAGCAGTGGCCGGAGCCGTGGCCGACGGCGGATCGACGTAGGCGACAGCCCGGATCCCGTCCCACTTCATCTCGAACGCCCAGTCGCCCTGCTCGCCGAGGTCGCGTTCGGCGCCGAGCGTCGCGAGCATCGGCGCGACCAGCTTTCCAGGAATGGCGCGCCCCGCCGATCGGGCCGCGTTGATCGCCGGTGCCTCATCGTCGGGCTGAGGCGGCAGCCCGCGGTGCTTCTCCTCCTGGGCCTTCGTGTACTCCAGCTCCATGCGGTGGATCAGCCAGTTCCTGGCACCCTTTTCGTCGTCGGCGCTGCTCCCACGACCGCCACCGCTACCGCCACCGCGCGACCCGGTGTGGATCAGCGCGAACTTCCGGTCGCCGCCGAGGCCCCCTGCCTTGGTACCGTGGAGCGTCGCGATGACCTCCTTGCCGTCCCGCCACTTCTCGAGGTCGTACGTGCCCTCGTCCCAGATCTCGACCGTTCCTCCGCCGTACTCGCCCTTCGGAATCGTGCCCGCGAACGTCGCGTACTCCAGAGGGTGGGCCTCGGTCTGCACGGCGAGGTGGTTGACCTTCACATCGGTCGGCGGTCCCTTGGGGATCGCCCACGAGACGAGCACCCCGTCGTGCTCCAGCCGGAAGTCGTAGTGCAGCCGCGTCGCGTCGTGCTTCTGGATGACGAACGTGTTGCCGGCGCCCGGCGAGGGCTCCGCATCCGGAACCGGCTCGGGAGTCTTCGCCCCATCACGCATGCTGCGGTAGGTGTGCAGCCGGTCGCGGTCGGCGCCTTCCTGAGCGGCTTCCGGCACCGTCAGCTCACCCCCGCTGCCGCCGTCCTCCCCGCCGCCCAGCAGCACGGCGAGAGGGTCTCCGCGCCGCTTCACCCGAGCAAGCACCTCGGTGTAGTCGAGCTGCGCCAGCGTGGGAGACGCGAGCTCACGCCACGTGCGCGGTGCCGCGACCGTCGGCTGCGAACGCCCCCGGAGCGAATAGGGCGCCACCGTGGTCTTGGACCCGTTGTTCTGGCTCCAGTCCACGAGCACGCGGCCGACCCGCAGCGTCTTCTTCATGTCGCTCACAATGAGGTCGGGGTTGTCGACCTCGAGGATCCGCGCGAGCTCGTGCGCGACTGCGGAGACCTGGTCGGAGCTCTGGCTGCCGTCGAGCGCGGCGTAGAGGTGGATGCCCTTGCTCCCGCTCGTGACCGGCACCGGTTCGAGCCCCATGCCCTGCAGGATCGTGCGGGCGAGCTTGGCGACCTCGACGCACTCGGCGAGGCCGACCCCGTCGCCCGGGTCGAGGTCGAGCACGAGCCGATCGGGGTTCCGCCTGGCGCCCCGCGGCCCGAACCGCCACTGCGGGACGTGCAGTTCGAGGGCGGCGATCTGCGCCAACCAGGTGAGAGTCGCGCGGTCGTTGACCAGCGGATATTCGTTTGCATGGTCGGAGTGCTCGATCGCATGCCTGCGCACCCACGACGGCGTCGAATCGTCGAGGTTCTTCTGAAAGAACATCTCACCCGGATGCTCCGCCGTGCCCACACCGTGCACCCAGCGCTTTCGCGTGGCGGCCCGGTCGCGGGTGTGCGGTATCAGGTGGTCGGCGATCTCGGAGTAGTACTGCAGCACATCCGCCTTCGTGGTGCCGGTCTCCGGGTAGAGCACCTTCTCGAGATTGGTGAGCTTCAGCCGGTGCCCGTCGATGTCGACGATCACATCGGACGTGTTGGCGGATGCCCGGGAACGGGATGCCCGGGAGCCTGACCTTCGCTGTGCGGCGCTCATGGCCCCATCCTGCCCGCGCCGGCGTCAAGGCACTAGCTCTTGACGGGTCGCCGCGCCACACTGGAGGGCATGAGATCCATTTGGAAGGGTGCCATCACGTTCGGGCTGGTGAACGTGCCCGTGAAGGTCTACAGCGCGACCGAAGATCATGACATCTCGCTGCACCAGGTGCACGACAAGGACGGCGGGCGCATCCGGTACCAGCGTGTCTGCGAGATCGACGGAAAAGTGGTCGAATACGCGCACATCGACAAGGCCTACGACGACGGGGAACGCACGGTGATCATCACCGCGGACGATCTCGCCTCCCTGCCCGCCGAGAAGAGCCGCGAGATCGACGTCGTCGAGTTCGTGCCGAGCGACCAGATCGATCCGATCCGGTTCGACAAGAGCTACTACCTCGAACCCGATTCGAAGTCGTCGAAGGCCTACGCCCTGCTCCGCCGTACGCTCGAAGAGACGGAGCGCGTCGCCATCGTCCACTTCGCCCTCCGCCAGAAGAGCCGTCTCGCCGCCCTCCGGGTGACCGGCGACGTTCTGTTGCTGCAGACCCTCCTCTGGGACGACGAGGTACGGGAGGCGAAGTTCCCGAGTCTGGATGACCATCCCACCGTCACCCGCAAGGAACTCGACATGTCGGCCAAGCTCGTCGACTCGTACTCGACCGACTTCGAACCCGGCAAGTTCAGCGACGACTACCAGCTGCAGTTGCGCGAACTCATCGACGCCAAGCTGGCCAAGGGCGACTCGGTGGACACCGAGGAGACGTTCGGCGAGACATCCGACGACGAGGACGAGGACAGTTCGGGCGGCGAGGTGCTCGACCTGATGGAGGCGCTCCGCCAGAGCGTCGAGAAGAGCCGCGGATCGCGCGAGACAGCGGCCAAGACTCCGGCCCGTTCGAAGAAGAGCGCGAGTTAGTTGTCCCTTTAACAGATTCCTCCCAATCGGGATCGCTATTCTGACTCAGGCACACCTGCGAGAACACCCCCCTGAGAAGAAGAGGCTCCCCCCGTGGCATCCGGTAACAACAACAACGCCCTGACCGTCAAGCAGGAGCGCGACGCTCGCCGGGCCGAGAAGGTCGCGGCCATGAAGCGCGAACAGGCGAGGCAGACGCGCAACCGCCGGATCGGCATCGGTGGCGGTATCGGCGCGGCCGCCCTGATCATCGTGCTGGTCATCGTCTTCGTGGTCACCGGATCGGGTTCCACCCCCGCCCCCGTCGCGACGAAGGCCGAGGGCGTGCAGACCTTCACCGGACTCACCCAGAACCACGTCACCGGCACCGTGGACTACCCGCAGGTTCCCCCGGTCGGCGGCAACCACGCGGCCGTCTGGCTGAACTGCGGCGTCTACGACCAGCCGGTCCCCAACGAGAACGCGGTGCACGACCTCGAGCACGGCGCCGTCTGGGTCACCTACGACGCCTCCCAGGTCAGCGGAGACCAGCTCACCGCACTGCGCGCGGCGCTCCCCACCACCTACATCGTGCTCTCCCCCTACGTGGGCCTGCCCTCCCCCGTGGTCGCCTCGGCGTGGGGCGCCCAGATCCAGCTGACCGGAGTCGACGACACGCGGCTCGCCGACTTCCTGAAGACGTACTGGCAGTCGCCGGACGCGCCCGAGCCGGGCGCCGCCTGCACCGGTGGTGTGACCGCTCCCGGCCTGGTGTCGTGACCGGATTGGACGATGATGCCGACCTGATGGCCGATAGTGACGACGGCGCCGGATCCACAGCTGCTTCGCGGTCGAGTCGCACGGTTCGGATGCGCATCGCGATCGCCATCGGCGCGGTGCTCCTCGTCGCGATCGGCCTGGTTGTCGGACGGGTGACCACACCCACGATCACCTACCCGTCGACACTCAGTGCCGAAGCCGGTTTCGCCCGCGACATGCAGGTTCACCACCAACAGGCCATCGACATGGCGATGACGGTACGGGAGCAGACCACCGACCCCGAGGTCAGTCAGCTCGCCTACGACATCGCGACCTCCCAGGGGCAGCAGGCCGGCCAGATGTTCGCGTGGCTGAACCTCTGGGGCCTCCCCCAGGTCTCCCCGTCGCCGCAGATGACGTGGATGACGCTGCCGACGCTCGACCAGAGCGCCTCCGACCACGGCATGAACATGAGCTCCACGGAGTCGACTCCCGGCGCCGGGGACGCCTTCGTGCCCGGCACACTCATGCCCGGGATGGCCTCCGCCGCGGACCTTGCGAACCTCCGGACGCTCACCGGCGTCGATGCAGAGAAACTCTTCCTCACCCTGATGATCGCGCACCACAGGGGCGGCGTGGAGATGGCGCAGGCGCTTGTCGAGCGGTCGACCAACGCGGACGTGCTCGCCCTCGCCAACTCGATCATCAAGGCGCAGTCCAGCGAGATCGGCTACATGACCGAGCTGCTCGCCGCCCGCTCCTAGGCTCCTGCGCCTAGGCTCCCCTCCCGCCCCGCGGTGGGTGCGCGGCGATGCCGGCGTGTTCCTGCGGCTCTTCGCTGACCGCGCGCTGCCCGACGTGCGCTGTCGCACGCCGTCTGCTGCCGCGCCCTGCGGGCTTGCCTTCGGTGGGTGTGGTTCTGGATGCGCGTGGCTGGAGCGGTGGAGTAGCCGGGCATGCGGCGCACGACCCTGGGATGGTCGGCTGGGTGGCCGGGATCAGGGCGTCGTTCTACCCGGTGTCGCTCTGACGGTGTTCGAGCCACCAATCGGTCGGTGGCGGAATGCTCGATTGAGACTCGCCGGGTCGGGGGTCGTGGTGGGGAGGGGCGCAGGCTGGGGGGTCGCTCGAATCTCGGTTGGGCTGTGGGGTTGGGGGTGGGCGGTGCCGGGCGGGGTTGTGCGGGCCCGGCGGGTGGGAGCCGATTCGTTGTCTGGCCCGGTTTTGTTGGCAGGGTCTGGGGGTTTGGGTCCAGTCGAGCCATTCCGGTGGGATGAGGTGCGGGGTGCCGTTCCGGATGGTGAGTGTCCAGTGTGTTTTGTGCACGTTCGTGTGGTGAAAGTGGCATAGCAGCGCCCCGTTGTCGATATCCGTGAACCCGCCAGGGTGGGTGTCGGATTGCCACCCGTCGACGTGATGCGACTCGCACCAGGACGGGGGTGCGTCGCAGCCCGGCCACACACACCCACCATCCCGCGCCGCGAGGGCACGGTTCTGCGCGGCCGTGAACAGGCGCCGAGTCTTCCCGTGCTGGAGCACCTGCCCGTGCTCCCCGAACAGGGTCGTGATCACATCCCCATGACACAGAAGCGCCTCGACCGTCGAGTACGGAACAGGGGCGGTCAGGCCGTCGATCCAACCCACACCGCGCCCGGACACCACGTCTTCGAGGGTGGCGTGCAGGTTCACGGTGGGTGCGGCACCATTCAGGCGCGGCATCTCCGGCCTGCCCGCCGCGACCTGCACCAAATTCACAAGCGCATCTGCACGTTTCTGACCCACGGTGCGGGTATCCGCGATCAGACCATCGACCGGCACATCGTCGGGTGCCGGCGGGTCGGCCGGGTCGGGTTCGAACGCGACGATCCGCGGGGACGTGCTTGGTTCCAACGCTGACGCGACGATCGCGGCCATCGACGGGGACAACAGACCCCGGATCGACGTCATCCCCGAACGGTGCGCCTTCAACTCCAGATACCGCTTCTCGTGCAAGTCAGCCCCACGAGGCTCAGCACCGTCGGGGTCGAGGTGCTCCCGGCACCGGATCGCCAGGGCATCCACCTCATTCGCCGAATACCCGAAACCGCCCGACGTCTGCTGCGCCAACCCCACCAGATCAGCTTCCGCCTCCGAGATCTCCTCAGTGAAACCCACCTTCGCCGCGGCCTCGGAGAGACGGCGCGTGATCGCGGTCGCCGCATCCACCCCCAGATCACCCCGCGCGAGCGCCCCCGCGACGAGCGGGAACCGCGGCAGGTTCGGCAACCCCGCCAGCGACATAGTCGTATGCACCTGCGAGGCCAGCCTTACCCTTTCCTTGACCGTCTGCTCCCGCACCCCCGTCACCGCAGCCACGAACTTCGGCACGGTACGGAAGTTATGCGACCGGGCAAGCCCGTCCGCGCCGTACTCGGCAGCAGAACGAGCCGCCACCTCCCCAACCACCCTGATACGTAACCCGTCGATGATCCGGCCCAACGACTCCACCTGCACCACCCCCGCCACCAGGGCGTCGTCGGCAAGCCCGCAGGGCGCGGCAGCCCCACCGGCACCGGCCAACAATGCGTCAAACTGCCGCCGGGCATCCAGAACCCACTGCATCACCGAAGCGATGTCGGGGACGGGAGCGGCTGGCTGGTTCATACCCACAGTCAAACACCAACCACTGACATTGCCTCAACAATGCCTCTTTGGCCGGTTTCGAGTGGGCTCGCTACTTCAGCTTCACTGTGAGAACGAGAACGCCACTGTTCGAATCGGGCTTGGTGCCGTTTCGCGCTTCGACGGTGAAGGTGGAGGTCCCCGCCTTGGTGGGTGTGCCGCTGAGTGTTCCCGAGCTGGTGAGGGTGAGTCCGGCGGGAAGTGCGCCCGACGTGACGGTAAAGGTGGGCTTGGGATAGCCGCTCGCGATGAAGGTGTATGAGTACGTCGATCGGAGGACCCCGGGCGGTGGGGACTTCGCTGTGAGGATCGGTGCGACGGTCTGCGGATTCACGGTGAGGGTGAGCGACGCTGTGGTGGCGTCGGGAAGGATTCCGTTGCTGGCTGTGACACGGAATGTCGTTGTGCCCGCACGGGTGGGTACACCCGACAGCTTTCCACTGCTGCTGAGGGCCAGCCCGGGGGGAAGCGTGCCGGATGTCACCGCGAAAGTGGGCCGGGGGTTCCCTGTCGCAGACACGGTATAGGTGTAGGCGGTCTGGACCGTGCCCTGGGGTACGGCGCCGATGGTGATCTTCGGTGCTGACCAAGCGGGACCAATTGTCAGGGTGATCGGGCCGGTGGTCGCGTCAGGACCGATCCCGCTGCTCGCGGTGACGGTGAAGGTCGAACTTCCGACGCTGGTGGGTGTGCCCAAGAGTGTGCCTGTTGAGGAGAGGGTGAGGCCGGTTGGCAGCTTGCCCGTGGCGAGTGAGAAAGTCGGCGCAGGGTTGCCGCTTGCAGTGAACCTGTAACCGTACGCGCCGCCAACCGTGCCTGCCGGTGGGGTCTGGGACGTGAATGTGGGCGCGAGGGGGCCGGTGGGTGTCGACGGGATGGAGAAGGCCGGGTTGGCACACGTGCTGAGATCCTTGTTCAAAGACTCGGATCCAGGAACGTAGAGAAGCCGACTGAACGCCGCTCGCACCAGGTTCTTCGGCAGGGGCGCGTAGCCGAGACTTTCCGCCCTCTGCTGGCCCGCACAGAGCGCGTAACGCGCAAAGGCCGTCAGGGAGGCGCCCTTTGCGGTGGTGAACATTTTGTTCTCTGCCGCAGGGATGATCATGTTGGTGTAATACGAGAGCGGGTACGCCCGCACGTCGGTGCTGTTGTAGGCGCCAGCGAGGTCGCTGGCCGAGTTCGGGTCTGCGGCGGTCGTCCGCGAACTCATGAGAGCGACGGCCACCGCTGTCGCCGTTGGAGCAGCGTATGCACCTGCCACGTTCCGCACCTCTGCTGTGGGGAAGCCGCTCTTCACCGCGTAGCTGTTCTCCACGTACGTGATGGCACCTTCGCCATAGTCCTGGCTGACAAAGCCGGCGACACCCAGAGAGCCCGACTGCGACTTGGCATTGCCGAAAGCGGGGAACTGGGCCGTTGAACCACAGGGGCTGGATCGCCCGACGCCGGCGCAGAAAGCGTTCCACAGTCGCGGGTATTGACCGGACATCCAGCCGGTGAACTGCGCTGTGGAACCGGAGGCGTCGGAACGGAGCACCGGTACAATGGCTTTGTCCGGCAGCGGCAGCGTCGGGTTGTCGGATGCTATGCGGGGGTCGTTCCAGTTGGTGATTGTCCCCGTGAAGATGCGGGTGACCGTCTCTCCGCTCAGCCGCAGGCTGGTGACCCTGGTCCCGTTGATCTTCAGGTTGTACATGAAAGTGGTCGCACCGGCCGCGATAGGGACGGTCGTGTACGGAGTTCTCGGCAGTTCGGGTGCGGAACCGTCCTCCGGATGGGCCTGGAATGGCATCTCACTGATCGCGAAGTCGACGCTCTCGTTGAGGAAGTCCTGCCGACCCGCCGCAGAACCATTTCCGAAATAGTTGACGGTCTGCCCCGTGTCCATCGCGAGGTCTTTTCTCCACCCGTCGAGAGCGTTCTGTGCCCAGGTGGAACCGCTCCCTGATATCGGCAGCAGCATCTCTGCGTGGGCGGGGGCCGCGACAAAGCCAGCGGCCGAAACGGCGACGAGCGCACCCGCCATGACGCCCGAGAGGCGACGAAGGTACTGTCGACGAACGCTGAACATGGCTCCCCCTTTTCACCGGTGGACGAAACCTAGAGGGCCCTTGTGAACAGCGTGTGGAATCGGGATGGACGGGGTCCGGAATACTCGCACGAATCAGCGCACACACAACACAGAAGGTCCGGAACCTTGACGGTTCCGGACCTTCTGTGTTGATACGTTCTGTTGCGGGGACAGGATTTGAACCTGCGACCTCTGGGTTATGAGCCCAGCGAGCTACCGAACTGCTCCACCCCGCGCCGCTACCTGAGTTGGTTCCCCCAGTCTACCTCACACCTGGAGTTCCGTCCGCCCCACCGAGATCCTGAGCGCATGTACCGGACGCCGCATTCCGCTAGCGTGAGGGTCGGGAATGGGTCGGTCACGGTCGTCGTGGGAGGGTGGACGCTGATGAGCACGAGGGTCGCCGTGGTGGACGACCACCAGCTGGTCGCGATTGCGGTGCAGAGTCTGGTGGATTCGGCCGACGATCTGGTCTTCGCGCGTCACGCCCCCACTGTGGACGACCTCGTGAGACCTATGCTCGATGCGGATCTCGTCCTCCTGGATCTGAGCCTCCGCGACTTCACCGATCCGGGCACGAACGTGCGGCGGATCCGGGACTGGGGTGCCGACGTACTCGTTCTCACCTCGGGTGAGGATCCGTTTCTGGTGCGCTCTGCATCACGGGCCGAGGTTCTGGGCATCATGCGCAAGTCGGCCCCTCGTGACAGTCTCGTCGCCGCGATCCAAGCGGCTGCCCGAGGCCAGCACGTGCCAACCACGGAGTGGGCGTCAGCCCTCGACACCGACCCTCTTCTCGACGGAGCACCGCTCAGCAGACGCGAACGCGAGGTTTTAGGGCTCTATGCGTCCGGGCTGGGAGCCCGGGAGGTGGCGACCCGCCTGTTCATCTCGGAGAATACGGTCAACGACCACTTGCGTCGCATCCGTTCGCTCTATCAGAGCCTCGGCCGGCCCGCCGCGACGAAGGTGGAGCTGTACCAGCGCGGCGTGGAAGACGGCTACGTACCCGCCCCCCGTCGTGCCTGAGATCGGGGCAGCTGGGCGGCCCGGAGCAGGCGAGCAGATCGGGGCAGCTGGGCGGACCGGAGCAGGCGAGCAGATCGGGGCAGGCGAGCGGTCGGCGCGACGGCTGCTGGTGATCGACTCGGCCCTGTTGATGGTGATCGTCCTCGCAGTGCATCTGGCCCTGGTCTTCCAGGACGGGTCGCCGGCGTACCCCCTGTGGGCGGTGGCGCTCAGCTGGTTCGCCGCCGTCTTCACCCTGGTCGCGGGGGCGAGCGCACGGTGGCTGCCGGATGCGACCCTTCGGGTCGTCGCACTGGTTGCGGTCATCGCCTATGGAGTCACACTCGTCACGTTTCCCGCCGCGGTGCCTGCCGAGGGTATCGACCGTATCCCGTGGACCCTCTCGGCGTCGGGCGCTGCGGCCGCCACAGCCCTGGTGGCGGGCGGGCGGAGCCTGGCGTGGATCACGGTGCTGGCCGGCACGACGGCAGGCATCGCGTACCGAACGCTCTACGGGGGTCTGGACGTCGCGGGGATCGTCAACGACATGCAGGCGCTGCTCACAGGGGCTGTGATCTGTGTCATCGGTGGCCACATCCTCTCTGTGGGCCGGGGTCTGGATGCGGCGGCCGCGACCAGCACCGCAGCGGTGGCACGCGAATCGGCAGAACACGGGCGACTCGCGGCTCGCACCCGCGCATCCACTCTCGTGCACGACGAGGTGCTCGCCACGCTGAATCTCGCCGCGTCGGATCTGCCCATTCCGCCTGCTCTGCTGGCCGCACAGGCAGCGCAGGCCGCATCGATGGTCTCCCGGCTCGTCGACGAGCAGGCCGAGGAGCCCCTCGTGCTGCGGATGGCGCTTGCCGATGAGGCTCGCCGGCACAGAGTCGGCTTCTCGGCGCGCGGTGAGTCCACGGCGACGGTGCCCGCCGCGACCCAGGAAGCGTTGGTGGGTGCCACCCGACAGGCCCTCCGGAATTCGCTCGAGCACGCACCCGGCAGTTCCTGTCGCGTCGAGCTGAGCATCGACGGAGGCACCGTCACGGTGACGATCACGGACGACGGCCCGGGCTTTGCCACATCGGAGGTCGCCGACGACCGTCTCGGCATCAGGCAGAGCATCATCGGACGGATGGATCGGGTCGCCGGGGGCACTGCCCACGTCATCTCACTCCCCGGCACGGGTACGGTCGTTCGCCTCACCTGCTCCACAACCCCGTCCCGGAGGCTGGATGCCTCCGGCGACCGGGGAGCGCTCCGGGCGGGACTGGCCGCCGTCGCTGTCATCTACCTCCTCACCCAGACGGTCTGCGCGATCGTCGCTTCGGCAGCATTTCCGGGAACCTGGCCGATCAATCTCGGACTTCTCCTGGCGGCGTTGCTCGCGTCCGAGATTCTGCGACGCACTCCGACGCTGGTTCCTTCCCGGCGTCGGATGGCTCTCGTCGTGGCGATCGCCTGCGGCGGACTGGTCGCCGGCACAACGACGCTCCCGTTCAGCTACGGCACCTCGTGGTTCGCTGTCGCGTACGTCTTCGTGTTCGTGGCGCTGGCACTCCGCGGCAGGCTGAGGGTTGCGCTCTACGGTGGCGTCTTCACCGTCGCCCTCCTCGTGGCCACGGGTGTCGTGACGCACTCGCCCGCCAGCCAGATCGTTCCGGTCACGGTGCGCCTGGTCGTGCTCATCATCCTCACGGCGGCGATCCTGCTGGTCGTGGCCCGCATGCAGAGACGGATCGCGGCGCTCCACCACGACACGGTGGCCTCGGCAGAACGGGAGAGCTGGACGGTGGCAGCACGGTCCGAGCTCACCACACGGGTTGCCGAGCTCGGCCGGACCGTGATTCCCCTCCTCGAACGGATCGCCCGGAGCGGTACGGCCACGGCGGCCGAACGACGCGAGTACGCAACGCTCGAAGGGGAACTCCGCGACAGTCTCCGCGCCGGGTCGCTCGCCCGCGAGCCACTCGTCTCTGTCGTGGCCGCCGCCCGGGATCGAGGAGTCGACGTCGTGCTCCTCGACGACAGCGGCGGGAGCATCCCCGACGAACTCGTCGACCCGGTGCTGGTGTGGATGGCCTCGGCCATCAGCGCCGCGCGCACACGGGCGGTCGGCCGGCTGCTGCCTCCGCAGCGCGGCGGCAGCGCCACCGTCACCGTCGACAGCAACCACTCCGAATACGGAGCCGCTGCAGCCGCTGTGCAGTCGGATAACCGTGGTGAGCAGGTCGCTCCCGGTCAGGGGCCGGTGATCAACTTCCACGGCGAGTAGTCGTGGTCGAGCACGGAGCGTGCGGGACTCTTGCCCTGGGACCACCACCGCGCCTCGTAACCACTTCCGTCGAGCATCACCCGGTCCCCCTGGTCGTACAGGGCCGTCGACGACCACTCCGGGTACGTGCCCGGCGCCAGCTGGGGCAGGGCGAACGGCACGTCACCGGGGAGCACCGGCCCGATGTAGGTCCAGGCCGACCCGGCCGTGTCGATCCGGGGGTCATCCGGCACCGAACCGTCTTCGTTCCACCACTTGGAGACGTACACCGATCCGTGCCAGACGACGGTGACCCCTTCCGAGTAGTAGGTCTGCGACGACCAGACAGGATACGGGCTCGTCGCCGGGTCATCCTCGATGACGTCTCCATCACTGACCGTCACCGGCCTCGCTGAGGGTGTGCCGGTGAAGCCCTCGGCGAGCACCGTCGCGAAGCTCACTCCGGCCTGCTCGATTCCACTGCACGCGGTGGAGACGATGTGCAGGGTCGGATAGTTGCTGCCACAGGTCTGGTCGCGGGTAAGTGACCACATCGACAGGCGGGCGACGCCCTTCTCGACCGCGAAGGCGTTCAGGGCTGCAGCGTCGTCCAGCGTGAAGACTTCGCCCTTGACATCGTTGACGCCGATCATCGGAGTGGCGCCGATCAGCGACCAGACCCCGCCGTCGGGCAGGGCGAGCCCGTGTGCGCGCCAGAGATCCTGGATCTGGACGGCCGTCGACTGGAGGGCATCGATGCTGAGAGACGACATCGCGATGGTCCCGTCGGTGCCGTAGTCCATCGTCATGAGGTTCACTCCCGCGAGGGTGACTCCCGCTGAGAGCATGCTCTCGACCTGTGCGAGCCCCGCCGGAGTGAGGCCGGAGGGTGCGACGGGAAGGGTCAGCCAGACGTCGAGGGACCCGCCGTTCATCCGACGCTCGTTCTGCAACGAGGCGACGGCCTGCGCGCGGCGCTCCGTGGCGGCGACATTCGCCAGCATGTCACCCTCGATGTCGACATCCATCACGTCGAGGGTGTACCGGTCCATGACCGTGCGGTAGGCGGCGGTCAGCTCCGGAACGGTCGTGCACGCTCCGGCCAGCTCCGTGTTGGCTGAGCCGCCGAACGAAGCGGCCAAGGGCTCTCCCTCGCGCCGCATCCGTTCGACCCTCCTGTCGAGCTCGAACGTCTTTGCCGCGTCGTCGAGGCTGTAGGCCTTGCCCCACGTGGGGGTGCAGACATCGTCGGCCTGGGCGACCACGAAGGCCAGGACCGCCCCGCCGGTCGAGGTGCCGAGCGGACTGCGAGCCAGTTGCCCACCCGTCTCGAGGGTCACGTCGTAGTAGCTGGCGAACCATTGGCCTGCAGAGGCATCACCCGGGACGCCCGCCTGCATCGCGGGCAGCATGGATGCCCCCACGAGCGCACCGCCGACCGCCAGCACCCCGACGACGCTCAGCGCGAGTCGCGCCGGCGACAGTCTGCGGCCGGCGAACCGGGAACCGGGGCGCGCCATGACGGGACTCACAGCGCCACACCCACCCTGTCGAGGTGACCGTCGTCAAGCACACGTGCCCACCGCGGCGAAGTCGACGGAGCTGTCTCAGCCACGGTCGGCACCTCCACCCAGATCCAGTTCAGCCAGCCGAGTACCAGGTCGGTGATCGCATGACGAACACCGACGAGCCGGATGATCCCCCAGGCCGTGGCGAGAGCGGTGAACGAGGCGAACCCCGTTGTCCCCCACGCCCCGTCGAAGCCTGCCCGCACCGCAACCGCCGTTGCACCCCCCATGACCACGAGTGGGGCGACGATGTAGAGTGCCGGCGCCGGTACGCGGGTGCTCACCTTGGGCGTGGTCACGAAGCGGGCCTTCCTGCCGGTGAGCGCTTGGGCGACAGAGGCGATCGAGCCGACGAGGTTGACGGACAGCAGCAGGAGATTCAGCCCGTAGATGCCCACCATGTCAAGGCGGCGGTAGCCGAGGTACCGCAGATCGGAGGCCATCTCGACGAAGTAGGGCACCACGATCAAGAGGAGAAGCACTGTGACGAGCTGTCCGTTCAGCGGGTAGAGGGTCAGCACCGCGATGAGACCCAGAGTGACCCAGGTGATCGAGCCCAGATAGTTCAGTCGGAGAAGGCGCTGCCCCCATCGCATGGGCGTTCCCTGCAGACGGCGGAGGCCGATCAGCTCGTGCAGGCGAGGCAGGATCAGAAGGCCGCCATCGGCCCACCGGCGACGTTGGATGACCAGCGAACCGAAGTCGGACGGCGTCGCGCTGTAACTGAGGCGTTCGGGGTAGTTCAGCAACGACCATCCGTGCAGGGCGATGTCGATGCTCGACTCGGTGTCCTCGATGACCGTACGGTCGGAGATGAAGCGCACGATGCGGTGGCCGTCTTCGATCGTCTCAGTGCGGATGTCCTCGAGCGCGGAACGGCGGAGGATCGCGTTCGCTCCCACCCAGAACGTCGCGTCGTAGGCGGTCAGACCCTGGTGCACGATGTGCTGCAGGTCCGTGGTGGCACCTGCCAGACGCTCGAGTCGCGTGGGAGCGCCTCGATATGACGAGTACGGGGTCTGCGCGACCGCGATCCGGCTGTTCTCCGGTTGTTCCAGCACATGCACGAGTCGCAGGCAGTATTCCGGCAGCAGCATCGAGTCTGCGTCGAGAGTGAGCACATAGTCAGTGTCCGGTACCTCGAGGATGCCCGGCGACGATGCCCTGGCGCCGTTCTCTCCAGCCCCCGCGGATTCGCCTGCGGGAGCAGCCTCGGAGGCCTCCCCGATGTGCACCAGGCTGAGGCGGTCACCAGCCCCCTGCTCTCTGAAGCGACCCCCCAGGAGGCCGAGGTAGCTGTTGAGGTTCATCGCCTTGTTGGGTGCGTGCGAGAGCGTCTCGTAACGCTTCCGCTCGAAGACGCTCGCGTCGACACTCACGATGTTCACCAGGCGGGCCATGATCTGCCGTGCTCTCAGATCCGTCAGCGGCTCCTCACCGTTCTCGAGCGCGTCGTGCAGAGCGAGGGCCGTGCCGTCGAGGTCGGCTGCCAGCCGCCGCAGCACCTGGTCCCGGAAGAAGACCTCGATGTGGGTGCTTCTGGGAGCCGCGTCGGCCTGCGCGCGCAGCCACTGCGCTGCGGCCGCATGCTCCCGCATCACGATTCCGGCGCTCGCGGTGGCACTGAGTTCCCCACTGTCCACGGCGGCAGACGCGGCCTCGACGCGCGTGCGTAACGGTCGCAGCTGCTCCATCACCTCGTCGGCAAGCGCGCGGCACTCGTTGAGAGAGGCCCGTTTCACGGGGTCCACGGTATGTGGGTCATCGTCGAGGAGAAGTACGACGCGCAGTCCCGGATACTCCTGCAGGGCGACCGACCACAGCGACATCCTGACGAGTGCCGGGTCTTCGGCGTGCGAGGGCAGCAGAGCCACGAGACCCGGTTTCTGGCTCGCGAACTGTTCGTCGATCACGATTCGCCGCGCGCGCCGATGCTCGGCGAAACGGGGCAGAGCCCCTGCACGAGCGACCAGGTACAGGCAGGCCGACAGGGTCAGAAGCGTCACCGACAGCAGGAAGATCATCGTGGTGAGCAGCTGCACCGCGTCGCCGAAAGCATCGCCCCTCACAACGGTCACGACCACAGTGACGACATAGAGGAGCCACAGCACCAGAGAAAGCGCCGGCGCGAGCCTGGCGCGCGCGATCCGGAACGACGACGGCACTGAGTGCAGGGCCGGCTGCGGGGTCGTGTCCCGGTTCGTGCCCCGTTGGCGCCGTGGCGCAGGCAGAGCTGTGCGGGCATTGTCACGCCGTCTGCGACGGGTCACCGTCTCCTCGGTGGAACCCATGTCCGTCTTCCCTTCGACCACGGCGGCCGACGTGGTCGGGCCTCGCCACAAGTGTGGCGTTCCGGGGCGACGGAGATGCTGCGTTCCAGCCACCGACATTGGTGGTTCTGGTGACGATGGCAGGAGACAAAAAAATCCGGTACAGCCTGTAGGGGCTGTACCGGATCGTTCCCTCAACTATCGCAGACCTTCGAACAAGGAAGGAAAACTAGCGACTGATCAGGACTTCTGTTGCGGGGACAGGATTTGAACCTGCGACCTCTGGGTTATGAGCCCAGCGAGCTACCGAACTGCTCCACCCCGCGGCACAAGATGTAACACTACCACAGCGTTCGGCAGCTCGTGACCGTGGGACGACCACGGGGCGGCCAGCCGGAAGCGGCCAGCGGCCAGCCGCCGCGGCCCGAAGACCGCGGCGGCGCAGGCGACTACTGGGCGCCGGAGGCGGCGATGGCCGCAGCCACCGCGTCCTTCAGCTGCTGGTCGGCGACGCCGTACGCCGTCCAGTCCGCTGCCTGGAGCGCGGCCGTGCGCGCCGTCAGGGCGGCCTCCGCGTCGCTCAGGGCCTTTGTGAGGGCAGCATTGTCTCCCGTGCCCGCCGGTGTGCCCGTACCCGATCCCGAGCCCGTGGCGGGCGTCGTGATGCCTCCATCGCCGGCGGTTGCCCCCGAGTTGCCCCCGAAGAGGTCGTCGAGTGCAGCATCCAGAGTGTCTTCGAAGGCGATCTTGTCGCCGAAACCGACCAGGATCTTCTGCAGCAGTGGGTAGCTCGTCTCACCGCGTGACCGCACGTAGACCGGTTGCACGTAGAGCAGTCCGCCACCGACCGGCAGGGTGAGCAGGTTACCGCTCAGCACCTCGGTCGAGCCCTGTTTCAGCAGGTTGAGGGCCTGCGAGACCGTCGGATCCGAGTTGAACTTGTTCTGCACCTGGCCGGGGCCCGGGACGGTCGCGTCCTTCGGTAGCGTCAGCAGGCGCATCTTGCCGTAGTCGGCGGACTTCTCCCCGGCTGTCGATCCGGCATTCGAGTCGACGGCGAGGTACCCGTTGAGGCTCTTCGACGTGTCCTGCCCGGTGAGCGGTATGAACGTGGAGTAGATCGAGTACGAGGGGGCGTCCTGAGTCGGCACCTGCAGCGTCAGATAGTAGGGCGGCTGCGTCGTCGGGTTGGAGGCGGGCGAGGTCGGGTCGTTCGGAGTCGTCCACGCGTCTTCACGGGAGTAGAACGATCCGGCGTCGGTGACGTGGTACTGCCCGAGAATGGCCCGCTGCACCTTGAAGAGGTCGGCGGGGTACCGCACGTGGCTCATCAGCTGCGCGCTCATGTCGCTCATCGGCTTGAGCGTCGACGGGAAGATCTTCTGCCAGGTCTGCAGCAGCGGATCCGTCTCGTCCCACGCGTAGAGCGTGACCTTGCCGTCATACGCGTCGACTGTCGCCTTCACCGAGTTGCGGATGTAGTTGATGTTGTTGTCGGGGGCGTACCCGGGCTTCGGGGTGTAGGTGTCGGCGATCGCCGCGCTCAGCCCCTCGGTGCGGGAGTACGGGTACTCGGATGTCGTCGTGTACCCGTCGACGATCCAGACGACCTTCCCGTCGACAACTGAGGCGTACGGCGCCGAGTCGATCGTCAGGTAGGGCGCGACTTTCGACACCCGCGTGGCAGGGTCGCGGTCGTAGAGGATCTGCGAATCGTTGTTGACGGCCTCCGAGAGGAAGATCTCCTGCGAAGAGAACTTCAGCGCGTACGCCAGCTTGTTGAAGACATTGTCGAGCTTCGGTCCACCGTCTCCGGTGAACGTCGTGTAGGTCTGCGAGGCGCCGTTCGTACCCGACGGATAGTCGAGTTCGATCTGCGGCGATCCCTCGGGTGCTCCGACGATGGAGTAGTCGGGCGAGTTCTCGCCGAAGTAGATGCGCTGTTCGTAGTCACCGAGGGCACCGGTGCTCGGGATGCCCTGCTCGGCGAAGACCGGCTGGCCATCGACCGCGCGCTGGTTGCCATACGCCGCGACGATCCCGTAGCCGTGCGTGTAGACCACCGTCTGGTTGTACCAGCTGGCAGACGTGCCAAGCTGAGCCAGGTTGAGGTCGCGGACTGACGACACGACGTCCTGCGTCTTGCCGTCGATCGTGTACCGGTCGACGTTCAGGTCGGTCGGGAACTGGTAGTACTGGCGGAACTGCTGCAGCGCGGCGAAGGTGCTGCTCACCAGGGCCGGGTCGAGGATCCGGATGCTCGAGGTGGTGGCCGCGTCAGCCCGGAGCTGTCCCGGCGCCGCGGTCGTCGTCGCGTCGTAGGGAATCGTGTCGACATCGCTCACGTCGTAGGCGTCGCGGGTGAGATCGATGTTGTCCTGCAGGTACGGCTGTTCGAGGCTCCGCTCGGAGGGCAGGACCTGGAAGCGCTGCACGACCCACGGGTAGAGCGAGCCGAGGATGAGGCCGCTCACGATGAGCAGAACGGTACCGATGACCGGCAGCCGCCAGCGCCCGATGAAGGCGGCGAGGAGGAACAGCACGGCGACGATGACGGCGATGCCGGCGAGGATCTGGAGGCCGGGGATCGTTGCGTTCACGTCGGAGTACGAGGCACCGGTGATCAGCCCGCCCGTGTTCGAGAGCGTGGCGAACTGGTCGAGCCAGATGCTGACGGCCTGCAGGAGCAGGTACACGCCGGCGGTGATCGCGACCTGGATGCGGGCGGTCTTCGAGATGCGCACTTCGCGCTGGCCGAACCGGATGGCGCCGTAGAGGTAGCTCGTCGCGATGGCGGCGATGCCGGCGATCAGAACCACGGCCGAGGCGAAGCCGACCACGCCCTGCCAGAACGGCAGGTCGTAGACATAGAACGAGATGTCCATGTTGAACTGCGGATCGGTCGTGCCGAACGGCGTGCGGTTCAGGTACTGCAGCGTGACCTGCCAGCGCGAAGCGGACGAGACCCCGGCGAAGAGGCCGAGCACCGCGGGGATTCCGAAGGCTGCGACGCGACGGAGCGGCTCGACGACCTGCTGGTACCGGTCGAGCTGCGAATTCAGCTTCGCGTAGACCGGCCGGAAGCGGAAAGCGATCTCGATGCTGATGAAGACGGGGATCGCCATCGCGAAGAAACCGATGCCGAACATGGCCGCGCCGGCGAACCACTGCGTGGTCAGCACGCTCAGGAAACCGAGCTGGTTGTACCAGAGGACTTCGGTGTAGAGGTTGGTGAAGACGAAGAACAGGATCGCGACAACGGCGATCACCGCGATGGCCACCGCGATCACGGTGCGCGATCGTCGGGCGGGCTTCTGGGCTGTGGAGGAAGTCACGAATAGCCTCTTGTGGTTGCTGTGGGGTGTCCGCCCATCCTAGACAACCATTGCTGGGAAGCGGCCCCTCCGAATCAGCCGGCGGCCTGAACCGTGTCACAGGTGGGCAACGAGTCCGTGCTCGCGCCCGAGGCGAGATCATTCAGCACCGTGAGCGAGTCGCTGAGCTTCTGCACCGCGAAGACTTTCAGGCCGTCGGGCACGTGGCCGACGACTTCGTCGCAGTTGGAGGCGGGCGCGAGGAAGACCGTGGCCCCGCTCTCTGCGGCCCCGTAGAGCTTCTGGCGGATCCCACCGATCGGGCCCACCGTTCCGTCTGCGGTGATGGTGCCGGTGCCGGCGACCTGGGCGCCGCCGTTCAGTTCACCCGGCGTCAGCTGGTCGATGATGCCGAGGGCGAACATCATGCCGGCGCTCGGCCCGCCGACATTGTCGAGCTGGATGTCGACGGTGAATGGGAACTCGAACGAGTCGGCCGACGCGGCAGCGATACCGAGGAGGATGCTGCCGTCCGCCGCCTTCTTCGGCGTGACCTCGACGGTCTGTTCGGCGCCCGAGCGCGTGATGACGAGCGAGGCCGGTGCGGCATCCCCGTTCGCCGTGATAGCGGCCTTCAACTGGTCGATCGTGCTCACGGCGGTTCCGTTCACTGAGTCGATGAGGTCTCCGGCTTCGAGGATGCCCGTGGCCGCCGAATCCGCCGTGACCTGTGCGACGCCGACCTTCTGGCTCGACGTGAACGGGATGGCGAGGTCGGTCAGCGCGGCCGCGATGGCCTCCTGCTGGGAGTCGACCATCTGGGCCGCGTTCTCGGCGTTCTGCTGGTCGACGGTGACCGACGGCGGATAGATCGCGTCGATCGGCACGACCGCGCGGCTGCTGTCGAACCAGGCCCCGACGATCTCGGCCCAGCTCGGCCTCGACG
The DNA here is from genome assembly GCF_006716115.1 of Subtercola boreus. Taxonomy (NCBI): domain Bacteria; kingdom Bacillati; phylum Actinomycetota; class Actinomycetes; order Micrococcales; family Microbacteriaceae; genus Subtercola; species Subtercola boreus. The sequence continues at coordinate 742,049 of NZ_VFOO01000001.1, read as the reverse complement.
TCGGCGTGCCGGCGACCGAGACGGTGAGCATGTCGAGTGAACCCGCTGTGGGGTACGTGGTGACTCCTGAGATCGAGATGAGCGGCACGGCCGATCCGTCGTGGTCGCTCGTGCCGAGGGTGTTGAACACCGGCCCGGGCTGCTCGATCACATACGGCACCGGGATGAAGCTCATCCCGAGCGCCAGGACGAGAGCGACGATCAGGCTGACCCAGCCGATCGTGCGGCGACGGGAGCGGGGCTTTGCGGGCGCGGCAGCCTCCTGGTCGTCGAAGATGCTCACGGATTCCTTTCGAGGGGGGGTGTTCGCCACAGGCGCACGGCCAGCGTCCCAGCTTATGAGAAATCCCAGCTTGGCGAAGAGGCCACCGGCTAGCGTAGAAGCCAACGCTGAAAGGCCGCACAGAGCCGGCTCGACGCAGAAGAAGGGTAAGACCGTGACTGACGAGCCAGACAAGAACCCCGAAGACGAGTTCACCGACATGCTGCGCCAATTCCTGTCGGGCAACTCCGAACTCGATCCGTCGAAGCTCGCCAGCGCTGCTGGTCTGCCGTCGGATCCAGCGGCTGTCGCCGCCCTCATGCAGCAGCTGCAGAACGCGATGCAGAACTCCGGCGACGGGGTCGACTGGAAGGTCGCACTCGATGCCGCCCAGCAGATCTCCTCCACAGGCGCCGTCGCGATCACTCCCGGGCAGCGTTCCGCGCTCGAACAGGCCCTGCACGTGGCCGAGCTCTGGCTCGACGAGGTGACCTTCGTCAGCGAACTCGCCGCTCCCCCGCGCCTGCTGACGCGCAAGGAGTGGACGACGGCGACGATGCCGGTCTGGAGCCAGGTTGCTGAACCCGTCGCCCTCAGCATCGCCGACGCCCTCACCCGCGTTCTGAAGGACCAGGCACCCGAGGAGCTCTCCGGCATGATGGCCAGCGCCAGCCAGCTGATGCGGAACATCGGCGGGGCGCTCTTCGCAATGCAGCTCGGCCAGGTCGTCGGGCAGCTCTCGACCGAGGTCGTCTCCGGCGGCGACGTCGGAATCCCGCTGATGGGCGACCAGCAGGCGGCGCTCGTGCCCCAGAACCTCGAAGACTTCGGCGAGGGCCTCGACATCCCCGCCGACCAGGTGCAGCTCTACCTCTCGGTGCGGGAGATCGCCCACGCCCGGCTGTTCCGCCACGCGAAGTGGCTGCGGCTGCACGAGATCTCCTCGATCACCGAGTTCGCCCGCGGCATCACGATCGACACCGAACGCCTCGAAGACCTCGCCACGAGCTTCGACCCGGCCAACCCCGAAGAACTGCGGCAGGCGATGGTGAGCGGCGCGCTCATCCCGCCGAAGTCCGAGTCGCAGTTGCAGGCGCTCGCCCGCCTCGAGACGACTCTCGCGCTCGTCGAGGGCTGGGTGGATGTCGTCACCGCCGCCGCGACCGTGAGACTGCCGAAGCGCGACGCCGTCGCCGAGACCGTTCGGCGCCGACGCGCGACCGGGGGGCCCGCCGAATCGGCGTTCTCGACTCTGGTCGGCCTCGAGCTCCGACCGCGGAGGCTCCGCGAGTCTGCCGCGATGTGGCAGGCCGTGACGGATGCCGTCGGCCCCGAGGCACGTGACGCGCTGTGGTCGCACCCCGACGTCGTGCCGACCTCGGAGGACATCGACAACCCCGAGGCGCTGGTCGCCCGGCTGCTCGCCGGTACTCCGGAGCCCGACGAGATGGACCTGGCGCTCGAGGACTTCTTCCGGGAGGAGGAGGCGGGTACGGGTGAGACCGGTCCCGACGGGGCGGCCGAGGCCGCGCAGAGCGACCGGGACCCGGACGCACCGCCCGTCGTCTGATCCCGCGCCCGTCCCGGCGGCTGTTGCGGCAGGGGTTCCGGTCCCGGCCTGTGGATAACTTCTGACGCCGGTCGCGGAACAGGTGCAGGCTGTGCGCATGCGAACTGACACAGGCACAGGCACAGGCACCCTCCGGCTCGACCCCCGTTTCCCGGTGGTCTGGCGCTCACCCACCTGCCTGCAGATCGGGGTCGACCGGCCGCGCGCCCTCTTTCCCGCGGTCAGTCCCGCTGAGGAGCGGATGCTCCACGCCCTGGCGCGCGGTGTCACCGCTGACGGGCTCCGGATGATCGGGGCCCGCTCACGCGGAGGCGGAAGAGCTGTGGCGCGCCTGCTCGACCGCGTCGCCCCGGCACTGCTGGGGAGTGCATCCGGAGCCCCGGGCCGAATGGCCGGACTCGTTGTCTCCCTCTCCGCGGACTCGCCCGCCGCCGCGCCGATCGCGCAGTTGTTCGGTGCGCTGGGGGCGGAGGTCGTGCCCGGCGAACAACGGTCTGCCGGGGAACAGTCTGCCGGCGAGCAGCCTGCCGGGGAGCCGCGGATCGACCTCGCCGTCATCGTCTCGTCGTGGTTCACGCCGCCGGCCGAGGCAGCGGCGTGGCTCCGCGACGACGTTCCGCACGTCGACGTGGTCTTCAGCGACGCGGAGGTGACGATCGGTCCGTTCGTCACGCCCGGCACCGGTGCGTGCCTGCACTGCAGGGAGCGGTACCGCATCGACTCCGACGGGAGCTGGCCTGCCATCGCCGGGCAGCTTCTCGGCAGGTCGGCGCCCACAGAGGTGCCGCTGACCATCGCGCGGGCTGTCCCGCTGTTGGCGTCATTCTGTCTCGAGGAGCGGGAGAGCCCGGCCGGACCCCTCGCCGGGAGCCGGGTGCTGCACCTCGATGCGCTGACGGGTGCGGTCAGCGAGACCCGTCAGGGCGTGCATCCGGAGTGCGCGTGCCGAGCTCTGCCAGGAACCTCGACGGGGCGCGCACCTGGGAGCGACTCGCCCCGGTCTCCGCCCACGAGAGCATCAGCCGCTGGCGGGCCCGGGTGACACCGACGTAGAGCAGCCGGCGCTCCTCGTCGACCAGGTCGAGCGTGGTGGCGTAGCTGATCGGCATCAGCCCTTCGCTCAGGCCGATCAGGAAGACCGTCGGCCATTCCAGACCCTTCGCCGAGTGCAGGGTGGCGAGGGTGACCGCCGAGATCGTCGGCTCGTGCTGGCCGGCCTGCCGTTCGAGCAGTTCGTCGGTGAACGCGCGGAAGGTGGTGCGGGGCGGCAACTGCTCGGCGAGGCCCATGATCGCATTCAGCGACTCCCAGCGGTCCCGCACAGCGCCGCGGCCCTCCGGGGGGCTCTGCGACCAGCCGAGCGAGCGGAGCACATCGCTGACCGACTTGAAGAGGGGTTCACCGCTGATCGAGACCGAGGCGGCGCGGAGCGACATGATGGCCTGCTTCACCTCAGGCAGGTCGAAGAAGCGCTGGGATCCGCGGATCTGGTAGGTGACGCCCGCCTCGGCGAGCGCCCCTTCGAGCGCTGCCGCCTGGGCGTTGATCCGGTACAGCACCGCGATGTCCTCGGGCCGGGTGCCGTCGGCGATGAGCCGGGCGACGGAGGCGGCGACCCCGCGCGCTTCCGTCGATTCGGAGGGGTAGCCGGTGACCACCGGTTCGGCTCCCCGCGACGGCTCATCCCCTGCCGCCCGGAGGGTCAGCGCGCCGGTGCGACCGCGCATCAGCCGGTTCGCGGTGTCGACGACAGCGGGTGTGGAGCGGTAGTTCTGTTCCAACCGCACCACGGTCGAATTCTCGTAGGCCGAGGCGAACGAGAGCAGGAACGCGGACTGGGCCCCGGCGAACGAATAGATGGTCTGGCTCGCGTCACCCACGACGCAGAGATCGCGGCGGTCGCCGACCCAGAGCGAGAGCAGGTGATGCTGCAAGGGAGAGACGTCCTGGTATTCGTCGACGACGAAGAAGCGGTACTGCTCCCGCACCTGCATCGCCACGGAGGGTTCCGTCTCGATCATGCCGGCGGTGGCGAGCAGCACGTCTTCGAAGTCGAGCTGGCGCCGCTCGTCCTTGATCCGCTCGTAGCCCTGCTGCAGGTCGACGACCTGGTCGATACTCAGCGAACCGGGCATCGTGCGGCTGCTGTGCGCCGCGGTGACGTAGGCATCGAGTGAGAGGTCCGAGATCTTCCGCCACTCGATCTCGGCCGCGAGGTCCCGGAGCGAAGCGGTGTCGACCTTGAGCTTCAGCGACTCGGCGACCTGCCCGAGCAGTCGCGCCTTGCCTTCCAGCACCCGGGGCACGTCTCCACCGACGACCTGGGGCCAGAAGAAGTTCAGCTGGGCGAGAGCTGCAGAGTGGAAGGTGCGCGCCGACACCCCGCCGGCGCCGAGCGGCCGGAGGCGGGAGCGGAGCTCAGCGGCGGAACGGCTGGTGAACGTGAGCGCCATCACCTTTCCCGGCGGGAAGACACCCGTCGCGACCCCGTAGGCGATGCGGTGCGTGATGGCGCGGGTCTTGCCGGTTCCGGCCCCCGCGAGCACCACCACCGGGCCGAGCAGGGTCTTCGCCACGACCCGCTGCTCGTCGTCGAGGCCGGAGAGCAGGGCATCCACCCCTGTCGCCGGGAGCGAACGCTCCTCGAGGTCGCCGCTCACCATGTCGGCCGCGGAAGCGGCCCGCCGTACCAGTGCTCGATGATGGCGCGGGCGATCGACGACGAGCCGGGCAGCAGCACCGTCGCGTCCGGGTCTTCGAGGTCGGCGCGGCTGAACCACCGCACGTCGAGGATCTCCTCGCCGTCGGGCAGCAGCGGGTCGGCGGCGGTGTCGGGGTCGACGTGCGCCAGGAACCCGCACATCAGCGAGGCCGGGAACGGCCACGGCTGGGAGCCGAGGTACTGCGGTTCGAGGATCGAGACGCCCGACTCCTCGAAGACCTCGCGGATGGTCGCAGCTTCGAGAGACTCCCCCGGCTCGACGAAACCGGCAAGCAACGAGTACCGGTTCTGCTCCCAGAGGGCGTTCGAACCGAGCAGGATCCTGTCGTCGGCATCCACGATCCCGACGATCACGGCCGGGTCGGTGCGCGGGAAGATCTCGATGTCCTGCACGGGACAGCGTCTCACCCAGCCGCCCTTCTCGGGCACCGTCTCCGCACCGCAGCGCGGGCAGTGGGTGTGCGAATGGTGCCAGTTGAGGATGCCGAGCGCCTCCGTGAATGCCCCAGCGTCGAGGTCGTCGAGATCCGCCGCGACCAGGCGGAGGTTCACCCAGCGGCTCTCGTCGGGTTCGAGGGCGGCGGCCGCCTCGTCGGAGAGGGTGGCGGCGACGATCCGCGTTCCGACCGGTTCGGCTCGATCGGTCGCCAGGGAACGACCGAGGTACACGGGCAGCGCGACATCCGGCACCGCGGCTGCGGGGAGAAGCGCGAGCGACGGCTTCCCGGAGCCTTCACCCACACCTGTGCCAGGAGCGAGCAGTGCCTGCTGCTTCCAGATCGGCAGCACCCGGGTTTCGCCGTCGGCCCAGAGCGTGCCGAAGAGGTCGGGGGTGTCCCTGAAGAGGTGGTCACGGTCGATCTCGAAACGCGAGAGGGGCAGGGAGGGAAGCAAAGTCTTGTGCACGGGTTGACCAATCATGCGTGGCGAAAGCCTGCGAGCGGGGAAGCCGCCCTACCCTGAAGGTATGGCCAGATCCTCTCTCACTCTAGCCGCGCTCGCCACCGCTGCCGTCGCTGGGCTCGACGTCGTCTCCACGACCCCGATCTCGACCGGTCTGACCGGTCGCTTCGACTCAGCGCTCCTCACGGTGCGGGGCGGCGACCAGCTGATCATCCGCGTCCCCACCTCCCAGGAGACGGAGACGGAGCAGTCCGGCGACCTCGTGGCCCTGCGTGCGCTGACCACCGGCTCGCGGAAACGCCTGCCCTTCCGTGCCCCCGAGTTCCGTGGCCAGGCCCCGGTCGGGCAGACCCGCGGTGTCGTCTACGACTTCATCCCGGGTTCACCCGCCGCCCTCGACAGTCTCGACCACAGTGTGGAACTGGCCGAGGCCTTCGGGCGCGCGATCGCGGCCATCCACTCCCTCCCCACGTCGGTCATCACGGATGCCGGACTGCCCGTTCTGAGCGCCGTCGAGGCCGCGCGTGTGGCCACGGTGGTCAAGGACCGCGCCGCCGCGACCGGCAAGGTTCCCGTCGAACTGCTGACCCGCTGGTCGCTCGCCCTCGAGGACAGCGCGCTCTGGCAGTTCCAGCCCGCGGTCATCCACGGTTCCCTGGGCCCCGAGTCGTTCCTCGTCTCCGGCGAGCGGGTGACGGGTGTGCTCGACTGGTCGAACCTCAAGGTGGGCGACCCCGCGGCCGATCTCTTCTGGCTGAGTTCGGTCACCCGCGAGGAATCGGCGACCAGCGTGTTCTCCGGTTACAACGTGAGCCGCTCGGGGCCCGTCGACCGGCAGCTCCGGAAGCGGGCGCGGCTCTACGCCGAACTCGAGATCGCGAAGTGGCTGGTCCACGGATCCGACCTCCGGGATCCCTCGATCGTCGAAGATGCTGTCGTGATGCTGAACGGGCTGGCCACCAGTTCGCAGGCCGACCTCGTGAACCCGCTGTCGACCGACACGGGGCGCGTGCTGGCTGTCGACGAGGTCGAGGCGATGCTCAGCAAGACGCCGCGGAGCCAGCCGCTGCCCGCGCGGGACCACGTCAACGCCGCGCGGATCAGCGACGACGACTGACGCTCTCCCAGAGTTCCAGGAGTTCGGGTTCGGAGTACATCCGGTCGGGAGTGACGATCTCGTCGACCGACACGAAGAAGAAGACCGCATCGATGTCGCCCGGATCGATGCCCCGGTACTGCGAATAGGCGAGACGGTACAGGGCGAGCTGCAGTTGCTTGACCTCGAGGTCCGCGGCGTCCGACGGGGCGCGACCGGTCTTCCAGTCGACGATCTGGTACCGATCGCCGTCACGGAAGACGGCGTCGATCTTGCAGACCACGATGTTCGAACCGAGCACCAGGTGGATCTCGATCTCCACCTCCTCCGGGCTCCGGCCGCCCCACGGCGAGGCCTCGAAGGTGGCCTGGAGCCGTTCGAGTTCCTGCTCTTCTGCCGTGCCGCCGTCGATGTCGAGAGGGTCGAGAAGGTCGAGGTCGAAGTCGGGGCCTGACCCGGGATCGATGTCGAGATCGAGTTCGCCCTGTGCGGCATCCAGCTGCTCGGAACCGCCGACGAGCCCGTACCGGTTCTCGACCCAGGAGTGGAACCGGGTGCCGAGCCTGGTCTGGCGGTAGGGTCGCTCCGGCATCGGGCGGCGGAGCTGGCGGAGCACCGCGTCGGGTTCTGTAACGTAGTCCTTGAAGCGCGAGGCCGCAACGCGGGTGGGCACGACGAGCAGTTCACCGTCGAGGGCTGCGGCCCGCTCCGCCAGCAGCAGGTCGATGTCGTGCGACCACGGTGTTTCAGCACTCGCGTCGGCGACCGCGACAGCCTCAGCCGCCGCGGTGACCCGCGCCCTGCGGTTGCCGAGCGGCGCAAGCGGCCACGGGATGAGCATGGTCGACTCCGCGAGCGGATTCACATCGCTCTGCGGGACCTCCGGCAGCGCGTCCGTGGCGACCAGCCCCGCTTCGGCCAGTTCACGGAGGAACAGCCCCGGCCCACGGGGTTTCGTCGTGGCCACCCAGAACGACCCGCTGAGCAGCAGGCTCTCGCGTGCACGCGTCACCGCGACGTAGACCAGGCGACGCTGTTCCTCCGCATAGCGGTCGACGATCTGCTCGGTGAAGCTCGCTTTCGCCGACACGAACTCCGCCTGCGTCGCCGCCGACCGCCAGGCCAGCACGGGCAGTTCTCTCGAGTCCCCCCGGAACTCGAAAGGCAGTTCCCCGAACGCGAGCCAGCCCTGCTTGCTCTGCGGCTTGCCGGGCAGTTCGTCTTCGACCATGCGCGGCACACCGACGATGTCCCACTCGAGCCCCTTCGACCCGTGGATGGTGAGGATCTGCACGGTGCCGGGCTCCGGCTCGTCGGAGCGCGGGCTCAGCCGGTCGCGTTTCTCCGCCTCGCGGAGCCAGGAGAGGAAGGCACCGAGCCCGGCGGACGGATCGGCCGCGACAAAGCCGGCGATCTGTTCGGAGAACGCGTCGAGGCTCGCCCGGCCGAGGTGGGAACTCTCGTTGGCGGCGACCTCGACGTCGAGCAGGAGCTCCTGCGTGACGAGATTGACGAGGTCGAGCAGGTCGAGGCCGGTGCGGGTGCGGAGGAACGCGAGCTGTCGGCCGGCGGCGCGCAGGCGGCCCTCTCCGGCGGGGCTGAAGTTCTCGAGCATCCGGTGCCCGGCGGGTGCCCCGGCCACGAAGTCGAGGGCATCGACGAGCGAACGCCCCTCATCGATGACCACCGAGTCGCGGATGCGTTGTTTGAGGGCCGGATCGAGCCGCGCGTGGTGGTGGTCACGGTCGGCCAGCCAGGCTGCGACGCTGCTGAGCCCGGCGATGTCGCGGAGCCCCACCTGCCACCGTGCGCCGGTGAGCAGCCGCACCAGTTCGGACTCGGCCGTGGGATGGTAGATCACGCGGAGCGCCGACACCAGATCGGCCACCGCCGGCTCCTCGAGCAGGCCACCGAGGCCGAGGACGTGGAAGCGCACCCCTCGCTCGGTGAGAGCCGTGGTGAACGCGCCGATCTTCTTGATGGAGCGGCAGAGCAGGGCGGCGGAGCGCACACCGCCCTTCGGTGCGGGGCGCTCGAGCTGTGTGGCGAACCAGTTCGCGATCGCCCGGGCCTCGTCGTCGATGGTCTCGCCGAAGAACACGTCGAGTCCGCCCTGGCCCGCAGCCGGCCGGGGCTCGAGCCGCGAGACCGGCACCGTCGACGCGGCGGTGAGCGGAGCCACCAGGCGGTTCGCAGCCTCCAGCACCCGCACGGGGTTCCGCCAGCTCGTCGAGAGCGGGAAGGCGAGAGCGCCGGACCGATCGCCGGTGAAGTCGACCGCGAACGTGCCGAGGTTCGCCGCGCTCGCACCGCGCCAGCCGTAGATCGACTGGTGCGGGTCGCCGACGGCCATCACCGGCCGGCCGGCGAAGAGGGTGGAGAGCAGGCGCGTCTGCACGACGCTGGTGTCCTGGTACTCGTCGAGCAGCACGACGCGGAAGCGCTCCCGGTAGTCGGCGACCACCCGCGGCACCCGCTCGGCGATCGAGAGGGCGAGGGCGACCTGGTCGGAGTACTCGACGAACCCGCGCCGGATCTTCTCCTCAGCGAACCGGTCGGCGAGGTCGACCAGCACAGGGAGGGCGCTGACGGCCTGCAGCGCTGTGCGGAGCTCGGCGTTCAGGGTCGGCACCCGCTTCGAACCCGTGGGAAGCTCGGCGAGCCCGGTGAACTGGCCGGCCATCCGCACGACATCGTTCGACGTCACGACGTTCTCGCTCATCGCGCGGCTGAGCGAGATCACGGCCTCGGTGATCGAGTCGATGGACTTGTCGAGACCGACCAGCCGGTCGTCCACACTGTTCGCGACCAGGCGCCGCGCGATCTGCCACGCCGAAGCCTCGCTCAGGATGCTCGAATCGCCCTCCCGCCCGACGAGCAGGGCATTGTCACGGAAGATGCTGTTCGCGAACGAGTTGTAGGTGGCCACGGTGGCCGAGTCGAACGGGTCGAACTCCGTCGTGGTGAGCCGGGCCGCCTGGAGCTGGTCGATGCGCGATCGGATGCGCTGGGCGAGCTCACCGGCGGCCTTGCGGGTGAACGTCAGGCCGAGGATCCCGGAGACCGAGACGAGGTCGTTCGCCAGTAGCCAGACCACGCGGTTCGCCATCGTCTCGGTCTTGCCGCTGCCGGCCCCGGCGATCACGATGCTCGGGGCGAGCGGCGACTCGATGACGGCCTGCTGCTGCGGGGTGGGCGGCGGCAGGTGCAGGGCGTCGGCGATCTCGAGGCTCGAGATCACGACGTCACCGCCCTCACGAGGACACCGCCCTCACGAGGTGGATGCGGTACTCCCAGGCACCGTGCGGATCCCGTTCCGGCAGATCGTCCCGGCCCGGGAAGGTGCTGCCGGCCATCCCGGTCGCCGCCTGCTCGATGCGTGCGCGGAACACTTCGATCGCCTCGTCGTCGAGAGGTTGCTGGCCGAGCAGTTTGTAGAGGACCCTGTTCGCGCCGGCGCCAGAGGTGAGGGCGACGTAGAGCAGCATGGCGCCCCCGCTCTCTGCTGTTCCGGGCTGCGTGATGCCAGGCTCTGCCGGCTCGCCCGTCGGCTCCCCCTGGTCGAGCGCGCCGGCCTGAAGTGCGAGCTGGTAGCTGCCGAGCTGCGCGTGCGCCGAGACTGCGGCAGACGACGGTGCCGTGCCGCCCGTCTTCAGGTCGACGACGGTGACCTGGCCGTCGGAGCGCTGCTCGATGCGGTCGACGGTTCCGCGGAGGCGCGCCCGGCCGACGTCGAGCGCGAAGGCAGCCTCGCCGCCGAGCAGCTTTCCGCCCTCCCGTTCGAAGCCGCGGAGGTACTCGGAGAGACCCTCCACCTTGCCCCGGGTCTTCTGGCGTTCGCGTTCGGCGAGCCACGGGGACTCGAACTGCAGTTCGTTCCAGCGTTCGTCGAGGCGTTGCCACAGGGCATCCGCACTCAGGCTGTCGGTCCCGGCATCCGCGGCGGGTTCGGCGGTGACCTCCTCCATCACCGAGTGCAGCAGCGTGCCGATGCCGGCGGAGAGCCCGAACGTGGACCCCGAGACCCGGTCGATGAACCACGCCAACGGTGACTTCTCGAACGTCTCGAGCTTCGACGGAGAGACGTCGACCCTGTTCTCGGGGTCGTCGAGGTCGACCAGGGGTTCGGTGGTCGAGGGTTCGAGCACCCCGTACCAGCTGAGCGGGTCTGCCCCGGGCACACCCTCCGCGGCGAGCCGGGCGAGCGCCTCGGCGGCCGCGGGGTCGCCGGTTTCGACGAGCCGGCGGCGGAGGCTCCCGGTGAGCGCACGCAGGGACAGTGGATGCTCGACCGCCGATCGCTGGAACGGCGAGGTGGACGGCGCGGGAGCCACCGCCACCGTAGCCGCGCCCGGCTCCCCCGAAGCGGCGGCCGCTGGCCCTGCGGGCCCCTCCGGCATGAGCCGCACGAACGGCGACGGCTGCTCGTCGTCGTTCGCCACGCTCGTCAGCACGACCTGCGTCGTCGCCCGCGAGACGGCGAGCACAAACATCCGGAGCTCGTCGCCGAGTACCTCGGCCCGTTCATCCACGTTGGACGAAGGGGCACCGTCGACGAGTTCGGCCAGCCGGTCGGGGTGGAGCAGCGAGCCGCGGAGGCGGAGGTTCGGCCAGACCGAATCCTGGAGGCCCGCGACCACGACCACGTCGAATTCGGTGCCGATCACCCCGTTCGGCGTCGAGACGACCACCGCGTCGGAGGCCGAGCGCGGCGACAGCGAGTCCTCCGGTACTTCGGACTGCAACAGGTCGACCAGGAAGTCGGCGGCCGGCCGGTTGGGGTACCGTTCCACGAACCGTTTGGCCGAACTGAACACTCCCACGATGCCGTCGAGGTTGCGGTTCGCCTCGTCGCCGAGGATGCCAGGACCTGCCGACGCCTTCTGCCACGCCGGGGCGAGGCCGCTGCGGCTCCAGAGCTCCCAGAGCAGCTCTTCGATGCTCGCGCCGGCGTCGTTCCGCTGTCGCACGGCCGCCAGCGCATCGGCGAGACGCCGCGCCCGCCGCGCGGGGGCCGCGTCGAGGGTCGCGAGCCGGCCCGGCCCGCTGAGGCTCTCGGTGACGAGGGCATCGGCGCCCCGGTTGCCGCCGCCCGCCAGCTCCTCCTGCCGGAGCGCGAGCCGGAGTCGGCGGAGGCCGACCGCGTCGAGACCGCCGAACGGGCCGAGCAGCAGCTCTGTGGCGAGCTCGTCGCTGAGCGGCTCCACCCCGATCGCCGCGGCGACCGCCCGTGCGAGGTGCCGGGCCGCGTAGTCGTCGCGGAGCGCCCGGCCGCCCGTCTGCGTGGTCGCGGGCACCTCCGCCACGCCGAGCCCGCGCACGAGCGAACTGATCAGCGCGCCGGAGCGCACCACCACGGCCATGCGGTTCCATGGCACCCCGCGGAGCAGGTGGTGCTCCCGCAGCAGGTGCACGATCGCCGCGAGCTCCCCCGCCGGCGAGACCGCCTCGATGCGGCGGACGGCCGGTACCCCCGACACCTCGAGGGCGGCCTCGACCTCCTGAGCTGAAGCGGTCGCGCGCGCCGCCCGCTGCCGCCCCGCGGCCGAAGCGCCGATGCGGGAGGTCGACCGGTCGACGAGGCTCCGGATGCCCGGCCCATGCCGATAGACCGCCTGCAGGTACACCGGGGCGGCCGTGGCAACCCGCTCACCCAACACCGTGCCGAGCCGCCCGAGCGCATCCTTCTGTCCGCCCCGGAACGATGTCGTCGCCGCATCGGGGTCTCCGAACGCGAGCACCGTCACCCCCCGCCGGGCGAGGGTCGCGATGAAGCTGACGGCGCCACTGCTGAGCTCCTGGAGGTCGTCGACCACGATCATCCGAACCCCGGCCAGGACGTGCGGCCCGCCGTTGACCAACGATCCGCCCTGCACCCCCGCATCGGCGGTGACGACCTGCAGGCGCGCCTCGGCGATGAGCTCGGCCGAGTCGAGGGAGGCGTCGCGGAAGCTGCCGACGACGCTCTGGTACTCGTCGGCGAACCGGCCGACGGCCACCCATTCCGGGATGCCGTGCTGCGCCCCGAGCTCCGCCAGCTGGCGCGGCGAGACCCCGGACTCGGTGGCGCGCATCATCAGTTCGCGGAGCTCCGTGCGGAAGCCGCGGAGTGCCCTCACGTCTCCGGTCAACGGATCGGGCCACTCGGGACCGAAGCCCTCCTCGGCCTGGCCCGCCAGCAGGTCGGCGATGATGCGGTCCTGCTCGGCTCCGGTGAGGAGGGTCGGCGGCAGCGCGCCGGTCGCCGCCCGGGCGCTCTGCACGATCTGGAAGGCGAGCGAGTTCACCGTGCGCGCGAGCGGGCCGTTCGTCGGCAGGCCGAGGCGGAGCGCCAGCCGGTCGCGGAGCACGGTCGCGCTCTGCCGCGTGGGCGTGAGCGCCAGCACCTCGGAGGGCAGGTAGCCGCGACCGAGCACCCGCTCTGCGACGGTCTCGACGAGGGTCGTGGTCTTTCCCGAGCCCGGGGCGCCGATGATCGCGCGGCTGACACCGTCGCCGGTCGCCAGCACCTCGACCTGCGAATCGTCGAGGGCGAGGGCAGCGCGGAAGGCGCTGCGGAGCTGGGATGTGGACACGTCTCCACGCTAACGGCCACCCCCGACATCGCCGGTGTTCGCTCTCGGCGAGTGCGGAGCGCGGCCCAACCGGCGGGGCGGGCATCCGTTCTGCCGTAATCTGGGCACGTGGTTCTGGTCACAGTCCACGCAACTCTCGAAAGGCGCACCTGGTGGAAATTCGTATCGGCATTGCACACTCTCCCCGCGAACTGAGCTTCGAGACGCACCAGTCTCCCGATGAGATCGAGCAGACCGTCTCTGCCGCCCTGACCAGCGGAACCGGTCACCTCTCGCTGAAAGACAGCAAGGGCAAGCTGTACCTCATCCCCGTTGTCGGCCTCAGCTATGTCGAGATCGGCACCGAGGAGTCCCGCCGTATCGGTTTCGTCGGCTAGCGCCGGGCGCATCCGTCATGGAACTGCTCTTCGTCGTACTCGGCGGCATCATCATCGGCCTGCTCGGGCGCTACCTGTTCCCGCTCCGGGAGACGCACGGCGTGCTTCTGGTGCCGGCGCTCGGCGCGGCCTCTGCCGCGATCCTGTGGGAGGTGCTGACCTGGCTCGGCCTGCCCTATGACGGCGGCTGGATCTGGGTCATCGCCCTCGTCGGCACGGCCGTGATCGTCGCCCTCGTCACCCCGGCCCTCGGTCGCGCCAGGCGCAATCGTGACCGCGCCGAGCTCAGCGCCCTGCTGAGCCCCAAGGCGCGCACGATCTAGCCGCGTCCGTTCCTCGCACCCCGTCACGACACAGGCCGGTTCCGGATGCCCGCACCCCTCACCCTCGGCGAAGCCCTCACGCGCGCCGATGCTCTCGACCGCGCGGATACGCTCGGCGGGTACCGCGACCTGTTCGTGGCGCCGGGCGTCCCCGAGTCCGCTCACGCCGCCGCGCCGGGCGTCACAGAGTCGGCTGACGCTGCCGCCTCGGACGACGCCGTCGTCGCCTACCTCGACGGCAACTCCCTCGGCCGGCCGCTGCTCTCCACCGCAGACACCCTCGCCGCCTTCGTGCGGGACTCCTGGGGGTCGCGCCTCATCCGCGGCTGGGACGAGGGGTGGATGCAGCTCCCCACCGTGATCGGCGACGAACTCGGCGCAGCCGCCCTCGGCGCGGCCCCGGGGCAGACGATGATCGGCGATTCGACCACCGTGCTGCTCTACAAGGCCGTGCGAGCAGCCGTCGCCGCCCGCCCCGGCCGCACGGAGATCGTGGTGGACAGCGACAACTTCCCCACCGACCGCTACGTGGTGGAGGGCATCGCCGCCGAGCGCGGCCTCACCGTGCGCTGGGTCCAGACCTCGCGCACCCTCGGGCTCACGGCCGAACTGCTCGCGGAGGCCGTCGGCGAACGCACAGCAGTCGTCGTCGCCAGCCAGGTCGCGTACCGCTCGGGGTACCTCGCCGACGTCGAGACGCTGACCCGCATCACCCACGACGCGGGGGCCCTCGTCGTCTGGGACCTCTGCCACTCGGCCGGCAGCGTGCCGGTGCTGCTCGACGAGTGGCAGGTCGACATCGCGGTCGGCTGCACCTACAAGTACCTCAACGGCGGTCCGGGCTCTCCCGCGTTCGTCTACGTGCGGAGCGAGCTGCAGTCGGAGCTCCGGCAGCCGATCTGGGGCTGGCTCGGCCACGCCGAACCGTTCGCCATGGGGCCGGGCTACAACAGCGCCCCGGGCATCCGGAGCTTTCAGAGCGGTACTCCCCCGGTGATCGGGATGCTCGCGATGCGGGACATGATCGCCCTCATCGGTGAAGCGGGCATCCCGGCCGTGCGGGCGAAGTCGATCGCGCTCACCGAGCTGACGATCGAACTGGCCGACGCCTGGCTCGAACCTCTCGGAGTCGTGGTGGCGTCACCCCGGCAGAGCGCTGAGCGCGGCAGCCACGTCACCCTCGACCATCCCCGGTTCCGCGAGGTCGTCGCCGCCCTCTGGCAGACCGGCGTGGTGCCGGACTTCCGCGCACCCGAAGGCCTCCGCGTCGGCCTCTCCCCCCTCACCACCACCTACCGCGAGCTGGTCCTCGGACTGGCCGCCATCCGCGAGGCTCTGGACCCTGCCCCCTAACCCCCAGGCATCAATCGAGTGGGCGATTTGGGCCCATAAAACGGAGTTTTAGGGCCCGAATCGCCCACTCGACTGCAGGAGGGGAGGTCAGGCCGTCAGGCCGAGGCCGTCCATGCGGCGGCTGTGCTTTGCGATGAGCTCGGTGAAGACGGGCTCGATGCGCTCCTCGTCGGTTCGCGCGTTCTCGGTGTGGTGGATGGCCGACCGTGCCACGAGCAGCGTGTCGCCGACGAGTCGCCGACCCCAGAGCGCGAGGCGCGAACCGAGCGACGGGTCTTCGGCGATCGCGTCGTTCAGCAGAACCACGATCGCGGCACGACCCGTCTCCACGCTGATGAGCTGCGCGGCGCGCGGTCCGATGTCGCCCTCGAGACCGGTTGCGAGCAAGACGAAGAAGTCGTCGAGGATGCCCGCGGTGAGGTAGATGCTCGCGAGCGACTCGTACCAGTCGCTGCCGCGGATGACGGCTGCGTAGTTGTCGATCGCCGGGGCGAACGCTGCCATCACGGAGGACGGATCATCCACCCGGCGCCGGAGCTCGCCGACGAGCTTCTCGTGCTTTCCGAGCGCCTCACCCGCCGCCGGCCCCAGGGCCTCCTTGGCACGCACCGTCGGCGAGAGCATCACGGCACGGGCGATCGCCTCGAAGATGGCGAGCTGGATGTACGCCGCCTGGCCGAGGTAGGGAAGCACTTCTGGTGTGAGTTCAGCCAGGTTCACCTTGGGCAGTGCACCCGATGTGCGGCGCGGCCGGAGGCGCGGAACATCGATGCGCACCGTCGGGCGCCTGAAGAATTCAAACACTCGCCCACTCTAGCGGAGGGGCACAGCCCGCCCTGGCGCTAAACTGGAGGGGACCCTGACACGAATCGGGGCCTCTACGCCGCCGCCAGGCGCCATCGCCGGCCGACATGAACGACAGTCCGCTCTCCCCCTGCTCCAGCACTCCGGGTGAGCAGCGCACTGACGATCCGCGGCGTACCCATTGACTGACAGGGCCCACACACTGTGACTTCGACCGAACCTTCTTCTTCATCATCCCTCCCCGAAGACCTGAACGCACCCGTCGAGGTGATCGAGGTCGTCGCGCCCGATCCGCTCGTGGGTGACGCTTTCCTCACCGACACCACCTTCTCCGATCTGAAGATCGAGCAGGACCTGGTCGACGCGCTGGCGTCGAAGGGCATCCTGCACCCCTTCCCGATCCAGACGCAGACCATTCCGCTCGGCCTCGAGGGCCAGGACATCATCGGCCAGGCCAAGACGGGTACCGGCAAGACCTTCGGCTTCGGGCTCCCGCTGCTGCAGCGCCTCGGCGCGAACCCGGAGCCCGGTGTGCAGGCGCTCGTCGTCGTGCCGACCCGCGAGCTCGCGGTGCAGGTCACCGAAGACCTCCAGCTGGCAGCCTCCCTCCGCCCGACCACCGTCATCGCCATCTACGGCGGCAAGTCGTACGAGGGCCAGATCGAGCAGCTGAAGGCCGGCGCGCAGGTCGTCGTCGGAACCCCCGGCCGCCTGCTCGACCTCGCCGGGCAGCGCCTGCTCTCGCTCGCGAACGTCAAGGTGATGGTGCTCGACGAGGCCGACAAGATGCTCGACCTCGGCTTCCTCGCCGACGTCGAGAAGCTGTTTGCCCAGACGCCGGCCGGCCGCCACACGATGCTGTTCTCAGCGACCATGCCCGGCCCGGTCGTGGCCCTCGCCCGCCGGTTCATGAACCGGCCGATCCACATCCGTGCCACCGACCCCGACGAGGGTCTCACCCAGGCGAACATCAAGCACGTCGTCTACCGCGCCCACAACCTCGACAAAGACGAGGTCATCGCGCGCATCCTGCAGGCCGAGGGCCGCGGCAAGACGGTCATCTTCACCCGCACCAAGCGCGCCGCCGCCCGCCTCGTCGAGGAGCTCGGCGACCGCGGCTTCAACGCCGCCGCCGTGCACGGCGACCTCAACCAGGAACAGCGCGAGCGAGCCATGGCCGCCTTCAAGGCCGGCAAGCGCGACGTTCTGATCGCCACGGATGTCGCAGCCCGCGGCATCGATGTGAACGACGTGACGCACGTGATCAACCACACCATCCCCGAAGACGAGAAGACCTACCTGCACCGCGCCGGCCGCACGGGCCGCGCCGGCAAGACCGGTATCGCCGTCACGTTCGTCGACTGGGACGACCTGCACAAATGGGCGCTCATCAACCGTGCGCTAGACATGGGACAGCCCGAGCCCGTCGAGACCTACTCCTCCTCTCCGCACCTCTTCACCGACCTCAACATCCCCGCGGGAGTGAAGGGGCGCCTGAAGCCGACCCCTGCCGCGAAGGGCCCGGAGGGTGCGGCGAGCCGTCCGCCCCGCGAAGGCGGATCCGGTTCGCGCGGCCCGCGTGAGGGTGGCCGCGAGCCGCGCTCGGGCGGGCGTAGCGAGAACCGCAGCGACGGCCGCAACGACACCCGCAGCGACAACCGCTCCGTGGGCAGTGCATCGGCAGGCTCCACCACTGAGGCCTCGACCGGCACGTCGACGGAGGCGTCGAACCGTGGTGCCCAGGGCACCGGTCGCGGCACCCGCGACACCACCCGCGTCGGGGTCGGCCTCTCCGCCGAACCGACCACCGCCCTCGAGGGGGCCCAGCGTCCGCCGCGGATCCCCCGCGAGGCCGAAGCGCCTTCCGAGGGCGGCGATCGCCCGGCACGGAACCGCAGCCGCAGCCGCAACCGCTCGGCCGGCTCCTCCGGCTCGGCCGGCTCCTCCCGCTCCGGCGGCAACGCCACCACGTCCGGTGGCGTGTCGAGCGAGGCCGTCTCGAGCGGGATGCTCGGTGAGACCACCGCGGTGAGCTTCACCGGCACGGGCGAGACCGACGGTGCAGCATCCGGTGGCGCAGCCGGCCACGGTGGATCGGCCGGCCACGAGCACCACGATGGCAACAGCGCACCCCGCCGCCGCAGCCGTTCGCGGGGCCGCGCGCCCCGCGCCGAGTAGAGCGGCCGTTCGCTGAGCGCCAGTGCCCGGCGTGCGCGCCGGGCGACCCTGGTCAGCCTGACGGAGGCCGACGCCCTGAAGCTCCGTGCGCTCCGGCGCATGAAGCTCCTGGCGACCGGCCTCCTGGTGATCATGGCCGCGATCTTCGCTGTGTCGTTCGCCCTGCAGGGCCGCTACCCCTGGCTCGAGTATGTGCGGGCGGCGAGCGAGGGCGGCATGGTCGGCGCGCTGGCGGACTGGTTCGCCGTGACCGCGCTGTTCCGGCATCCGCTCGGACTGAAGGTGCCGCACACGGCGATCATCCCGACCCGCAAGAACGAGATCGGCGAGAGCCTCGGCGACTTCGTCGAGCAGAACTTCCTCTCCGAGACGGTGGTGCGCGACAAGCTCGCCTCGGTCGGAGTCTCACGGGTCGTCGGAAACTGGCTCACGAAACCCGGCAACGCCCGGCGCCTGACGAACGAACTCTCCGCCGGGCTGACCGGTGCCATGGCGTTCCTCAGCGACGACGACATCCGCGGTGTCATCGAAGGGCTCGCCCGCACCCACCTGGTCGGCCGGGACTGGTCACCGCAGCTCGGTGTGCTCACCTCGAAGATCGTCGAATCCGGCCAGCACCACCAGGCTGTCGACCTGCTGCTCGACAAGGCCGAGGAGTGGATGCTCGCCAATCCCGACTCGTTCGGCGATGCGGTCTCGAAGCGCCTGCCCACCTGGCTCCCGTCGTTCGTCGACCGGGTGGTGGATGACCGGGTCTCCCGTGAAGCGCTGAAGTTCGTTCAGGCCGTGCAGGCCGATCCGAACCACCGCCTCCGGCTCGCGCTCGATGACTACCTGCGGAAGCTCGCGGGCGAACTGCAGCACGATCCGGTTATGCGCGCCCGCGTCGAGGGTGTGAAGGAGCAGCTGCTCGACGATCCGCGCATCCGGGAACTCGCGGCGACCGCCTGGCAGTCCATCAAGGATGCGCTCCTCGCGGCTCTCGCCGACCCCGATTCCGGGCTCCGGCAGACCATCGAGCAGACGATCGTCGACGCCGGCGAGCGGCTCACCACCGACGTGGCGCTGGCGCAGAAGGTCGACACCTGGGTCGAGGGCGCGGCCACCCACCTCGTCGCGAGCTACCGGCACGACATCGCCGCGGTGATCTCCGAGACGGTTCAGGGCTGGGACGGCGAGGAGACCAGCCTGAAGATCGAGCTCCAGGTCGGGAAGGACCTGCAGTTCATCCGGATCAACGGCACCGTCGTGGGTTCCCTTGCGGGCGTGGCGATCTTCACGGTCGCGCAGGCGCTCGTCTCGCTCGCCAGCTGACTCAGGCTCCGCCGGCTGACCCAGGGGCGCCGGTCGACTCAGGGCCGCTAGGAGACCCCGAGAATCCTCTGGTACTCCAGCTTCAGGATGTCCTGGAGTCCTGCGGCGAACTGCCGGGTCAGATGGGTGCGGTCGGCGCGGATGATCGTCTTGCCGGCGATGGCCGGGCAGGCCGACCGCTCTGAGCAGACCCAGAGGCTGCTGTCGATCACGGGCACCGTGCGGTTCTGGGCCGCTGCGACAGAGGCCGCGGCATCCTTCGTCACCTTCAGCAGCTTGAACCAGTTGTCGTCGATGGTCGACGTGCAGTCGCTCGGGTGGTTGATGCGGGTGGCGCACTCGGCGACGTTCTCTGCGTGCGGTGGGCTGGCGAGGATGCTGAACTGGGCTGTGAGCGACGACAGCTGTGTGAGCGAGTCCTCCATGCCGGCCTGCATCGCTCTGAGCCTCGCGTCGTCACCCTGCACGACCATGGCACCGGTCTGGTCTTCCCCGTCGGTGATCACCACGAGGTCGGGCTTGATCTCCAGGGTCTTCTGGATCGACCAGGCGCGACCATCATCACAGAACCCGGGGAATCCGGGGGCCGCCTGGCCGTTCTCTGCCTGCCCGAGAACCTGCACGTTCGCGAAGGGGCACTGCCCGTGCGTGAGGGTCCGCACGCGGTAGCCGAGGGAGTTCAATGCGGGCACCAGGCCCGGCATGTAACTGATGGCGGTCGAGTCGCCGAGCAGCACGGCCGTCTTGGTCAGTGACGCGTCACCGTAGATGCAGGTCGCGTAGTTGTCCTCCGAGGTGTCGAGACAGTTGTCGTCGACCCACTGCGGAGCACGGGAGTCGATCGCCTTGTCGAGGGCAGGGGTGAGGTCGTCCGGCCAGTCGGCTGTGTTCAGGCCGGCACTGACGGCCGCGGACAGGCGGGACTCCTCAGTCGCGATCGTGTCCGTACCGGGCGCGGCCGTGGAGGTCGGCGAGACCCCCGAACCGACCGCCGAGGCGACCGGGATGCTCGACTTCTGCATCTGCGGTGCGATCCCGATCACGGCGATGAGCGCGACCGCGAGGGTGGCTCCCGCGGTGATCAGGGAGACCTTCACACGCTGGCCGTGTTGGCGGTTCGCCTTGTGGTGGCGGTGGCGGTGGTGGTGGCGGTGGCCCCGGCTCCGCTTCTGCGGCTCGAGCCAGTTCGAGTGCCGGATGGGATCCTCGATGAAGCGGGTCGTGAGCGCAGCGACGGCCAGCGAGACCGGGATCGAGGCGAACAGGTAGATCGGCGATTCCTTGCCGAACAGCACCCCGGCGAAGATGAAGATGGGCCAGTGCCAGAGGTAGCTGGTGTAGGAGATCTTGCCGAGATACCGGGAGACGGGATTCGTGGTGATGACGAGATGGCTCGGACCACCGATCCCGGCGACGATGATCAGCACCGTGGCGGCGACGGGAACGAGGCACCAGTACCCGGGATAGTGGAGCGCTGGGGTGTAGAGGAAGGCGACGACGAGGAGCGCCGCGAACCCCGCCCAGGCGAGCACCGGCCGGAGTGCCGCGGGGATCTTCTGGGCCAGCGGAGTGACGAAGCAGAGGAGCGCACCGACGGCGAGCTCCCAGATCCGGGTGAGGGTCGACAGGTACGACACCTGCGGGTTCAGGTCGGACTGGAAGAGGTTCCAGCCGAAGGAGAGCAGACCGATGACGGCGATCCCGACGACCACCGGGCGGATGCTCTGAGGGCCACCCGCCGACCTCCTCCGGGCGTGCCGCACACCGGCCCCCAGCACGAGGAGAGCGAGCACGATCGCCGGCCAGAAGAGGTAGAACTGCTCCTCGACGCTCAGCGACCAGAAATGCAGGAGCGGGCTCTGCGGGAGCGACGTGGCGAAGTAGTCGGTGCCGTTCAGCGCGAAGTTCCAGTTGCTGACGAGCAGCACCGACCAGAGGGCATCCCAGAGCGTCGAGACGGCCCGGGAGAAGATGAAGATGTAGAGACCCGCCAGGGCGGTCACCACCAGCACGAGCATCGAGCTCGGCATGAGGCGGCGGATGCGTCGACGGTAGAACCCGTTCAGCGAGATCGTGCCGGTGAGCCGGTACTCCCGCAGCAGCAGCCCGGTGATGAGATACCCGGAGAGCACGAAGAAGACGTCGAGGGCGACGAATCCACCGGTCGGCCATTCGATCAGGTGGGTGAAGAGGATGATGACGAGGGCGATGCCCCGGATCCCCTCCAGGTCCCCGCGGAAGGAGGAGACTCTCTGTGGCGCGCTCATCTCGTCCTCTTTTTCGGGCAGGGTGTTCTTGCCGACTCCCCCCCTCAAAAATCTACGTGACTCGCTTCTGTGTCCCGATCGCCTCACCCGAACAGTGGCGACTCCTTCAGGGGACACCTCAACCCGCGGCGTACGCCGTCTCGAAGGCGTCCGCCACGCGGGCGAAACCGGCTGGAGACGGATGGATGCCGTCACCGTTGATCGCCGGGTCGAGTTGGTCGGGCTGGGCGGGATCGCTCAGTGCAGCATCCGCATCGACCACCGTGAAGTCGCCCGAGGTGTCGCTCTTCAACCAGTCGTTCCACGCCACCCGGAGGCCTTCACGCTGTTCCGCGAGGCCCCGGCCGGGTTCCGTCATGACGAACACCCGGGCATTCGGCCAGAGCTCCTTCGCCTTGCCGAGAGTTGCCAGCCAGGCCGTCTTCAGTTCGTCGAACGGCACGCCGTTGGCGATGTCGTTGGATGCCGACCAGAGCACGAAGGCATCGGGATCCAGATCCGTGTAGATGTTCCACTTCGGCGAGTCGGGGGCGAACTGGGTCGTCAGCGAACCCGGCGTCGAGAGGGATGCGGCGACCGCGCCGTTCGCGTCGGCCCAGACCTGGTGCCACGAACTGTTCTCACCGGTGTGCGGCACTTTTCCTTCGCTGTTGTTCGCGCCCGAGTTCAGGGAGTGGCCGGCAACGACGATCAGGGGTTCATCGCCCGAGTAGGTGTAGTCCATCCACATGTCCAGGAACGGGCCGACCTGGATGAAGTCCCCGACCGAATCCTGGGTCGTGACCGCGCTCGGCTGCGAGTCGGTCGCGAACCACGACACGCTCGTCGACACGCCGATCTTGGTACCGGGGGCGGCCGACATCCCGACGGAGAGGAAGAACGGAGTGCTCTTCTCGAACCCGACGGTGTCGGCGCTGACCCAGTCGCTGACGAACTCCTCACCGTCGGTGAGCGAGGTGGCTCCGCTGAAGACCGCCGGTGTTGCGGAGAAGGCGCTCGAGTCGCCCGGGATCTGCCCCGACGCCGCCTTGCCGATCGCGATACCGCTGAGGTTCACCGTTCCGGGCAGGGCCGTGTCGGTGATGTAGTTCCAGTTGCGCACGTGCAGTCGCATGCTCGTGACGTCGGCATCGAGGGTGAACGGCATGCGCTCGGTGATGTTGATCGGGACACTGTCGCCGCCGGGAGAGATGGCCGCTGCCGTGTGCCCGAAGGTGTAGTCGCCGTGACGCTCGCCGGCCGGTGCCGCCGGGCTGCCCGAAGCCACCGGCGGCGGGGTGCCCGAGTAGTTCGGGAGCACCGGGTTGATGCTCTGCACAGCCACCATCACGACGAGGGCCACCGCGAGCCCGGTCACGAGCATGAACACGGTCGATCCGATGATCAGCAGGGTGGCTGCGGGTCTCTTCATGTCGTGCATCCTAGTCGGACGGTGTGCACGGGACGTTCAGAGCGAGCGCGTGACAGCCCCGTACACCGGCGACCAGCCGGTCGCGCGATCGATGAGCTCTGACAGCACCTCGGGGCTCGTCGTGTTCTCGCCGAGACGGTTGGGCTTGCCGGCCCCGTGGTAGTCGCTCGAACCGGTGATGGCCAGCCCGAACTTCGCCGCGAGCTCGTACAGGCGTTCCTTGCCCTCCGGCGAGTTCTGCCGGTGTTCGATCTCCAGGCCGAACAGGCCGGCGTCGACGAGTTCGGCGAGCCGGCGTTCCGGGATGACGCGTTCCCGCGGCCCCGTTCCCGGGTGTGCGAGCACCGGCACTCCCCCGGCTGCGACGACGAGCTCGACGCCGCGGAGGGGGGTCGGCGCGTAGTGCGGCTGGAAGTAGCCGGCCCGCCAGTGCAGGATGCCCTGGAACGCATCGCTCCTCGTCGGCGCCAGCCCCTTCTTCACGAGGGCGTCGGCGATGTGCGGGCGACCGACCGTTGCACCCGGTTGCGTCTCGGCGAGAACGTCGTCCCAGGTCAGGTCGTAGTCGGCGGCGATGCGGTCGACGATGGCGTGCGCGCGGGCCAGCCGGGCCTCCCGGATCGTCTCGGTCTCCGCGAGGAGGGCGGGGTTCACGGGGTCGAAGAGATAGGAGAGCAGGTGCACGCTCACGTGGTCGAGCCGGGTGCTGAGCTCCATCCCGGGAATCAGCGTGAGTTCGTGGTCGCGTGCCGCTTCGGAGGCCGACGGCCAGCCTGCCGTCGAATCGTGGTCGGTCAGGGCCAGCGTGCCGAGCCCGGCCTCGCTCGCGGAACGCACCACGTTGTAGGGGGTCTCCGTGCCGTCGGAAGCGCTCGAATGCGTGTGCAGATCGATGGGACTGCGGAACACGGGAGCGACTTCGGACATAAGCCCATCGTAGGCTTGCGGGGCGAGGGTGCCGTCCCCCCCTTGTGGACTGTGCCGGGAGTGAGTGGATGATCGTTCGGATCGTGTTCGGAATCGTCGGGGTCGTGGCACTGGCGGTGCTCGCTGTGCTCACCTGGCCGCAGGCGTTCCGGCTGGAACACACGATCGGCATCGCAGAGGCCATCGCCTTCCGCCCGATCCTCGCCGTCGTCGCCGTCGTGCTTGCCGTGCTGCTGCTGGCCGGGATGCTCGTGGCCCGCCGCACGCGCGCGCTGTTCGGATTCCTCTCCGTGCTGCTCCTCCTGTTCGCGGGTGGCCAGGCGGGCATCCTCGCCTCCCGCGGCTGGGTGCCGGGCGTGGGCCACGCCGGCAGCGCGGAGGCCGTCGCCGACGACGACATCGTCGTGCTCTCCTGGAACACGCTCGGCGGCGAGGCGGATGCCGCAACCGTCGCCGGGCTCGCCCTCCGTCTCGGCGCCGACGTCGTGACGCTCCCGGAGACACCGGAGAGCACCGCCACCGAGATCGCGTCGCTGATGGAGGCCGGTGGTACGCCCGTGTCGGCGTACACGGCCCGTCACGGCGACTACGCCGGACTGTCGACGTCGATCCTCGTCGCCACGGCGCTCGGCGAGTATGCGGTGAACGGCTCGTTCGGCGACACGGGGGTGCTGCCGAGCGTGGTCGTCTCCCCCGTGAACGGGAATGGGCCGACACTGGCAGCCGTGCATCCGGTCGCCCCCGTGCCTGACGACCTCGACGACTGGAAGTCCGACCTCGACTGGGTCACGAAGCTCTGCGCCACGCCCGACCTGATCGCCGCGGGCGACTTCAACGCGACGCTCGACCATCTGACCGGCCTCGGCGACTGTAAGGACGCGGCCCTCGCCGCCGGCACCGCCGCGCTCGGAACCTGGCCGACCTGGCTGCCCGCCCTGGCCGGGGCGCCCATCGACCACGTCGTGAGCACCACCGGCTGGCGTGTCGTCTCAGCCGAAGTCATCCAGGGCGAAGACGAGGCCGGCAGCGATCACCGGCCCATCACGGCGACTCTTGCGAGAGAATGAGGGTATGGCTGAACAGACAGACACCGCCCCCCGCGCCACCTCGAACCGCTCGACCACGCCGGGTTCCGACACCTTCAAGCAGTACATCGGCAGCCAGTGGGCCGAACGCACGGACGTGCTCCCCCCGGCCCGCGAGGAGGCCTCGTTCGCGGCCGACCGGCGCGCGCGGCTCTCGGCGGACTACCCCGGCAAACGGCTGGTCATCCCGGCCGGCCGGCTCAAGCAGCGTTCCAACGACACGGACTACCCGTTCCGGGCCCACACGGCCTTCACCTACCTCACCGGATGGGGCAGCGACTCCGAGCCGGGTTCGGTGCTCGTGCTGGAGCCCGATGCGGGCGGTGGACACGAGGCGACCCTCTACTTCCGCGAGCGGGCCGGGCGCGACTCCGACGAGTTCTACGCGAACCCCGAGATCGGGGAGTTCTGGATCGGGCCGCGCCCATCCCTCGCGCAGGTCGCGAGCGACCTCGCTCTGGCGACGCAGGGCATCGCCGAACTCGACGCCGTGGTCGCCGCTGTGGTCTCCACCGGCAGCGCGAACACGCTTGCCGTGCGCGACGCCGACCCCGACCTGACCGCCCTGCTGGGCGAGACGGACTCCGCCGAGTTCGAACAGAAGCTCTCCGAACTGCGCCTCGTGAAAGATGAGTACGAGATCGGGCAGATGCGCCTCGCGATCGCGGCGACCGCCCGCGGCTTCGGCGACATCATCGCCGACCTGCCGCGCATCACCGAACACGAGCGCGGCGAACGCCTCGTCGAAGGCGTCTTCAACGGTCGCGCCCGGGCCGACGGCGCCGCGGTCGGCTACGACACGATTGCGGCTTCAGGCCCGCACGCATGCATCCTGCACTGGACGCGGAACGACGGCCCTGTCGTCCCGGGCGACCTGATCCTCGTCGACGCCGGCGTGGAGCTCGACAGCTACTACACCGCCGACATCACACGCACGCTGCCGGTCAGCGGCCGGTTCAGCGACGAGCAGCGGATGATCTACGAAGCCGTTCGGGAGGCCGCAGACGCCGCGTTCGCCATCGTGCGGCCGGGCATCCGGTTCCGAGAGATCCACGCCACGGCGATGGGTGTGATCGCACGGAAGACGGCCGAGTGGGGCCTGCTGCCGGTGACGGCCGAAGAGGCGATCGAGCCCGAGAACCAGCAGCACCGCCGCTACATGGTGCACGGCACGAGCCACCACCTGGGGCTCGACGTGCACGACTGCGCCAAGGCCCGGCGCGAGATGTACCTCGACGGAGTGCTCGAGGCGGGCATGGTGTTCACGATCGAGCCGGGGCTCTACTTCCAGCCCGACGACCTGACGGTGCCGGAGTCCTTCCGGGGCATCGGCGTGCGCATCGAAGACGACATCCTCGTCACGGCCACCGGCGCGGAGAACCTCTCGGCGGCCATCCCCCGCACCGCCGACGAGGTCGAGGCTTGGGTGAGCGCGGCGGGCGCCTGAACGGCGCTCGCCCCCAGCGCGGCACGATGAGCGCGGCGGGAGCAGCCGGCTAGGCGGTCGGCTGCTCCGGGGCAGGCTGGCCGGGAGCGGGCGTCGGCTCTGCCGCGGCGGGCGGCGGGTCCGACGGGTGCGCAGCGGCGGGCGGCGAGGTGAACGCCGCCTGGCCCCAGCCCTGGCCGGGGCTGACGATGTTGCGGGCCCGGTTCGCGACCTCCGTGTCGGCCACCACGTCGTACCTGGAGGCGATGACCTGCATCGTCGACGTGTAGTCGCGTCGGCGGCGGGTCAGCGTGTACGACACGATGCGGAACAGCATGCCGAAACCCGCCCCGATCAGCACCGCTGCGCCGAGGAACGGGAGCGACGAGGCCGCCGGCTGGAAGATGATGAGCAGCAGCCCGAGGAAGAGCCCGAGCCAGGCCCCGCTGACCGCGCCCGCCGCGGCGGCGCGCCCGTAGCTCAGCTTGCCCGTGACGTTCTCGACGCTCTTCAGCTCGCTGCCGACGATCGAGAGCTGCGCGACCGGAAAGTCCTCGCGGGCGAGGAGGTCCACCGCCTGCTGCGCTTCCTCGTAGGTCTCATATGTCGCGACGACGTCACCCCGCGGGATGCGCGGTGACAGGGGGTTCGATCGGCCGGGCCGTGAGAGTGGGTTGGTCACAGCATCCATTCTCCCACGCCCACCCCTCGGAGCGCCTGTGCGCCCGGCTGCTCCCCGCCCAGCCTGACGGTCTAAGTTAGTACCGTGAGTGCCACCAGAGTCTTCGTCGCCCGACTGGCCGGGTGCACCGTCTTCGACCCTGCCGGCGACCGCCTCGGCAAGGTGCGCGACGTGCTCGTGGTGTACCGCAACGGCCTGTCGCCGCGGCTCGTCGGGCTGATCGTCGAGATCCCCGGCAAGCGCCGCGTCTTCGTGAGCATCGGCCGCGTCACGAGCGTCGGCAGCGGGCAGATCATCACGACCGGGCTGATGAACGTGCGCCGCTTCGAGCAGCGCGGCGGTGAGGTGCGGGTGATCGCCGAGATCCTCGGGCGCCGCGTGCGGTTCACCGACGGCTCCGGGCAGGCGACGATCGAGGATGTCGCCATCGAACAGTCGGGGCCCGGCGAGTGGAGCGTGTCGCAGGTCTTCCTCCGCCGCCCGAAGACGGGGGCCAGCCCGTTCGCCAAGGGCCCGACGGTCTTCGCGGCCTGGAACGAGGTGCTGGAGCTCGGCCAGACCGGCGAGTCCCAGTCGGCAGAGCAGCTCATCGCGACCTACGCCGACATGAAGCCCGCCGACCTCGCGAACACGCTGATGGACCTGCCGCAGCTCCGGATGCTCGAAGTGGCCGGTGAGCTGCCCGACGCCCGGCTCGCCGACGTTCTCGAGGAGATGCCCGAGAGCGAGCAGGTCGAGATCATGAACCAGCTCGACGACACCCGCGCGGCCGACGTTCTCGACCAGATGCAGCCGGATGACGCGGCCGACCTCATCGCGCAGCTCTCCGAGGCGCGCGGCGAGGAGCTCCTGAAGCTCATGCAGCCCGAAGAGGCCGACGATGTGCGCATGCTGCTCGCCTACGCCCCCGACACGGCAGGTGGACTGATGACCACCGAACCGATCATCGTCTCGGCGGACGCCACCGTGGCGGAGGGGCTCGCCCTCATCCGTCGTCACGAACTCGCGCCCGCGCTCGGCGCCGCGATCTGCGTCACGCTGCCCCCCTACGAGCCGCCGACCGGGCGTTTCCTCGGCATGGTGCACTTCCAGCGGATGCTCCGCTACCCGCCTCACGAACGGCTGGGTTCCCTCGTCGACGACGGTCTCGAGGCGGTCACCGCCGAGACCAGCGCCGCGGAGGTCTCCCGCATCCTCGCGAGTTACAATCTCGTGTCTGTTCCCGTGGTCGATGAGAACCACCGACTTGTCGGGGTGGTGACAATTGACGATGTTCTCGACTACCTGCTGCCCGACGACTGGCGAAGTCACGAGGGCGACGACCGGCTCGCGAGGCGAACGGCGCCCTCCCTGCAGGCGAGACCCCTTACCGGCAGCCCGGCGGGCGGCCAGATCAAGGTACCTTCGGCCGGAACCGGCCAACTGAGGCCCGGAACGGCCCACGAGAGGAGAATCGGCAATGGCTCGTAACTCGCCCACCCGTGCATCCAACACCCGGCTCGACGCGCCCAAAGGCCTCCGGAGCGGAGTACTGCCCACCCGCAATCGTCCCGGTCGCGCCAGCCGGGACCGGTTCGGCCGCAGCACCGAAGCCATTGCGCGGGGAATGGGCACCCCGTGGTTCCTCGTCATCCTCACGGTCTTCGTGCTCATCTGGATCGGGTTCAACACGTACGGTCCGGCCGACCTCCGGTTCGACTCCGCCGCCATCGGCTTCACGGCCCTCACGCTCATCCTGAGCCTGCAGGCCTCCTACGCGGCGCCCCTCATCCTGCTCGCGCAGAACCGGCAGGACGACCGCGACCGTGTACAGATCGAGCAGGACCGGCAGCGCGCCGAGCGGAACCTCGCCGATACCGAATACCTCGCCCGCGAGGTCGTCGCGTTGCGGCTCGCGATGCAGGACATGGCGAGCAAGGACTTCATCCGCGCGGAGCTCCGCGCCCTGCTCGAGGAGCTGACCGCGGATGACGCGGAGCAGTCCACGACCGGCCAGGCGACCGCTGGTGCCTGAGCACTCCCCCACGCTCGCCGACGACGTTCGACGGGCGCTCGGGCGGGTACTGGATCCGGAGATCCGGAAACCCATCACCGAACTCGACATGGTCGGCGACGTGACGGTCGACGTCGACGGGCGGGCATCGGTCGCTGTGAAGTTGACGATCGTCGGATGCCCGGCAGCCGACACGATCGAACGGGACGTCAGGGCAGCCACACTCGGCGTGGCGGGCGTGTCGGGTGCCGACATCCAGATCAGTGTGATGACCCGCGAGCAGCGGAACGCCCTCACCGAGAGGCTCCGCGGACCGGGCGGCGCGCGCGCGATGCCCTTCGGGCCGGACTCCCTCACCCGCGTGATCGCCGTGACGAGCGGCAAGGGCGGGGTGGGCAAGTCGACGCTGACCGCGAACCTCGCCGTGGCGTTGGCGGCCAGCGGGCTGCGCGTGGGCATCGTGGACGCCGATGTCTACGGGTTCTCGATCCCGGGCATCCTGGGGCTGACCGAAGGCGGGGTCGCACAGAAGCCGACGCGGGTCGGCGAGATGATCCTGCCGCCGGTCGGCTACGGGGTGAAGGTCATCTCGATCGGCATGTTCGTCGACGACAACGCCGCCGTCGCCTGGCGCGGGCCGATGCTGCACCGCACGATCCAGCAGTTTTTGACCGACGTGTACTTCGGCGACCTCGACATCCTGCTGCTCGACCTGCCGCCCGGCACCGGTGACGTCGCGATCTCGGTCGGGCAGCTGCTCCCGCACGCTGAGGTTCTCGTGGTGACGACGCCGCAGCCGGCGGCCGCCGACGTCGCCGAACGCTCCGGCGTCGTCGCCCGCCAGACCGGGCAGCGCATCGTCGGCGTCATCGAGAACATGGCCGGGCTTCCGCAACCCGACGGCTCGGTGCTCGACGTGTTCGGGTCGGGCGGCGGGGCCGAGGTGGCGCGGCGGCTCTCGGTGGGGCAGGCTCCGGATGCCGCGGTCGAACTGCTGGCATCGATCCCGCTCAGCGTGGGGCTCCGCACCGGCGGCGACACGGGTGTGCCGATCGTGCTCTCAGACCCGGCGGACCCCGCGGCCGCCGCCATCCTCGCCATCGCGGCGAAGCTCGCGTCGCGCGGCCGCGGCCTGGCCGGCCGCCGCCTCGGCGTCACCCCCGCCTGACCCGGCCCTCCCCTCTCTCCGCCTGCCCTCCTCCCGCACCCCTCCGCCCCTCCTCCCGCGCCCCTCCCCCCGCGCCCCTCCTCCCCTCCTTCCGCGCCCCTCCGAAGGGACGCATATCGCGCCAACGGGGAGGGGTGGCGCGATATGCGTCCCCTCGCTGACGTTCACCCTGTGGAAAACGGTGCACGACGCCTCTGGAAGCCCGGCAGGGTGTTCGCATGCCAGAACTCAAGCCCCTGCCCGCCGCGCTGACGGGCATCCCCTTCACGAACCGGACCGCACACAGACTCGGCGTCGGAGCTGGACGCCTCCGGAGCGCAGACCTCCGCGCGCCGTTCCACGGGGTGCACACCTCCGCAGGAGCCGGCCGCCAGCCCGGCGATGAAGACCGACTCGTCCGCGAAGCAGTCGCGCGGTGCCACGCCTTCGCCACCGTGCTCAGGCCCGGCGAACGCTTCTCCCACACCACCGCCGCCCTGCTCTGGGGAGCCGCGCTGCCCAGAAGCTTCACCACCGCACCGTTGCATGTCGCCGTCCCCGACCCCGCCAGGGCTCGCCGAGCTCGCGGCACCGTCGGCCACACGCTCCCACCATCACCGATGGTCATCCGACGTGGGCTCCCCGTCACCGACCCGACAACCACCTGGTTCGGAGCGGCTCAGCTCCTCTCCCTCGACGAGCTCGTGGCGCTCGGCGACCACCTGATCCACCGTCCGGTCCACCCGGTTCGAGGAGACCGTCGCCCCTACGTCACGCTCGCGGAACTCGAAGCGCATGCCAGAAGTGCCCGCGGCCCCAGCGTGAACCGAGCGAGAGTGGCCCTGGCGCTGATGAATGGTAGGGCGGAATCGCGCCCGGAGAGCCTGCTGCGTCTCCTCCTCCACAGGGCCGGGTTGCCAAAACCCGAGGTGAATCCGGAACTCTGTGATTCGACCGGCAGAAGGATCGGCCGGGCAGATCTCGTCTTCCGGGAGGCCAGGGTCATCGTCGAATACGACGGCCAGCAGCACCGCACGAATGACAGGCAATACGAGAAGGATGCGACGCGACTGGAGCGGTTCCACCTCGACGACTGGCATGTCATCCGCGTGCGGAAGGAGGGGCTCTTCGACTTCCCCCGCCGGACCACCGAACACATTTCGGAGATTCTGCGCCGCCGCGTCGCTTCGGCCGTCTCCCGAGGCCGTGCGCACTGACACCGCACTCGAAGGGTCCCATATCGCGGTGCGCGGTCACCGTTGGCGCGATATGGGACCCTTCGGGGCGGAGGGAGGGAGGGAAGGAAGGAGGAGGGAGTAGGAGGGAGTAGGAGGAGGGGGGCGGGCGGCGAGCGTAGGCTCGAAGTATGCACACCATCACACTCGGCACGAACGGCCCCGAGGTCTCCCGCCTCGGTCTCGGCTGCATGGGAATGAGCGACTTCTACACGGGTCACGGCACCGACGAGCAGGGTTCGATCGCGACGATCCACCGTGCCCTCGAGCTCGGCGTGACCTTCTTCGACACGGCGGAGATCTACGGCCCGTTCACGAACGAGGAACTCGTCGGCAAGGCCCTGGCCGCGCACCGCGACGAGGTCACGATCGCAACCAAGTTCGGCTTCATCCAGCACCTGGGCGACGGGAGCCGGGGCCTCGACGGCCGTCCGGAGAACGCCCGCCTCGCCCTCGAAGGCTCGCTGAAGCGGCTCGGCACCGACCACATCGACCTCTACTACCAGCACCGGATGGACCCGAAGGTTCCGATCGAGGAGACCGTCGGCGCGCTGGCGGAATTCGTAGCCGAGGGAAAGATCCGCTACATCGGCCTGAGTGAGGCCGCGCCCGAGACGATCCGCCGGGCGCACGCCGTGCATCCGGTGACCGCACTGCAGACCGAGTACTCGCTCTGGTCGCGGGATCCGGAGGCCGAGATCCTGCCCACCGTGCGGGAGCTCGGCATCGGCTTCGTGCCGTACTCGCCGCTTGGGCGGGGGTTCCTCACCGGCACGATCCGTTCGCTCGACCAGCTCGACGAGAAGGACTTCCGGCGGAACAACCCGCGGTTCGAAGGCGAGAACCTCGCGGCGAACATCCGGATCGTCGAACAGGTGGATGCTGTCGCGGCGGAACTCGGGGCGAAGCCCGGCCAGGTCGCACTCGCCTGGCTGCTCGCGCAGGGTGACGACATTGCGCCGATCCCGGGCACGAAGCGGGTGTCGTACCTCGAGGAGAACACGGCCGCCGACGCCCTGGTGCTCACGGAGGCGCAGCTCGCGGCGCTCGACGCCGTCGCGGCCCCGGTCGGTGACCGCTACGCGGACATGACGCCGGTCAACCGGTAGCGGCTGACGCCTGCGGTCAGGTCGCCTCGGTGTCGAACGGGGCGGCCATGGCCGGCTGGGCAGCGGCGAGACGCGCCTCCGACTTGCGGCCCGAGAGGTAGTCGGGGCTGGCGTCGCCGGAGAGCGCGTCGCCCGACGGCACGTCACTCACCGGCACAGACAGCGACACACCGGGTCCGTCGTCGAACGCGGCGTCTTCGGCGAGCGACAGGGCGAGGGCGTCGACCGGAGCGTCTTTGTCGAGGCTCACCGAGCCCGCAGCACCGGCGGCACCCGCGGCCATTGCAGCGGCGCCGCCCGGAGCCTGCGCGGCCTTCACCGAAGCAGCCATCGGCGCCGACGGTTTGACGGGCGCCGTCGCCGGCTCGGCCGGATCGTCGAGCAGAGCGTCGCGGATGATCCGGCGGGGATCGTACTGGCGCGGGTCGAGCTTCTTCCACTCGACCTCGTCGAAGTCGGGCCCCATCTCCTCCTTCATCCGGTTCTTCGCACCGTTGGTGAAGTCGCGGAGCTGGCGCACGAACTTCGCCAGCACGGAGGCGTAGTGCGGCAGGCGCTCAGGACCGATCACGAACGCGGCAACAACCCCGATGATGATGAGCTTCTCGAACGTCAACCCGAACATGTGTACACCCTACTTGACGAAATGCTCCGAATCGCGAAATGCCGTCGTGGGGCAGCAGGGCTGGTCGCGGCGCGGCCCCTAAGCTGAACGCGGAGGTCATTACCTGTGTCGAAAGAGACCAACTGGAAGTACGCCGAAGACATCGTGACGGAGCCGGCGGTGATCGTCGAGGCCCGCGCCCACGCGGGTGAACTCGGCGTCGAATCGGTGAGCCCCGGCATCGGCGCGCAGCTCGCTGTGCTCGCTGGTGCGGCTGCCGCCCGCTCTATCGTCGAGATCGGCACCGGCCTCGGCGTCTCCGGGCTCTGGATGCTCGCGGGAGCCCCCGCGGCCACCCTCACGTCGATCGACACCGAGGTCGACCGGCAGCAGTCCGCCCGCGCAGCGTTCACAGCCTCGGGCGTCGCGGCCAACCGCATCCGGCTCATCACCGGTCGGGCGAAAGACGTGCTGCCGCGCATGAACGAGGGCTCCTACGACCTGGTGCTCGTCGACGCCGACCCGGAATCCGTGATCGAGTACGTCGAGCACGGGCTCCGTCTCGTGCGGGTGGGCGGCACCGTAGCTGTGCCGCATGCGCTCTGGCGCGACAGGGTGGCGGATCCGGTGCAGCGCGACGACACCGTCGCCGACTTCCGGTCCCTGCTCAGCGAACTCTCGCAGTCGAGCGCGGTCATCACCGCCCTGTCGCCGATCGGCGACGGACTGCTCCAGATCACGAAGGTGCTCGGCTGAGCATCCGACGTCGATCAGGCTGAACGGCCCAACGAACAAAGCCCCCGTCGCTCCTGGAAGACAGGAGCAGCGGGGGCTTCGTTCGGTGTGCGTCAGGCGGGTGCCACAACTCCGGCTAGCGCGTCGTGAAGCTCCCGGGCCTCTGCGTCGTTGACGGAGACCACAAGCCTGCCGCCTCCTTCGAGTGGCACGCGGACAATGATGAGGCGTCCTTCTTTGACAGCCTCCATCGGTCCGTCGCCGGTTCTGGGTTTCATGGCGGCCATGCGGCTCCCCTTCCGTGGTGTCGTATCTCTATTATCGTTCATTCACAGCAGTGTCTTGAACCAACGGCCGCCCAGCGGCTGCCCGGAGGCTGCTCGGCGACTGCTCCGGAAGCGGGTCACGGCGGGGTCCAGTCGGATCCGTCGACGCCCCAGCAGATCAGCAGCCAGCCCCACTGGGCCGCCAGGAAAACGATCACGATGATCGTGCGGTAGATGCGCGATTTCGGTAGCGCCACCACCCCGAGCAGCGGGAAGAGCGGCATCAGCAGGCGGAAGATGCTCGACTGCGGGAAGAAGACGGCGAGCAGGTAGAGGGCGTACGCGATCACCCACAGCCTCAGGTCGAGGGCGATGCGTCGCACCCCGCGGGTGGCCATGAACAGGCCGAAGGCGAGCACGAGCAGTACGACCACCACCGCGCCGGTCGGCACGCCGAGCCACCAGTTGCCGCCCTGGATCCAGGAGGCGAAGGGCACCAGGTGGCTGTAGCCGATGTAGGCGGCCCGCCAGGCGAGTTCCGTCTCGGTGTAAGCCTGGGAGTAGCCGGTCGCGGCCCAGGCGATGACGGTCCAGAGCAGGCCGACCACGATGCTGAAGACCGTGACGGCGATCGAGAGCACGCGCTCCCGGAGAGGGAACGGCTCCCGTTCCCGGATCCACCACCGGTGCACGATGTGGAAGCCCAGCGCGAGCGCGAACGCGAGACCGCTCGGCCGGGTGAACGACATCACGAGCACGACGGGGAAGAGCCACACGTACTTCCGCCGCACCAGCAGGTAGAGGGCCACCATCAGCAGGAACAGGTACATCGATTCGGCGTACGCGACCTGGAACATCGGAGACACGGGTGCGATGCAGAACAGCAGCACGGCGAACATCGACGTGCCCTGCGGCAGGGTGAGCCGCATCAGTTTGTAGAACACGAGGGCCGCGCCGGCGCCGCAGACCAGCGACACGAACACCGTCATGTACTCCCACGGCACCCCGGTGACCGTGGTGAGACCGCGGATCAGGAACGGGTACCCCGGGAGGAACGCCCAGGCGTTCTGCTCGACGTGCCCCGAGGTGCCGATGGGCAAGGTGGACGGATAGCCCCAGTACGCGATGATCTTGTACCAGGTGCCGTCCCAGATGGAGGCGTAGTCCCAGTAGGAGGGCTGGGCGGCCGTCCAGGGGTTCTTGCCCTGCACGCTCGCGAGCACGAGCAGCATGATGGTGGTTGCCGCTCGGGCCGCGACGTAGATGAGCAGCACGGTCATCCACCAGGAGCCCCACCACCGGGCGAGCCTCGGGGCGGCCGGTGAGGATGCCCGTCCGCTCTTCTCGGCGACGGCGCCCGCTCTGCCCGCTTCGCTCGAGCCCTTCGCGCCGGGCTGCCCGGTCACACCCGTCTGGTCGATCATGCGAGCCCGTCGATCACGACTTCGAGAGCCAGACCCGCAGGGCCTGCTCGCATGACGTGATCTGGCTGGTGAGCACCCGTTCGTCGTCGGCGTGGGCCTTCATCGGGTCGCCGGGGCCGAAGTTCACCGACGGGATGCCGAGGGCCGAGAACCGGGCGACGTCGGTCCAGCCGTACTTGGGCTTCGCCTCGCCGCCGACGGCCGCCAGGAACTCCTGCGCCAGCGGGGCGTCGAGCCCCGGACGGGCGCCCTCCGCGAGGTCGACCACGGTGATCTCGTAGTCGCCGAAGAGATCGTGCATGTGCGCGATGGCCTCCTCGCCCGAACGGTTCGGGGCGAACCGGTAGTTGATGTGCACCATCGCTTCATCCGGGATCACGTTGCCCGCAACTCCCCCGCTGATGCCCACGGCGTTCAGGCCCTCGCGGTAGACGAGCCCGTCGACCTCCACCTCGCGCGCTTCGTAGGCGGCGAGCGTGTCGAGCACCGGTGCGAGTTTGTGGATCGCGTTCGACCCCACCCACCCCCGGGCGGAGTGGGAACGCTTGCCGAAGGCCCGCACCTCGATGCGGAGGTTGCCGTTGCAGCCACCCTCGATCTGGCTGTTCGACGGTTCCCCGAGGATCGAGAAGTCACCCACGAACAGGTCGGGCCGGTTCGCGGCGAGCCGGCCGAGCCCGTTGAGGGCCGCCGAGACCTCCTCGTGGTCGTACCACATCCACGTGATGTCGACGCGGGGGTCGGTGAGCTCGGCGGCGAGCTTCAGCTGCACGGCGACGCCGGCCTTCATGTCGACCGTGCCGCGGCCCCAGAGGTACTCGTCGCCGTCGATCGTCTCGTACCGGCTCGGCACGTTGTCGTTCTCGGGAACCACGTCGATGTGGCCGGCGATGACGACGCGCTGGGCCCGCCCGAAGTTCGTGCGGGCGACGACCGTGTCACCGTCGCGGATGATCTCCAGGTGCTGGGCATCCGCGAGACTGGCCACGATCGCGTCGGCGAGCGGCCCCTCGTCACCCGAGACCGAGTGGATGTCGACGAGCTGGCGGGTGATGTCGACGGAGGTGGCCGCCAGGTCGAGCGGGATGATCGTGGTGGGGGTCTCCGGCATGCCCCCCAGTTTATGGGAGCACCCGCGCATCCGCTGTGAGTGCGCGTCTGCCCACCGCCGCTACCCTTGAGCCATGACTTCGAACGACACACGGCCGACGCTGGCCTGGGGCCACGGCCTCGCCACAACCGCAGGTGACGGCACAGTACTCGACACCTGGTACCCGTCGCCCCGCCTCGGCACCGTGGGCGACGCCGATGCGGCGGCATCCTTTCCCCGTGGGCTCGCGGAGCAGGCGACACCGGATGCCCGCCGGAACGTCGCCGTCGAGGTCGTGACGACGAAGATCACCCTCGCCGACCCGCCCGCGTCGACGCCCGACGCGTACCTCCGTCTGCATCTGCTGTCCCACCTGCTCGTCGCCCCCAACACGATCAACCTCGACGGTCTCTTCGGGCACCTGCCGATCGTGGTCTGGACGAACGCCGGCCCCGTGCTCCCCGCCGACTTCGACCGCCTGCGCCCGTCGCTCCAGCGGCACGGCATCGCCGCGCACAGCATCGACAAGTTCCCGCGCCTCACCGACTACGTCAGCCCCGACCGCGTGCGCATCGCGGATGCCTCGCGCGTGCGCCTCGGCGCGCACCTCGCCCCCGGCACCACGGTGATGCACGAGGGCTTCGTGAACTTCAACGCCGGAACCCTCGGCACCTCGATGGTGGAGGGCCGCATCTCGCAAGGCGTCGTCGTCGGCGACGGGTCGGATGTCGGGGGCGGGGCATCCATCATGGGCACCCTCTCGGGCGGCGGAACACAGCGCGTCTCGATCGGCGAACGCGCCCTGCTCGGGGCGAATTCGGGTATCGGCATCTCGATCGGCGACGACTCGGTCGTCGAGGCCGGGCTCTACGTGACGGCCGGAACGAAGGTGCGCCTCGTCGGTGCCGCACCCCGCCCCGACGGCTCGACGCCGAGCGTCAAGGCCGTCGAACTCTCGGGCCGGGCGAACCTGCTCTTCCGCCGCAACTCGCTCACGGGCGCCGTCGAGGTGCTGAACCGCACCGGTGCCGGCGTGACCCTCAACGAGACCCTGCACGCCTGACCTAGCGCGCGGTGCGCTAGCGGTCGGTCGGCCAGGCGCGCTCGGGGCTGCCCAGGTAGAGCTGCTGCGGGCGGCCGATCTTCGTGGCCGGGTCGGTCTGCATCTCACGCCAGTGCGCGATCCAGCCGGGCAGGCGCCCGATCGCGAAGAGCACGGTGAACATGCGCGTCGGGAAGCCCATCGCCTTGTAGATCACGCCGGTGTAGAAGTCGACGTTCGGGTACAGGCGCCGGGAGATGAAGTAGTCGTCGGCCAGCGCAATCGCCTCGAGCTCCTTGGCGATGTCGAGCAGGTCGTCTTTCACGCCGAGGGCGGCCAGCACCTCGTCGGCCGCCTCCTTCACGAGCTTCGCCCGCGGGTCGTAGTTCTTGTAGACGCGGTGGCCGAAGCCCATGAGGCGGATGCCCGCCTCCTTGTTCTTGACCCGCTCGACGAATTTCTCCACACCCTCGCCGGAGTCGCGGATCTGCGCCAGCATCGTGAGCACGGCCTCGTTCGCCCCGCCGTGCAGCGGACCGTACAGCGCGTTGATGCCGGCCGAGATCGACGCGAACATGTTGGCCTCTGTCGAACCGACCAGGCGCACGGTCGACGTGGAGGCGTTCTGCTCGTGGTCTTCATGCAGGATCAGCAGGCGCTCGAGCGCCTTCGACAGCACCGGGTTCGCCACGTACGGCTCGGCCATCGTGCCGAAGTTCAGGCGCAGGAAGTTGTCGATGAAGCTCAGGCTGTTGTCGGGGTAGAGGAACGCCTGCCCGAGGCTCTTCTTGTGCGCGTAGGCCGCCATCACCGGCAGTTTCGCCAGCAGGCGGATGGTCGAGATCTCGACGTGCTCGGGGTTCCGCGGGTCGAGCGAGTCCTGGTAGTAGGTCGACAGCGCCGAGATGCCGGCCGACAGCACCGACATCGGGTGCGCGTTGTGCGGCAGCGCGTCGAAGAAGCGCTTCAGGTCTTCGTGCAGCAGCGTGTGGTGACGGATCTCGCTGTCGAACTTCTCCAGCTGCGAAGCGGTCGGCAGCTCGCCGTAGATGAGCAGCCAGGCCGTCTCGAGGTAGGTCGAGTTCTCGGCGATCTGGTCGATCGGATAGCCGCGGTACCGCAGGATGCCCTTGTCGCCGTCGATGTAGGTGATGGTCGAGCGGGTGGCGGAGGTGTTGACGAATCCGTAGTCGAGGGTGGTGAGCCCGGTCTGCTTCGTGAACGTCGAGATGTCGACGGATGACGCACCATCGGCGCTCGTGAGGATCGGGAACTCCGCCGTGCCGCCGGGGAACGTCAGCGTCGCCTTCTGTGCGGGGGTTTCCTGCTCGGGAGCGTTCTGCGCGGGAGCCTTCTGCTCAGCGCCTGCAGCCTGGTCGGTGTCGCCCACGGCGCCTCCTTGAGATTCGTGATGTGCACACTCAGCCTAAAGCACTGGGCGAAGCCAGCCGTTCGGCGGCCTCTCTGATCCGTTCGTCGGTCGCGGTGAGTGAGAACCGCACGTGCTGGGGGAAGTGGTCGCCGTAGAACGGCCCGGGCCCGGCCAGGATGCCGAGAGCGGCGAGCCGTTCGATGCTCTGCCAGGCGTCCCGTTCCTCGGTCGCCCAGAGGTAGAGTCCCGCTTCGCTCCGGTCGATCCTGAAGCCCACTGCCTCGAGCGCGGGCTTCAGGATGTCGCGGCGAGCCCGGTAGAGCTCCTTCTGGTGTGCCACGTGCCCGTCGTCGCCGAGGGCGGCGATCATCGCCGTCTGCACGGGTGCCGGCGGGATCATGCCAGCGTGCTTCCGCACCGTCAGCAGACGCTCCACGAGCACCTCGTCGCCCGCCACGAACGCGGCGCGGTAGCCGGCGAGGTTCGACTGCTTGCTGAGCGAGTACACCGCGAGCACGCCCGTCAGGTCGACCACGCCGTCCTCCCCCGTCACGACAGCCGGGTCGAGGATGCTCGGCACCGGGGATGCCGCCCACTCCCCGTCCCAGCCGAGCTCGGCGTAGCACTCGTCGTTCGCGATCGTGGCTCCGAGCGCGCGGGCGCGTTCCACCGCCAGGCGGAGGTGCGCGGCATCCAGAACCGCGCCGTCGGGGTTGCCGGGCGAGTTGAGCCAGACGAGCTTCGTCGCGGCGGGCCACTCTGACGGATCGTCGGAGGCGAACGAGCGGGCCCCCGCGATGGTCGCGCCGATCTCGTACGTCGGGTAGGCGGCCCGGGGATGCACGACCACGTCGCCCTCACCGAGCCCCAGCATGAACGGCAGCCAGGCCACGAGCTCCTTCGAGCCGATGGTCGGCAGCACCTGCGTGTCAGTGAGCCCCGTGACGCCGCGGCGCCTCTCGAACCACGCCACGATCGCGTGCCGGAGCTCAGGGCTCCCCGCGGTCGCCGGATAGGAGTGGGCATCCGTCGCCGCCGCAAGCGCCGCACGAACGACGTCGGGCGTCGGATCGACGGGTGAACCGATCGACAGGTCGACGATCCCGCGCGGGTGGGCTCTCGCCTTCGCGGCGAACGGGGTCATCGCGTCCCACGGGTAGTCGGGCAGGGAGCCGAGCGCCACCTTCTAGACGTGGCTCTCTTGCGGCGGGAGCGCCGAGATGACCGGGTGGTCCTTCGCGATCACACCGACCTTCGCAGCCCCACCGGGCGAGCCGATGTCGGTGAAGAACTCGACGTTGGCCTTGTAGTAGTCGGCCCATTCTTCGGGCAGGTCGTCTTCGTAGTAGATCGCCTCGACGGGGCAGACCGGTTCGCAGGCACCGCAGTCGACGCATTCGTCGGGGTGGATGTAGAGCGAACGTTCACCCTCGTAGATGCAGTCGACGGGGCATTCGTCGATACATGCGCGGTCTTTGACGTCGACACACGGCAGGGCGATGACATAGGTCACGGTGGTGAGATCCTTCCGAAACGAGCAGCTTCCAGTCTATGCGGCGTCGGAGGGGGGAACTGCCTGGCTGCTGGGCACGGGTTCCGGATGCCCGGACCGCTGCCTCCGCGCCAGCCGCGGCCAGGCCAGCACCACGAGGGCGATCACGGTGGGGGCGAAAGTCCACGTGTAGCCGTAGCCGTGCTCGTCGGCGGGCACGAGGATCGACCCGCCGGGGCTCGGCAGCGTCAGTACGGCCACGATGCCCACCAGCCCCAGAGCGGCGAGGAACGCGATGAGCCTCGACGGCAGGATGAGGCGGAGCCCCACGAGCAGGCAGATGACAGCCGCGATCGCCAGGATGAGCCCGATCGGCAGGTCGAACAGGCCGAAGAAGCTGATCGTGGACTGGTGCACGACGGTTCCCAGCATGCCGAAGACGACACCGAGCAGCAGGCCGATGACCCAGCTCGCGATCCGCACGACGACGGACTCCCCCACGGGCTGGTCTGCCGCCGGCTGGTCTGGCGCCGGCTGGTCTGCCGCGGGCTCCCGGGCTGCAGGGGCCGCCGGGGCGTGCACGTCTGACATCACAATCGCCTTTCGTTGTCGCACCAATGTACCGGGGCATCCTGAACACTTGTAACCTTGCCTGAGGACAACGATGTCGTTCCACCCCGCTGTCCTCCACCACCGACGGAGCCCGTTCGTGCCTCACTCTCCCTCCCGCCAGACGGCCGGGCTCGCTGTGTTCGCCGCGGGTGCCGCTCTCCTTCTCGCGCTGACGGGATGCACCGCCTCCTCTCCCGGCGAGGCGGCGGCAGCGGCCGCTGCGAAACCGCTCAGCCAGCAGGCTTTCATCACGAGGCAGCTGAGCCTCTCGAGCGTCGACTTCGGTGAGTACCTCCGGCGGCAGGCCTTCACCCTCGAGGCCGGAACCGCCGAGTTCGTTGCGGCGTACGAGTCCGGTGACGACGAACTGGCGCGCTCCCTGTACGCGCCGACGCGCGTCTTCTACAACCGGATGCTCGGCGGTGCGGCCGCGTTCCCCGAGCTCGATGCGTCGCTCGACTCGCAGCTGGCGACCTGCGACTGCCCCGGGGTGTACCCGGGATGGCACGCCGTGGAGGCTGACCTGTTCGGCGGCTCGGATCCCGCACCGGAAGGCGCGGCTGCGGCCGCGACATCCGACACGCGGAAGACCCGCGGAGACCAACTGCTGACCGACACGAAGGCACTCTCGAGCGCTGTCGCCGGGCTGCGTCCGAGCGTCGAGGAACAGGCGGCGGGCGTCGCGGCGCTGATGAACGGCCGCGCCACCGCCGCAGCCGCCGGGCTGGCGGAGCCGCACTCGCACTCCGACCTCTCCGACCTGCAGGCCTACATCGACGGTGCGCGTGAGGTGTTCTCCGGGCTCCGGCCGATCCTCGTCACGCAGAACGCAGCCCTCGCCACCACGCTCGACCACCGGTTCGAAGCGGCCGAGGGTGAGCTGAACGGGCTGCGGACAGGAATCTCCTTCCCCGGTTACGACACGCTCAGCGAAGAGCAGAGGCAGACGCTGCAGTCGGCGGTGGCCGACCTCACCTCGTCGCTCGGCCAAGTGCCGGGAACACTCGCGAGCTGAGCCACGCCACCCCGCCGAACTTTCGATCGGCCTCTCGGCGAGCGGCCCGTCGGACAGGGGTTCGCTCCCTCGCTTCGCGCAACGGGCGGCCCTCAACTTCCACAGCCCCGCGAACATTCCCGTAGGCGAGCGCGGCCCGCGGCCTGAACGGCCGCCCGCCTACAGCGCGGCGCATCGAGCGCGGCTGACGGCCTGGACGGCCGCCACCCCACAGCGCGGCGCATCGAGCGCGGCTGACGGCCTGGACGGCCGCCACCCCACAGCGCGGCGCGGCGCGACGCGCTGCTACGCGAACAGGGCCTTGCCGTAGTAGTCGCCGGCGGCGGCGAGGCCGGGCGGCACCGCGAAGACACCGGATCCGACGTGCCGGATGTACTCGTTGAGCCGGTCCATCGAGCCGAGCTTCTGCTGCAGCGCGATGAACTGCGCGGGGTCGTGCTGGAACGAGATGAACATCAGTCCGGCATCCAGACGCCCGACGCTGTCGATGCCGTCGGTGAAGTTGTACCCGCGCCGCAGGATCTTCGTGCCGCCGTTGTTCTCGTGCGCCGCCAGGGCGACATGGGAGTTCGCCGGGATGACCGACTTCCCGTCCGCGCCGGTCGCGGCGAAGTCGGGGGTGTCGAACTCGGCCGCGCCGCTGAGCGGGGCGCCCTCCATCTTGGTGCGCCCGAAGACCGCGTGCTGGTCGCCGATGTAGTCGGTGTCCCAGGTCTCGATCAGCATGTGGATCTTGCGCGCGACGAGGTAGGTGCCGCCGGTCATCCACTGCTGGTCGCTGTCGGCGCCGACCCAGACCTGCTGGGCGAATTCGTCGTCGCCCACGATGTTGCGCGTGCCGTCCTTGAAGCCCATCAGGTTGCGGGGCGTCGCCTGGTCGGCGCTTCTGGATGCCCGGCCGAAGCCCTGCACGGTCCACCGGGTGGTCGCGGTAGTGCGGGCCATCCGCGCGAGGTTGCGGATCGCGTGGTAGGCGACCTGCGGA
This sequence comes from Subtercola boreus, assembly GCF_006716115.1. NCBI lineage: Bacteria > Bacillati > Actinomycetota > Actinomycetes > Micrococcales > Microbacteriaceae > Subtercola > Subtercola boreus. The sequence continues at coordinate 698,653 of NZ_VFOO01000001.1, read as the reverse complement.
TCGCTCGCGCAGGCCTGCACGCAGATGTCGCCGCCCGTGAACTCGGGCGTGAGCGCGTCGCTCGCGAAGGCGGGCAGGTCGTTCAGCACGGCCGGCTTGTACTTCGCCCAGCCGAACCGGCCGTCGAACATCGACGGCGCGAAACCGACGGTCACGGTCAACTGGTTCGCACCCATGCCCGCGGCCTCGCCCGTGTCGCCGGGCACAGCAAGCTCCCGCTCGGGCTCGACGGTGCCGACGGCGAGCCCCTGGGTGTACTGCGCGATCGCCGCCGACCACTTCGCCAGCATCACTTGCAGCTCGGTGGCGGAGGTCGTCGTGACGTCGAACACCATGAAGACGAGGTGGTCCTGAGGAGGAGTCTGGATGCCCGCCTGGTGCTCACCGTAGAAGGGGTATGTCTCCCCGGCTGCCGTCGACGTGCCGGCGGCAGAGCCCTGGCCGCCCGCCTGCGCGTTCGCCGCCTGCTCGGAGAGTCCCGTGGCCGTCACACCGATCGCAGCGCCCGCGGCCGCGCTGGCGACGGCGCCGCCGAAGAAGGCCCGGCGTGAGAAGCCCGGCTTCGGGCCGCTCACCCCTGCCTCTGCGGGGGCGTCGCCCCGGTCATCCGGAGCCTCACCGGCAACGCCGGAAGGCCCTCCCGCGGCGCCGGCCGGTTTCTGGAACCGGGCGTCGCCGTCGGAAGAGCCGTCGTGCTTCGACTTTCTGCGGGCCACTTAGGCAGTCGCCACCTTTTCACTGATCTGGGCGAGAGGCGCCTGCAGGGCCTGGATGGCCTGCGTGAATTTCGGGGCGTCCGAGGTGCGGAGCGCCTCGTCGTACAGCTTGTACCCACCGGGGGCGGATGCGTCCTTGTAGGTTGCGAGCAGGGCATCGACCGAGGCGAACTGGGCGCTGATCGACGAGGTCAGGTCAGGGTCGATCGTGGTGAGTGCCGGCTTCAGGTATTCGAACGCCTGCTCGGAGCCTTCCACGTTGGCGACGAAGTCGACGAGGTCGATGTGGCTGTAGGCCTCCTCTTCACCCGTGATCTTCGAGGACTGCACCTCTTCGAGCAGGCCGGATGCGCCGTTGGCGAGTTCCTCCGGCTTGTATGTGAGGCCCGTCGTGAGGGTCTGCAGCTGGCCGATGTCGGTGACGAGCTTCGTGCCGAGCGCCTTCGTCGCGTCGGTGATCGCGCCGGTCTCGAAGAGGTCCTTCTCGATCGGGTGGAAGCCGGTCCACTCGGTGCCGGGTTCGACGTCGGCGACGCGGGCGTCGACCTGCGGGTCGAGGTCGGCGAAGCTCTCGGCGACCGGCTCGATGCGCTCGTAGAACGGGCGGGCCGCGGCGTAGGCGGTCTTGGCCGCCTCCACATCGCCGGCCTGGATGGCGGTGTTGAGAGTCGCGACGGCGTCGACCAGGCTGGCGGCCTGGCCCTCGACGTACTGGCCGTAGCCGACGGTGCCCTCGGCGAGCAGGCCCTGCACGTCGCTCGGAGCCGAGGTGGCGTCACCGATCACGGTGAAGTCGGTGTTCTCGGTGGTCGCCCCCGGGCAGTTGAGCTGGTACGTGCCGCCGGTCAGGGTCACCGTGAACGAGGAGGCCTTGAGGCCGGCGACGATGTTCTCCCGTTCGCCGAGGATGCGCTTGTCGTTCATCAGCTCCACCTCGCTGAGGCCGGCGGCATCGGAGTTCGTGATCTCGAACGTGACGGGACCGGCCGGGGCACTGGCGAAGTCCATCGCGCAGTCGTTGCCGCTGAGCGTGACTTTCACCTGGGCCGCACCATTCGACACGGGGGCGGATCCGGCGGCGGCGCTGGTGCCGCTGTCACTGCTCGTGCCGGTCGATGCGGTGCCGGCGCAGCCCGCGAGCAGCATGCTCCCGGCGACCAGTCCGGTCAGCACGACATACTTCGCGGCGCGGCGGGCGGGCAGGGTTCTGTGGGTCACGATGGTGTTCCTCTTCGGGTCAGCTGTGGGCAGAGACGGTGGTGCGTTCGCCGGGGTTCTGGATGCTCGGACCCTCGCCCGGGCCGGCTGCGTCTGCAACGGGGTGGTCGGGGCCAGGGGTGCCGGCAACGGGGGTGCCGGCAACGGGGGTGCCGGCAACGGGGGTGCCGGCAGCGGGGCCGGCCGTGCCGGCATTCGCAGGTCCGGTGCCATCGGCGTGGTCTGGGTCGGGGCCGGCCGCGGGTTGGCCCGGCGCCGCGCCGCTGCGCTTCACAGCGCGGAGCCCGCGTGCACCGAACAGGGCGAAAACGATCGCTGCCACGGCGAGCACGAGCGGCAGGTAGAACTTGAACAGGGCGGCCTCGTCGGCGGCGGCGGCCCGGTCTGAGAGCGCTGCGGATACGAGGTCGGCCTGCTGGGCATCCACGGTCCACGAGATCGACTCGGGGGCCGCGGTACCCCCGCTGGTCGTGGCGGCACTGCCGGTGGCGGCCCCTGTCGCCGAGCTCACCGTGACCGTGCGCGGCGCCGTGAGGCCTCCGTCCGAGAGGCTCAGCGTCGTGACCGCATCGCTCGTGGCGTCGAGCAGCGTGTCGCCGACGACCCAGACGCGCTCGTTGAGGGTCACCTGCCAGGCGACGGTGAACGGCCCCGGGTTCTGGGCGCGGTTGACGCCGACCGGGGTGCGGCCGCCGTTCAGCGCGCTGAGCTCGTCGAGCGTGACGGTCGACGGCACGCCCGTCGGAACGGTCTGCGTCGTCACGGCCCAGGTGCGGGCATCCTGGCCCAGCCGCGTCTCGGGCGTGGAGGCACCTACTGCGAGTGCGATCGACGCCGCGACCCCCTGCACGGTCGAGGTGAGTTCGTACCCGTCGGCGGTCGTCGCGAGTTGGGCTGTGCCGACCTGCTGGCCGTCGGCCGAGGTGATTGCGAGCGGAGCTGAGGGAAGGGCGGCCCCGCCGGACGCCGGCACCGCGATGAACAGCACGACGGCCGCGACCGCTGCGACAGCGGCGATGCCGAACTGCACGCGGTAGGCGCGGATGCCCGGCCGGAGCGCGTGCGGCCAGAGCACGAACAGCAGCACCGGCACGAGGTAGAGCAGCCAGCCGAGCACTTCGATGACCTTCGGATCCGCGGGGATGCCGAGCACACCGGTGACCAGGGCGGCCTGCACGGAACCGTTGGGCGCGAGCCAGGAGAGGTCGAGGGTCGCCGCCTGGCCGATGACGATCCAGCCGGCCTCGTGCGCCGTGCGGAGAGCGCTCATCACGAGGCCCGCCGCGACGAAGACGAGGAAGACGCCGGTGACGGTGAAGAACTTGCCGAGGTTCAGCCGGATGCCGCCGCGGTAGATCAGGTAGCCGATCACCACAGCCAGGAGCAGGCCGAGAACAGCGCCGGCGCCGGCCACCAGCGGGCTCACCGACGACTGGAACGCGGCCAGCAGGAACACGCTCGTCTCGAAACCCTCGCGGAGGACGGCCAGGAACGCCATCACGGCCAGGGCCGCCACAGAGCCGCGGGCCAGTGCGTCGCCGGCAACCTCCTCGAGTTCGGAGCGCATGTAGCGGGCGTGCTTCGACATCCACACGATCATGATGGTCACCATCACGACGGCGACGGCACCGATGACCGACTCCATGCCCTCCTGCTGGGCCTGCGGGAGCCCCACGGAGATGACCTCGAGCACCACGCCGACCCCGACGCTCAGCACGATAGCGGCGATCACACCCACCCACATCGACTTCAGCGAGTGCCCGTTGCGCTTCAGGAATGCGGCGATGATGCCGACGATCAAAGCGGCTTCGAGACCCTCACGGAGGCCGATCACAAAAGTAGCAAGCAACGGGGTCAGGCTCCTGCAACAGGCGCGCAGCGTGACGGGGCGCACAGAGTGGGGTTCTCGCCGGGTAGCGGAACGAAGGTAAGCCTACACTTAGTTAGGGTGGGCTGCACTGACTTTCTCGGCGGGGCAACCGGGGATGTCCGCGGCACCGGCAACAATGGATGACGTGTACGTCGTCATCTCCGGAACCCGTCGAAGCTCCGCCACCCTCACCTCGCTCGACGACACCGGGAACGCCGACCCGGACGAACCGGCGACCACCCTCGAGGGCGACGACCTCGTCGAGGCCGTCGAGGCCCTCGAGCTCGAGAATCCCCGCTGGGTCTGGGCCGACACCGCGCCGCGCTACGGCTGGCTGCTGGCCCACGGGATGCGCGTCGACCGGTGCCACGACCTCCGGCTGACGCGGGCGATCCTGCGGGCATCCACTCTCTCAGCCGGATCGGCGCTGGCCTCCTCGGGCCGCGGGGAGTTCGACGGGCCGGCACCGCTCGCGTCGCTGGCCTCGCCCGCCGGTGGCGGCGCGTCCTCCGCCGCCTCGGGTGAGGCGACCGCAGCACCCGTGACGCTCGACTTCGAGGGTGGCGACGCCACTCCCGGGACAGCGCCGGGGAACTCCGACGACGAGGATCTCGCGGAGCGCACGGTGGCCGAGCTGGCGTTGCAGCTCGACACGATCCGCACCGCCACGGAACCCAACCGACTGCGGCTGCTCGTCGCGGCCGAGTCCGCCGGCGCCCTCGTCGCCGCGGAGATGTCGCACGCCGGACTGCCCTGGCGCGAAGACCTCCACAACGAACTGCTCACCGAACTGCTCGGGCCCCAGGTCGCCGCGGGCCAGCGGCCGGCCCGGCTCGAAGCCCTCGCGCAGGCCGTGCGACAGGCACTCGGTGCCCCGCAGCTGAACCCCGACTCCCCGCAAGACCTCCTCCGCACCCTCCGCGCGGCCGGCCTCGCCGTGACGAGCACCCGCTCCTGGGAGTTGAAGGGCATCGATCATCCGGTCGTGCCGCCCCTGCTCGAGTACAAGAAGCTGTCGCGCCTGCTCACAGCCAATGGATGGTCGTGGATGCAGTCCTGGGTCAGCGAGGGCCGCTTCTTCCCCGACTACCTGCCCGGCGGGGTCGTCTCAGGGCGTTGGGCCACCCGCGGCGGCGGGGCGCTGCAGCTGCCCAAACAGGTGCGGCGCGCGGTGACGGCAGACGACGGCTGGACCCTCGTCGTCGCGGATGCCGCCCAGCTCGAACCGCGCATCCTCGCCGGGATCTCGACCGACGAAGCCATGGCGGCCGCGGGCCGGGGCAGGGACCTCTACGCCGGCATCGTCGAGAGCGGGGCCGTGCAGACCCGTGCCGAGGCGAAGGTGGCCATGCTCGGGGCGATGTACGGTGCCACGACCGGGGAGAGCGGGCGACTGCTCCCCCGGCTCGGCCGGGCCTTCCCGACGGCGCTCGCCTACGTCGAGAATGCCGCGCGCGCCGGGGAGCGGGGCGAGGTCGTCACGTCCCGCCTCGGCCGGAGCGCCCCGCGGCCCGGCGAAGCCTGGTGGGAGGCGCAGGCGCTCGCCCGCGAAGGCTCCCCCAACGAGGCTGCGCAGCAGCAGGCGCGCCGCGAGGCCCGCGACTGGGGTCGCTTCACCCGCAACTTCGTGGTGCAGGCGAGCGCGGCCGACTGGGCGCTCTGCTGGCTGGCCGACCTCCGCCGCCGCCTGGCGGCCCTCGCCCCCGCCGACACAGACCTCGCCGACACCCCCGCCGACTCTGACCCGGTCGACGCGCGCACCACTGCACAACCCCTCCCGGCTTCAGCCACCGACCCCGACTCCACCTTCCCCGCATCTGCCACCGGCACCGCCGCCGCGGATGTCGGCGACCTCTCCCCAGCCGACCGCGAGGCCGCACGCATCGCCGCGATCGAAGCCGAGATCGCGGAGCGCGAGCGCCGCAAGGCCGCCGACTCCCCCTTCAAAGCAGCCGACCCCGTCGCCGCCATTGCCGCTCGCCTCGCCGAACTGCAGTCGGCCGGCCGAAGCGTGCGCCCGCCCACCTCGCCGTCCCCTGCCACCGGCGTAGCCCGCCCGGCGACCGTCACGACGCCGGGCACCGGCACCTCACGGCTGCCCGGCACCGCGCCAGACACAGCGCGTCCTCACGCGACCGCGCCAGCCTCCGCCCGGCCTCAAACGACCACATCCGACCGTGATCCCGCCGCCACCGCGCGCCCTCGAACGACCACATCCGACCGTGATCCCGCCGCCACCGGTCGTCCCCCGGCTTCGCCCGCCGCCGACCCGGCCCGCGCCCCGACGGCCGTCGCCGCTCCGACCGGCCCCGCTGCCACCACTGCGTCCGCGACCATCGCTCCCAGCAGGGCGAAGCCGCCGTTCCGGCGCGCGCCGCACCTGGTGTTCTTCCTGCACGACGAGGTCATCGTGCACGCGCCGGCAGCACTGGCCGAGGAGGTCGCGGAGGCAATCCGCGCGTCCGCCGCCGCCGCCACACGCCTGCTCTTCGGCCGGTTCCCGCTCGACGTGCCGCTCGACATCTCCGTCGTCGACTCCTACGCCGACGCCGACTGACCCGCTCCGCGCGCTCGCGCGCCGACGCGCCCGCGCCCGACCGCACCTACCGCGCCAGCCGGGCCGGAGGTCCTGCCGCTCGGGAGGAGGTGAGGCGATCCGCCGTCTCCACGGCCCCGGACGCGCCCATCTCCTCCCGGCGGGCATGGAGTTGGCCGAAAACGCGGCCACGGGCATCCGGGAGCCCGCCGGGCGCACGGATGGACGAACCTCAGCCACCATGCCCCCGCATACGGCCTCGTGCTGACCCAGGTTCGCCCGTCCGTACTCCTCGCCCGGCTCAGAGCGGTCCGGATGCCCGAAGCAGTGCCCGAACGAACGACGAAGCCCCCGTGGCTGAGTCGAGACTCGGCCACGGGGGCTTCGGGGAGGGAACGAGTGCTGACGCGCCGCGCTCCGGGGAGAGACCCGTTCAGGGCCTCGACCGCGCGAGACGCGCCGCGCCCTGGGGAGAGGCCCGTCAGGGCCTCGACCGCGCGAGACGCGCCGCGCTCCAAGGAGAGGCCCGTTCAGGGCCTCTCCTGCGCTCGCTTAGGCGTTCGCGTTCTGGCTCTTGACGCGCGAGGCGCTGCGCTGGCGCGCCTGCGCCGAGAGCTCCACCTTGCGGATGCGCACCCACTCGGGCGTCACCTCGACGCACTCGTCTTCGCGGGCGAACTCGAGCGACTCCTCGAGGGTCAGCTTGCGGGACGGCGTCATGCGCTCGAACGTGTCGGACGTCGACTGGCGCATGTTGGTGAGCTGCTTCTCCTTGGTGATGTTCACGTCCATGTCGTCGGCGCGCGAGTTCTCGCCGATGACCATGCCCTCGTACACCTCCTGCGTCGGCTCGACGAAGAACGACATGCGCTCCTGCAGGTTGACGATGGCGAACGGCGTGACGACGCCCGAACGGTCGGCCACGATGGAGCCGTTGTTGCGGGTGACGATGGGGCCGGCCCACGCGTCGTAGCCGTGCGCGATCGCGTTGGCGATACCGGTGCCGCGTGTGGTCGTGAGGAACTCCGTGCGGAACCCGATGAGCCCGCGCGACGGAACGATGAACTCCATGCGGACCCAGCCGGTGCCGTGGTTCTGCATGGTCGTCATCATGCCCTTGCGAGACGCGAGCAGCTGGGTGATCGCGCCGAGGAACTCCTCGGGCGCATCCACCGTCAGGTGCTCGAACGGCTCGTGCGTCTTGCCGTTGACCTGCTTGGTGACCACCTGGGGCTTGCCCACGGTGAGCTCGAATCCCTCGCGTCGCATCTGCTCGACGAGGATGGCGAGAGCCAGTTCTCCACGGCCCTGCACCTCCCACGCGTCGGGGCGGCCGATGTCGACGACCTTCAGTGAGACGTTACCGACGAGCTCACGGTCGAGGCGATCCTTCACCATGCGGGCGGTGACCTTCGAGCCCTTGGTGCGCCCGATCATCGGCGACGTGTTCGTGCCGATGGTCATCGAGATGGCGGGATCGTCGACCGTGATGATCGGCAGCGGCCGGACATCATCGGGGTCGCTGATCGTGTCACCGATGGTGATCTCTTCGATACCGGCGATGGCGACGATGTCGCCGGGGCCGGCCGTCTCGGTCGGGAAGCGGGTGAGCGCCTTCGTGATCAGCAGCTCGGTGAGCTTGACGTTCTGGACGGAACCGTCGTGGCGCACCCAGGCGACCTGCTGGCCCTTCTTGATGTGGCCGTTGAAGATACGGAGCAGGGCAAGACGGCCGAGGAACGGCGAAGCGTCGAGGTTCGTCACGTGCGCCTGCAGCGGGTGCTCGTCGTCGTAGACCGGAGCCGGAACGTGCTTCAGGATGGCCTCGAACAGCGGTTCGAGGTCGTCGTTGTCGGGCAGCGTGCCGTTCTCGGGCTTGTTGTTCGACGCAGCACCGTTGCGCCCGGAGGCGTAGACGATCGGGACGTCGAGCACAGCGTCGAGGTCGAGGTCGGGGTGGTCATCCGACATGTCGGAGGCGAGGCCGAGCAGAAGGTCCTGGCTCTCGGCGATGACCTCGTCGATGCGGGCGTCGGGGCGGTCGGTCTTGTTGACGAGCAGGATGACCGGGAGGTTGGCCTCGAGCGCCTTGCGGAGCACGAAGCGGGTCTGCGGCAGCGGACCCTCCGAGGCATCCACCAGCAGCACGACGCCGTCGACCATGGAGAGGCCGCGCTCGACCTCACCACCGAAGTCGGCGTGGCCCGGGGTGTCGATGACGTTGATGACAATGTTCTTGCCATTCGCGTGCTTGCCGCTGTAGAGCACCGAGGTGTTCTTGGCCAGGATGGTGATGCCCTTTTCGCGCTCGAGGTCATTCGAGTCCATCATGCGGTCTTCGCCCTCGAAGTGGGCGTCGAAGGAGTTGGTCTGCTTGAGCATCGCGTCGACGAGCGTGGTCTTGCCGTGGTCGACGTGGGCAACAATGGCTACGTTACGTAGGTCATCGCGGGTGGCTGACGCCATGGATGATCGTCCTCAATGTAATGCGGACTCAAACTGGTGGCGAGCCCGACGAATAAACGGGTTGGGGCAGCGACGCCCTCAGGAATGTGTTCTTCGCCGGGGCTCGCCCAGCAGGAGAATACACGCAGGTTGTGAACGCGGCGTTAAACTCCGAGGGCGATTCCGGCCCCGGGGATCGCGTTCAGCAACTCTTTAGTATATTCCATCTGCGGGTTGTCGAAGACCTCGTTCGTTGTGGCCTTCTCGACGATCTTTCCGCGCTGCATCACACACACGTTGTCGGCGATCACCCGCACCACCGCGAGGTCGTGTGTGATGAAGAGGTACGTGAGGCCCAGTTCGCCCTGCAGGTCGGTGAGCAACTGCAGGATCTGCGCCTGCACCAGCACGTCGAGCGCCGAGACGGCTTCGTCGAGGATGACGATGTCGGGCTTCAGCGCGAGCGCCCGCGCGATCGCCACACGCTGACGCTGGCCGCCCGAGAGCTCGTTCGGGTACCGCGTCGCGAGCGTCGCCGGCAGCGAGACCTGGTCGAGCAGCTCGAGCACCCGGGCCCGGCGGGACGCCTTGTCACCGATGTTGTGCGTGGCGAGCGGCTCCCCGATGGTGTTGCCGATGTTGCGGAGCGGGTCGAGCGAACCGTACGGGTCCTGGAAGACCGGCTGCATGCGGCGACGGAGGTCGAGCAGCGCCTTGCCCTTCAACGGTGCCGTGTCGGTGCCGTTGATCAGGATCTTGCCCTCTGTGGCGTCTTCGAGCCTCAGCAGCATCTTCGCGACGGTCGACTTGCCGGAGCCTGACTCCCCCACGAGTGCCGTGGTGGTGCCGCGCTCGATCTCGAACGAGACGTTGTCGACGGCTTTGAAGTCGTCTTTGCTGCCCCGGATCTTGTAGACCTTGGTGAGGTTCTGCAGCACAATCGACGCTTCGCGCTTCGGAGCGGCGGCCTGGAGTTCGGCGCGATCCTCTGCTGCCTTGATCAGGTCGAGGCCCTCGGCCGTCTTCGGGGCCGAGTAGTCGAGGTCGACGAGCGACTTCGAGCTCGACTGGATGCGGCGCGAAGCGAGGCTCGGCGCCGCGGCCACCAGCCGCTGCGTGTAGGGGTGCAGCGGGTTCTGGAGGATCTCCTTCGACGGCCCGGATTCGACGACCTGGCCCTTGTACATGACGACGAGGTTCTCCGCACGCTCGGCGGCGAGGCCGAGGTCGTGGGTGATGAACAGCAGGGCGGTGCCGATTTCGCGGGTGAGCTTCTCGAGGTTGTCGAGGATGGTGCGCTGCACGGTCACGTCGAGGGCCGAGGTCGGCTCGTCGGCGATGAGCAGCTTCGGCCGCGACGAGAGTCCCATGCCGATCAGCACACGCTGGCGCATTCCGCCGGAGAACTGGTGCGGGAACTGGCGGAGGCGCTTCTCAGCATCCCCGAGCCCTGCCTCCTTCAGCACGGCGATGGCGTGCCGCTTGATGTCCTTCCTGCCGGTGGCGATGCCGTTGGCCTTGATGGCCTCCTCGACCTGGAAGCCGATGCTCCACACCGGGTTGAGGTTCGACATCGGGTCTTGCGGCACGAAACCGATCAGCTTGCCGCGCACCTCCTCCATCTCCTTCTGGGAGAGCTTGGTGAGGTCGCGGCCCTCGAAGAGGATCTCGCCGCCGGTGACCTGGCCGGAGCCCGGGAGCAGGTTGATCACGGCGTGGGCGGTGGTCGATTTACCCGATCCGGATTCCCCGACGATCGCGAGGGTCTCGCCCGCGCGGAGGGTCAGTGAGGCACCGCGCACGGCCTGGACCATGCCGTTCTGGGTCTGGAAGCCGACCTGCAGGTTTTTGATCTCGAGCAGCGGCGCACCGGAGACGGTCTGCCTGGGGGTGGTGGAACTCAACGGAGTGCCCTCGCTTTCGGGTCGAGTGCTTCTCGAATGACTTCACCCATCAGGATGAAGGCGAACACGGTGATCGAGAGAGCGATCGACGGGTAGATCAGCGTCTGCGGGTGGGTGCGGATGTCGCGCTGGGCCTGGTTGATCTCGTTGCCCCACGACATGATGTCGCTGCCGAGGCCGACGCCGAGGAACGACAGGGTCGCCTCTGCGACGATCGCGGCGGCGAGCGAAATCGTCGTGATCGCGATGACCGGGGCGATCGAGTTCGGCAGAACGTGCCGGAACAGGATGCGGAGCTTCGAGACGCCGAGCGCCTCGGAGGCCATCACGTAGTCCGACTGCTTGACGCTCAGGATCTCCGCCCTCAGCACGCGGGCCGTCGAGGGCCACGCGAAGATGCCGATGGCGAGCGAGATCGTCCACACGCTCCGGTACTGCGACAGCACCGACATGATGACCACGGCGGCCAGGATGTAGGGGATCGAGAAGAAGATGTCGCCGATGCGGGAGAGGAACGAGTCGAGCCATCCGCCGTAGAAACCGGCGAAGGCACCGAAGACGACGCCCAGCACGGTGGTGAGCAGGATCACGATGATGCCGACCGTCAGCGACGTCGACGTGCCGTTGATGATGCGCGAGTATACGTCGCAGCCCTGCTTCGTGAAGCCGAGTGGATGCCCGTCCGTCGGTCCGCCGTTCGAGAGGGCGAGCTGGCAGTCGTTGTTCGGCGCCACGGAGGTGAAGAGACCGGGGAAGATCGCCACCACGAGGACAAGCAGGATGAGCACGCCCGAGATCCAGAAGATGGGGCGGCTGCGGGCGTCGCGCCAGGCGTCGATCCAGAGGTTCGAGGGCTTCTCGGCGACTTTCACGACGTCGATGGCGACAAGCGGGGTCTCTTCGAGCGGGGCGACGAAATGGTTGGCTGAGCGGGCCGGAATGCCGGTCACCGGCGACTCGTTGACGTCATTTGACATAGCGGATCCTTGGGTCGAGCAGGCCGTAGAGCAGGTCAACGGCGAGGTTCACGAGGAGATAGATCAGAACCATCACCGTGACGAAGGAGACGACCGTCGGCCCCTCACCCCGGATGATCGCCTGGTAGAGCGTGTTGCCGACACCGGGCACGTTGAAGATGCCCTCTGTGACCGTCGCTCCGACCAGCAGCACACCGAAGTCGGTCGCGAGGTAGGTGACAACGGGGATCAGCGAGTTGCGGAGGATGTGCACAGGGATGATGCGGCGGCGACCGAGGCCCTTGCTGTAGGCCGTGCGCACGAAGTCGAGGCTCGAGGTCTCGATCACCGATGACCGGGTGAGCCTGACGATCTGCGCGAAACTGATGCTCGCCAGCACGATCGCCGGCAGTATCAGGTCCTGGATGGGGGCTCCGTCACCGACGGTCGTGCGGGCCCAGCCCAGTTGCACACCGAAGACGAACTGCGCGACGAACGCGATCACGAACACGGGCAGCGAGATCAGGATGAGGCTGACGGCGAGCGTCGTGCCATCGAAGAGCTTGCCCTTCCGGAGGCCGGCGACCATGCCGACGAGGATGCCCGCGATGGTCTCGATGAGCAGGGCGATGATCGCCAGGCGGATCGTGACAGGGAACGTGCGCGCCAGGATCTCCGTGACCGGCTGGCCGGAGAACGAGATGCCGAAGTCGCCGCGGAAGATGCCGCCCATGTAGATCAGGTATTGGACGATGAACGGCTGGTCGAGGTGGTACTGCTCCCGGAGTTGCGCGACGACGGCCGGGTTCGGGGTCTTGTCACCGAACAGGGCGATGATCGGGTCTCCCGGGAGGGCGAAGACCATGAAGTAGATGAGGAACGTTGTTCCGATGAAGACAGGAATCGCCTGGAGCAGGCGCCTGAGGATGTATCCGGCCATAGAAGCTCAGCCTCGGTTTTCGGGTTGCGTGGTGCACATACGGGCGTTTCGACCTCACTGTGAAGCGTACGGGATCAAACTACAGGGGCGACAGCGTGGATGCTGTCGCCCCTGCAGAGGGTGGGGACTGGGGTCAGCCCTTGGTGATCTCGTAGTACAGCGGTACCGAGTTCCAGCCGAAGTGCACGTTGGAGACGGATGTTCCGTAGCCACCGGTCACGTTCGAGTACCAGAGCGGGATCGCGGGCAGGTCCTTGAACAGGATGGCCTGGGCGTCCTGGTAGTCCTTGTTCGCAGCCGCGCTGTCGGTCTCGCTCGAGCCCTTGCTGAGAAGAGCGTCGAAGTCGGGGTTCGAGTAGTCGCCGTCGTTCGATCCTGCGTTCGTCGCGTACAACGGGCCGAGGAAGTTGAACAGGCCCGGGTAGTCAGCCTGCCATCCGGTGCGGAAGGCGGTCTGGATCGTACGGTCGGTGATCGCGGTGCGCACCTGGGCGAACGTCGGTGACGGGGCGCCAGAAGCGTCGATACCGAGGTTGTTCTTCAGGTTGTTGGCCACAGCGTCGACCCAGCCCTGGTGGCCGCCGTCAGCGTTGTACGCGATCTGGAAGGTACCGCTCCACGGCGAGATGGCGTCGGCCTTGGCCCACAGTGCCTTCGCGTCGTCGGCGTTGTACTTCAGCACATCGGAACCATCGATGGAGTCGGACCAGCCGTCGATCACCGGGGAGGTGAAGTCGGCGGCGGGGGTGCGGGTTCCCTCGAAGATCACCTTGGTGATCGTGTCGCGGTCGATGGCCTCGGAGATCGCCTGGCGACGCAGCTGGCCCTCTTCGCCACTGAAGTGTGCGAGGCGCTCGGGGATGGTGAACGACTGGAAGATCGCGGCAGGCTGGTTGACCGCACGGTCACCGAGGTCGGTGGTGTAGGTCTGGTACGCGCTGTCGGGGATCTCGTCGATCACGTCGACGGCATTCGACTGCAGGTCGGCGTAGGCCGCATCGGCGCTGGCGTAGAACTTGATGGTCAGGCCACCGTTCTGCGCTTTGCGTCCGCCGGTGTAGTCGGGGTTCGCGACGAGGTCGATCTTGACGTTGTGCTGCCAGGCACCGGTCGCGGCCAGCTTGTACGGGCCGTTTCCGATCGGGTTCTCACCGAAGGCGGCGACGTCGGTCAGCGCGACCGAGGGCAGCGGCATGAAGGCCGTGTAGCCGAGGCGCAGCGGGAAGTCGGAGTGCGGGGCGGTCAGCGTGACGGTGAACGTCAGGTCGTCGACCTTCTTCAGCCCGGTGAGGGGTGAGTCGGCGTCGTAGCTGAAGCCTTCGATGTCCTCGAAGAAGTAGCTGTTCAGCTGGGCGTTGCTGAGCAGGGCACCGTACTGCCAGGCATTGATGAACGAGTCGGCGGTGACCGCTTCGCCGTTCGTGAACTTCTCGTCCGGCTTGATCTTGATCGTGAACGTGGTGGAGTCGGTCGTCTCGATCGACTCGGCCATGTCGTTCTGGGGAGCACCCTTCTCGTCGTAGTAGACGAGGCCGGCGAAGATGTTGTCCGTGATCTTTCCGCCACCGGTTTCGTTGGTGTTGGTCGGGATCAGCGGGTTCTGCGGCTCGGAGCCGTTGGTGCTGATGATCGCGGTCGTGTTCGCGCTCGTGGTCGGTGTGCTGGCACCGCCACCCGAGCAACCCGTGAGCACGAGCGCACTGGCGACAGCCAGAGCCGCGAAGCCCACTCCGTAACGTTTGATTCTCAATGTTCCTCCTGTGCAACTTGGGCAAGTCGAGGCCGCGCTCGAGCCGAAACTCGTGCGCGATGACTACCGAGTACCCTAAAAGGGGGCGCGCACATAACCAAATGCGTGTGAAAAAAGTTACATACTAGAAACTAAAATCACCGTTTTGTTGTGCTCTTTGCACATTCTTGGTGTATTCATACGCTTCAACGCAAGAAAGCCGCGGGATGACCTCTTCTCAGTTTGCCCCTCGCAGCCGCCGGATGCTCGGTCTCGAAGTGCTCGTCGTACTGGGTCTCTCGCTCGGCGCTTCGGCGGTGTATTCCGTCGTCAGGCTCGTCGCGAACCTGACGCTGACGACCCCCCTCGGGTCGCAGACGGCGACGATCAACGGCAGCCTCAGCGACCGCCCGACGTTCGACCTGATCTACCAGCTGCTCGCCATCTTCTTCGCCCTGCTGCCGGTCGTGCTCGCCTTCTACCTGCTTGCGCTCTCGGGCGTGGACCCGTTCCGGAGGCTCGGCTTCGATGCCCGCCGCCCGGTGTTCGACATGTCGCGCGGACTCTTCCTCGTGCTCGTCATCGGCGTGCCGGGCATCGCCCTCTACTTCGTCGGCCGGGCGCTCGGCATCACCGTGAACGTCGTGCCCGCCCCGCTCGACTCGTACTGGTGGACGGTGCCGGTGCTCATCCTCTCAGCGCTCCGCGCGGCGCTCACCGAGGAGCTGATCGTCGTGGGTTACCTCTACGAGCGACTGGCCCGGCTCGGCTGGGGCAGATGGACGATCATCCTGAGCACAGCGGTGCTGCGGGGCAGCTACCACCTGTACCAGGGCATCGGCCCGTTCATCGGCAACGTGGTGATGGGTGTGGTCTTCGGCTGGCTCTACCTCCGCTGGGGGCGCGTGGTGCCACTGGTCATCGCGCACTGGGTCATCGACATCGCGTCATTCGTCGGGTACGCGTGGGCGCTGGCGACGTTCCCGCAGTTCTTCTGAACAGCAGACTTCTAAGGCCGGCCGCGGCCTCGGGCGGAACCGCGAGCGCCACGCACCACCAGCGCGACGATGCCGAGCAGCAGCACCCCGCCGCCGCCGAACAGCAGGATGTTCATGGTGCCGGGCGGCAGGCCCTGCGAGGCTCCGCCTCCGGAGCCCTGGGCGGCGGGCGTCTCCGTGAACACCGGAACAGGCGGCGCCGTGGCCGTCGTCACCGGAGTCGTGACGCTGATCACCACGAGCGCGGTCGCCGTCTCGTTCGCGCGCGACGACGCGAACGAGCAGACGACTCCCGACTGGCCGAGCGGGAAGACCGCACCCGATTCGACGGGCTCACCGGCGATGGTGCAGCCCGTCATGGTCAACCCCGTCGGCAGGGTGGGCGTGAGGGTGACGGGCGCGCCGTCAGCCGAGTCTGCGGTCACGTCGAGGGTCGCCGGCAGGATGCCCGCCCCGGTGAAGTCCGCGCTCACGATGCGTGTGGCACTGAAGTCGGCGCCGGTGAGGTTCGCGCCCTGGAAGTTCGAGTCCTGCACGTCGGCCCGCGCGAGGCTGGCCCCCGACAGGTCGGCGCCCTGGAAGGCCGACTGGGCTAGCTTCGCGCCGCTGAGGTCTGCCCCCGCGCACTGGCTCCCGCCCGCCACCGGCCCGTCGACCGCGCGGTTGATGTCGCAGCCGTCGGACGAGTACGCCGGGGCGGCGAGAGCCACCGCCGCCCCAGCACCATCAGGGTTGGCACCGTCAGGGTTGGCGGAGGCGGGCGCGGCACCGGCGACAGCACCGGCCGCCAGCGCCCCCGCCAGTACGAGGGTGGCCATCATCCGTGGGAGCAAACGTTTCGAAAGCATCGTGACCATAGTACGGGCTGAGAAAGACTCAGCCCTACTCGAAAGCCTCCGGCGGGGGGCAGGCGCAGAACAGATTGCGGTCGCCGTAGGCCTGGTCGATGCGGCGAACCGGCGGCCAATACTTGTGCGAGATCAGCGACTGCACGGGGAACACGGCACGCTCCCTGTCGTACGGATGCTCCCACGAGCCCACAGCGATCGACTGGGCGGTGTGCGGGGCGTTCACCAGCGGGTTGTCGCCTGCGGGCCACTCCCCCGCCTGCACGGCGTCAGCTTCGGCCTTGATGGCGATCATCGCGTCGATGAACCGGTCGATCTCGGCCAGGTCCTCGCTCTCGGTCGGTTCGACCATGAGGGTGCCCGCGACCGGGAAGCTCATCGTCGGCGAGTGGAAGCCGTAGTCGACGAGCCGCTTGGCCACATCGTCGACCGTCACGCCCGTGGCATCCTTCAAGGGCCGGAGGTCGAGGATGCACTCGTGCGCCACGAGCCCGTTCTCGCCGGCGTAGAGCACCGGGTAGTGGTCGCGGAGGCGTACGGCGACGTAGTTGGCCGCCAGCACGGCCGCCCCGGTCGCCTGCTTGAGCCCCTCGGAGCCCATCATGCGCACGTACGCCCAGCTGATCGGCAGGATGCTCGAACTGCCGTAGGGCGCCCCCGAGACGGCTCCCCCGGCGTGGATGACCGAGCCGCCGACGCTGCCGCCCGCGCCGACGCCGGCCAGTGGATGCTCGGCCTTCTGCGCGAACGCATGACCGGGCAGGAACGGGGCCAAGTGCGCCCGCGCCGCCACAGGTCCCACGCCCGGCCCGCCACCGCCGTGCGGGATGCAGAAGGTCTTGTGCAGGTTGAGGTGCGACACGTCGCCCCCGAACTCGCCGAACCGGGCGAATCCGAGCACCGCGTTGAGGTTCGCACCGTCGACATAGACCTGTCCGCCGGCCTCGTGCACGAGGCGGCAGATGTCGACCACGTCGTGCTCGTACACGCCGTGCGTCGACGGATAGGTGATCATCAGGGCGGCCAGGGTGTCGGCGTGGCCTTCGATCTTGGCCCGCAGGTCATCCACGTCCACATTGCCGAGCTCGTCGCAGGCGACGACGACGACCTTCATGCCGGCGAGCACGGCGGAGGCCGCGTTGGTGCCGTGCGCGCTCGACGGGATGAGGCAGACGGTGCGGTCGAGGTCACCGCGGGAGCGGTGGTACCCGCGGATCGCGAGCAGCCCGGCGAGCTCGCCCTGGCTGCCGGCGTTCGGCTGCAGCGACACGGAGTCGTATCCGGTCACCTCGGCGAGCCACGTCTCGAGCTGGTCGATCAGCGACAGGTAGCCGGTGACGTCGTCACGCGGTGCGAAGGGGTGGAGCCCGGCGAACTCGGGCCAGCTCACCGCCTCCATCTCGGTGGCGGCGTTCAGCTTCATCGTGCAGGAGCCGAGCGGGATCATGCCGCGGTCGAGGGCGTAGTCGTAGTCGGCGAGGCGCTTCAGGTAACGCATCATGCTCGTCTCGGAGCGGTGCGTGTTGAAGACGGGATGCGTCAGGTAGTCGGTCGTGCGGATGAGGGCGTCGGGCAGGCTCGGCAGCACTTCGGAGAACGACGCCGTGCCCCGCGGCAGGGCGTCGAGGGCGTCGGTCACGGCGAGCAGGTCGGCCGGGGTCGTCGTCTCGTCGACCGAGATCGTGAGGGTGTCGTCGTCGACGACGTTCAGCAGGTACCCGCGAGCGTACGCAGCATCGGCGAGGGACCGTGCCCGGTCGGGGACGGCCAGAGTCAGGGTGTCGAAGAAGTGCTCGTGCACAACAGTGAACCCGCCGGCGCGGAGTGTCGTGGCGAGCTCCCGCGCCCGCTCGTTCACCTCGACGGCGATCGCCTTCAGCCCATCGGGCCCGTGGTAGACCGCGTACATTCCAGCCATGATCGCGAGCAGCACCTGCGCCGTGCAGATGTTCGAGGTGGCCTTCTCACGGCGGATGTGCTGTTCGCGGGCCTGCAGACTCAATCGGTAGGCGCGGTTGCCGGCAGCATCCACACTCACACCGACGAGGCGGCCCGGCAGCTGGCGTTCGAGACCCTTGCGCACAGCCATGTAGCCCGCGTGCGGGCCGCCGAAACCCATCGGCACGCCGAAGCGCTGGGTGGTGCCCACCGCGACATCCGCCCCCAGTGAGCCGGGCGACTCGAGCAGGGTCAGGGCGAGCAGGTCGGCGGCGACGACGGCGAGGGCGCCCCCGGAGTGCGCCTTCTCGATGAAGGCGCGGGGGTCGAGGATGCGCCCGGACGCCCCGGGGTACTGGATGAACACGCCGAAACTCTCGGGAAGATCATCCGGAGCCGTCGTGGACAGGTCGAGCTCGACGAGGTCGATCCCCACGGCCTCTGCGCGGGACGCCAGCAGCGCCCTGGTCTGCGGAAGCGCATCGGCGTCGACCACGAACGTGTGCGAGGCCTGCTTGCTCGCGCGACGGGCGAGCAGCATCCCCTCGACCACAGCGGTCGACTCGTCGAGCATCGACGCGTTCGAGGTGGTGAGCCCGGTGAGCTCTGCGACCATCGTCTGGAAGTTGATGAGGGCCTCGAGGCGACCCTGCGAGATCTCCGGCTGGTAGGGCGTGTAGGCCGTGTACCAGCTCGGGTTCTCGAAGACGTTCCGCTTGATGACGGCCGGAGTGATGGTGTCGTAGTAGCCGAGGCCGATCATCGACCTCTTCACGCTGTTCTGCGACGCCAGCGCACGGAGCTCGGCGGACACCTCGCGCTCGGTGGCCGGCGCGGGGATGACGGATGCCGCACCGACCCCTGCCGCACCGATTTCGGTGGCGTGGATCGACTCGGGCACGGCGGCCTCGACCAGCGCGTTCACCGAGTCGTAGCCGAGAGCGTCGAGCATGACGGCCTGGGCCGCCTGGTCGGTGCCGATGTGACGATCGACGAAGGGGACTGCCATCAGTGAGAGGCCTCCTCGTCGCCGAGCAGCGCCTGGTACTCGGTGTAGCTGAGCAGCTCGGGCAGGTCGGTGAACGCGACCCGGATGAGCCAGCCCTCGCCATAGGGGTCACTGTTCACGAGCTCGGGCGAATCCTCCACAGCGGAGTTCTTCGCGAGCACGGTTCCGTTCACCGGGGCGAAGAGCTCGCCGACCGACTTGGTCGACTCGATCTCGCCGACCACAGAACCGTCGGCGATCTCGACGCCCTCGTCGGGCAGGTCGACGTAGACCACGTCGCCGAGCTTGTCGGCCGCATAGGCCGTGATGCCGATCGTGGCGCTCGGGGCGGCCCCGTCGGCGGCGGGCTCGAGGCGAACCCATTCGTGCTCTGCGGTGAAGTGCAGCTGGTCGAAGTCAGTCACGTCTCTAGTCTCTCTTTCGGCGGTAGAACGGCAGGGTGGTGACGCGGAAGGCAAGACGCTTGCCGCGGATGTCGATGGTGAGCTCGGTACCGGGCTCGGCCAGCGCCGGCTCGACGTACGCCATGGCGACGGGGAAGCCGAGGGTGGGCGAGAGCACGCCGCTGGTGACGGTGCCGACGGGGGCGCCGTTGGCGCCGGCTCCGTCATAGCCGGCGTCCGCAGTGCCGGTTCCGGATGGTGCGGGGGCGAAGATCTCGTACTCCGCCCGTGCGGCGCGCTTGCCCTCCCCGACGAGACCGACCAGAACGCGGGCCGTGTCGGCACCCGATCCCGGGCGGGCGTCGGCCTCGAGCGCCGCACGGCCGACGAAGTCGCCCTTGGACAGGTTCGGCACCCGGCCGAGCCCCGCCTGGGCCGGCTTCGTGTCGAGACCCAGTTCGTGGCCGTAGAGCGGCATGCCCGCTTCCAGACGCAGGGTGTCGCGCGAGGCGAGCCCGGCCGGCACGAGACCGAACGATTCGCCGGCCGCGACCAGGTCGTTCCAGAGCGACACCGCGAGGGCGACCGGAACGTAGAGCTCGAAGCCGTCCTCCCCTGTGTAACCGGTGCGGGCGACGAAGAGGCCCTGCCCGTCGTACTCTGCGTCGACCGACCAGTAGTACTTCAGGGTGTCGAGGGGGTGGGAGACGTCATCCGGAGCGGTCTCGGCGTTGGCACCCGGCACTGCGTCGGTCGCGGCATCCTGTGTCGCAGTCGCAGTCGCAGGCGTGCCCGCAGCCGCAGCCGCAGTCGCAGGCTCACCGAAGCGGATGCCCGTGACGGCCTTCACGATCGCGCGGGCGTTGGGGCCCTGCACCGCGACCAGTGCCGTGTCGTCGCTCTCGTCGCTGACCGCGACCGCGAAACCGCCCGTGCGTGCCCGGAGGGCGTCGAGCGCCGCGGCGTGGTTGCCTGCGTTCGCGACCACGAGGAAGTCGTTCTCGCCGCGGCGGTACACGACCAGGTCGTCGACGATGCCAGCATCCGGCGTCAGCAGCAGGCTGTACTTCGCCTGGCCGATCGCGATCGCCGACAGCCTGCCCGCGAGGGCGAAGTCGAGGAAGGCTGCAGCCTCGGGGCCCTCGACCCGCAACTCGGCCATGTGGGAGAGGTCGAAGATGCCGGCGGAGGTGCGCACGGCGTGATGTTCGGCGAGATCGCTGGAGTACCGCACCGGCATCTGCCAGCCGGCGAAGTCGGTGAACCCGGCGCCGGCCGCGACATGAACCTCGTGGAGCGGCGAGAACACCAGTCCGTCGGGCATCGCAGTCGCGTCGAGCAGCGTCGCGTCGGGCGAGGAGAGGGTGGGAGGGAGATCGCCGTGCGAGCCCGGGCCGTTCGGATCAGAACTGTCGGTCATGAGTTCTCTCTGGTCAGGCGGGCCTCGGCGGGTTCGCAGATGCGAGACGGCCGAGGCGGGCTGATGTCGACGGGGAACCGGTCGGCCCCCCGAGAACTCTCCCTCTGTCATCGTGCCTGAGAGTTTCACCGCCACGCCGGAGCGAGGGCGGCTTTCACCGTGGGCGAGCCCCTCGGAGATCCGGGGACTGCTTTTCAGAGTGGCCAGTTCGACGCGGTACACGTACCTGAGAGATTGGTGGAGAGAATTGCTCCTTCGGTGCCCCGGCGTTCCTGGGGCTCTCCCGCATCGACCTGTCGGCCGGCAGTGTTCAGTTGGGGGGTCGTGCGTGCAGCAGCTCCAGCTTAGTGGCCCCCGTGTTGCGGGCGGGTTACGGCCGGCGCAGTCCTGCGGCGGCGCAGCTCTCCAGCCCGCAACGCTGCAGCGGCAGAGCGCTACGGTCGGCGCAACCGTCGCATGACCACCACGATGACAGCTCCGAGGGCTGCCACAATCGCGATCATCGCCGCGATGAGCAGCGGAACCGAGAGCGCGGGCTGGTCGGTCTGACCGACCGGCGCGGAATTCAGAATCGTCATCGTCGGTTCGGGCAGCGCGTTCGCCGGCAGCGTGCCGGGCTCCACGGCGTCCGCGGAGGGCGTCGGCGTCTCGGTGGCTGTCGCAGACTGCGGCGAACCCGCCCAGGTGTCGCCGCAGGCGGGGGCGGACATCAGCGCCGTACTGGTGGCGGTCGGCATCGGGGGCTGCCAGTCGAAGATGTAGGTTCCGTCGGTCTGATGACCGTCCGAGGAGACGATCTGATAGGTGACCGTGTACTGGCCGGCCTCGCCGAGGGAGACGTCAGTCGTCAGGGTGTCGCCGTCGACGGTCGTGCAGCCCGATTCGTGATGGCCGTCATCGGCATCGGTGACAGTCATGAGCGCCACGGCACCGACCGCGGTCAGCAGGTCATCGCTGAACGTGATCGAAACCGTCTTGATCGGCTCGGTCACCGTCTCCCCGGACTCGGGGCTCGACGAGACGACCTGGTCGTGAGCCATCGCGGGAGCGGCGGTTCCGACACCGACTCCGGCACCCACGCTGACCCCGGCGAGCACAAGACCCACGACGAGCGAGAGGGCTGCCCGGCGACGCGATTCGGGGGTGAAGGTTGGCACTCGACAACGATAACCGTCCGCACCTTGGAGCTTCCTGCCGTCGGGGCGGATGCTCAGCCGACACTCGGGCTAGAGCCCGTCGTCCGCCGCCGGCCCCGCCGCGCCATCCGGTTCGCCGTCACCCGGCCAGAGCGTGCGGTACGTCTCCTCCACATCCCGGGTCATCGAGATCACCGAGGTAAGAAGGTTCTTCAGGCTGTTCGATCGCAGCAGTGCGATCTGGTCGAGCGGCCCCACGGGGGCGATGCCGGCGAGCTGCCAGGATGCCGCACTCGGGTCCTCCGAGAGCTGGAGGTCGGCGGGCCACTCCTCCTCACCGAGGGAGGCGGCGAGCGTCAGCACCCGGCGCACCACGACCTCCGCCTCCTCCCGGAGCGGCGCCAGCGACTCGTCCCACTCGAGGGGTGGGAGGAGGGAGGCCCGGGCCTCCGGATAGGGATTGTCGGGCATCCATTCGTCGATGACGAACCGCCGGGTGCCGACCGCGACCAGCACGACGTAGCCCTCCGGCGCTTCGAGCTGGGCGATCTGCGCGAGGGTTCCCACGGTGAAGCGCTGTTCGCCGCCGCCGACCTCCTGGCCGCGTTCGATGAGCACCACGCCGAACTCCGACGGCTCGGATTCGAGCACTTTCGAGAGCATCACGAGGTACCGCTCCTCGAACAGCCGCAGTTGCAGCGGCATGAAGGGGAACAGTACGGAGCCGAGCGGAAAGACCGGCAGGGTGTCGTCCATGCGCTCAGGCAACCACACCGCGCCCGCTATGCCAAGGGGTAGCGGTGGAACACGCCGGTGGGGTCGAACTGCTCGGTCAGTCTCTGGATGCGCGCCCAGTCCCCGGCCCGGAACGAACCCGCCACGCGACCGGGGTTGTGCCGCAGGTCGGCCTCACTCAGGAAGTGGCCGGAGCTCAGCGGCTCGAGCAGAGCCGCGACCCGGTTCAGCCACTCCCTGTTCAGCTCATCCGCTGCCGGGTCGTCCCAGATCACATACGGAACGACCAGGCTCGTGTCGTGCATCCCGTACGCCGCCTCGCCCTCGGGAAGCAGAGTGCGACCCGCGCCGTGGCCGGGCATCGCCGACAGGATGTACGACTTCCCCGACGGCGCAGCCCGCAGTGTCTCGGCGAGGCGCGGGAGCAGGTCGGCGAGGTCCCGCGGGCTCCAGAACGTGTCGGCGAGGTACCGGTGCCCTTCGGGGTAGGTCGCGTCGACACCCACGTGCAACTCGTCGAAGGCCACGCTGAGACGGTCGAGGTGCTCGACCGGGTGGATGCCCGGGGGGACGGTTCGGCGCCCGGACTCGTCTGGCGCTGCGGGCACGGCTGCGGGCGGGGCTCCGGCTTCGTCTGGTGCTGTGGACACGGCCACGGGCGGGACTCCGGCTTCCTCGAACGCGGCGAACGCGCGCCCGGCCTCGGCCTCGGTGTCGGTGTAGCTGATCGCGACGATACCCACGACGTGGGTGGGAGCATCCGGATCGCCGCCCACTGTTGCGGGGCCGCCCGGCCGTTCGGGCCCCTGCAGCACCAGCGAGACCTCGACGCTCGCCGGCAGCTGGCGGATGGCGCGGCACGCCCACTCGGTGACGGCGTCGACGTGGGCGAGGTCGAACGTCCATGAGGAGAGTCGGATGTCGCGGGGCAGCGGTCGCAACTGCAGCTCGAACTCGGTCACGATGCCCGGGAAGCCGGGGCCGGAGCCGCGCGCCAGCCAGAACAGGTCGGCGTTCTCGGTCGCTGACGCTCTGACGATCTCGCCGGAGGCCAGCACGACCCTCATACTGCGGATCGAGAAGCACGACGGCAGCCACTCCCCCCAGTTGAGGCCGAGGCCGCCCCCGAGCAGGAATCCGCCCACCCCCGGCGTGCCGCAGTGCCCGACCGGGAACGCGAGGCCCTCGGCGACCAGCGCGGATCCCAGGTGGCCGCCCCGTACCGCCGGCCCCACCGTGGCCGTGCGTGCCGCGGTGTTGATGCTGACGCTGTCGAAGGCGCCGAGGTCGACGAGCAGCCCTCCATCGCGCACCGACGCTGCGACCCAGCTGTGCCCGCCCGACCGCAGCGCGAGCTTCTCGCCGGTAGCGCGGGCACCGTTGACGATCGCCACGAGGTCGGTCTCGTTCTGCGGGTGGAACACAGCCTCGGGCCGGCCGTCCGGCACCAGCCGGTTGAACAGCGGATCGCGCACCGCCGCCTCGTACCCGTCGTCGCCGCGCGCCACCCGCCCGGGGATCCCGGCGGCGTCGGGGGCAGAGGTTCCGGGGAGTTCTGGCACGGTCGCAGCGTATTGCCCGCCCGTCGCCCCGCACCCCTGTCCACCCCGCGCGTCGAATCTCACGAGGTGCCGCCCGCGGGCGAGTAGACAAGGGGAGCGCGGGCCCCGCGCGCAGCCGCCCGGTACGCGAGCAGCAGGTCGTGCGCGGGCGGCTTCGGCGGTGCGCCACCGGGCCGCTCGTGCATCCGTGTCGCCGCCTGCGCGTGCTGCCACGACGACATCGCGCGAAAATAGTCCCACGCCGCCTCGCACGCCGCCTCGAGGCTGAGGCACCAGCCGACCAGCTCGCGGTCCGACGACCCTGCCGACCAGGTCACCACCCGATACCAGGCATCGACCGTGCCCTTCTGCGCCGGAAACCGGATCAACCGGATGACCGCGAACGGTCTCGGCGACACCGGATGCTGCAACATCCATTCGACGGGCTGCGCGAGGCGCGCGGGATGCCAGTCGACCACACGCGCTCCCCCCCGATGAGCACCCCTGGCCGGCGCAGGACCCACGCTAGCGTCGGCCTCCGACACGCTCTGGACAGACCGGCGGCACGGGAGCACTATCGAGCATGCGCACCGACGACCTCGCCCGACACCTCCTGGATCGCGCGGCCTCAGACGAGCAGGTCGCTCACCGGATCCGGGCGGGGGACGACGTCCCGCGACTGCGCGCGGAGATCCGCCGGCTGGCCCGCGAGCGCGGGATCCGCATCCGCACCTCGATACTCGGCGACGTGCTCGGCGACGTGCTCGTCGTCGTGCGGGCAGACGCCGCAATCTGGAACGACGACATCCCGACGATGAGAGTGAAACTGTTGCCCGTCGACGAGACCGGCGGACTCACTCGGCGGGAGTGATCTCCACCGGCGTGCTCTTCGACACCTGGATCTGCTTCGGCGACTCGGCCTCGTAGTCCTCCGTGGTCGAGATCGTCACCAGCCCGCAGGCCTCCGGATGCCCGGCTTGCCCCGATCGCCCGCCGGGTTGAGCATCTACCCACCGGCCCTCCACGGCCATCGCGGGACAGCGCGGAAGGGCCGTCAGGCGGCGCTGACCGCCAGCTCGGCGACGCCGGAGCCGGCTGCACCGAACTCGACGTAGCGTGTCGCGATCTTCTCGGTGAAGAACCGGTCGTGGCTGACCACGACGACCGCGCCGGGGAAGTGCAGCAGCGCGCGCTCCATCACCTGCGTGCTCGAGAGGTCGAGGTGGTTCGTCGGCTCGTCGAGCAGCAGAACGGATGCGCCCGACAGCAGGCACTGGGCCATCGCAACGCGGGCCCGCTGTCCACCGGAGAGGGTTCCGATGCGCTGCTTCAGCTCAGCCTCCGAGAACTGGAACATCGCGAGGAACCGCCCCACCGACTTGCGCGTGGCCGTCAGGGCGAGGCTGTCGGGCAGGGCGTTCACCGCGTGCGTGATGGTGTCATCGTCGTCGAGCTCTGCGAGCATCCGGTTGTACGAGACGACGCCCACGCCTTTCGGCCAGTCGACGCTGCCCTCGTCGGGGCGCTCCTCCCCCATCAGCACGCGGAGGAGCGTGCTCTTGCCGCTGCCGTTCGCGCCGAGAACCGCGATCCGGTTGCCACGCCTGATCTCGAGGGTCAGCCCCTCGAACAGGCGCTTGTCGCCGTAGCTCTTGCCGAGCTGGTCGACGCGGCAGAGCACGTCCTTGATGTGCAGCCCGCTGTAGATCTCGGTGATGATCTGGTCGACCGGGCGCGGGGCGCGCTGCTTCTTGATGCCCGCGAGCTGCTTGCCGAGGTTCTTGCCGGTCGTACTGTTCGACGCCTTGGACGCCTTCAGCGCCTCGCGCCGGTCGGAGATGCCCTCGGCCTCGAACGCGAGCAACTCGGACTCGTGCACGAACTGCTGCTCGAGCGTCTTCAACCGGAACTGCTTCTGCACCACGTACTCGTCGAAATTGCCGGGGTACTCGTGCAGGTGGAAGTTCTCGACCTCCACGATCCTCGTCACAACCGCATCGAGGAAGGTCCGGTCGTGCGACACGATGATCGCCGCACCGCGGAACTCGCGGAACCAGGCCTCCAGCCACTCGACGCCCGCCACATCGAGGAAGTTGGTGGGCTCATCCAGCAGCAGCACATCGGGCGACTCAAGCACGATCTTCGCGAGCGCGGCCCGGTTCCGCCACCCGCCCGAGAGATCGTCGATCGGGCTCGTGCGGTGGGCCTCGTCGAAGCCGAGCGTCGTGAGGGCGCGGTCGATGCTGCGCTGGTAGTCCCAGCCGCCCTTGTGCTCCATCAGCTCGAACAGCTCCGCCTGGCGGGTGATGAGGCGGTCGAGCTCCTTCGCGTCGTCATCGCTCGTGCCCACTGCGGCGATCGCGACGGCCGCATCGATGCTCGCCAGTTCGTCTTCGATCTCATGGATGTCGCCGAAGAGGCCCTCGAGCGTCTCGGTGATGGTGGCGGTGCCATCCAGCTCGGAGAACTGCGAGAAGTACCCGAGCTTCAGCCCGTCGTCGAGGGTGACGGTGCCGCCATCCGGAGCCACCTGCTCGAGAGCGAGCTTCAGCATCGTGGACTTGCCCGAACCGTTCCGCCCGATGAGCCCGACCCGGTCGCGGGCCTCGAGGCGGAAGAACACCTCCCGCAGCACCTGCCGCCCGTCGAAGCTCACGGTGACGTCGTTCATGCGGATGAGGCTCAATCGGGGCCGTTTCTGTGTGATTGCGGGGGGCGAGAGGCCAGATCGGGCGCCTGGCGGCCTGTGCAAACTATCACGGGGCTCAGCCTGTACAGACGCTGACCCGGGTTTGTCGCCTTGCCTTGCGGATCGTCTGCTACCGTACAATAATCGCAAGGTAGCAAACAATTTAGAACATTCATTGAGGAGACCACTCATGTCCACAGAACGCATCGCACTCATCACCGGCGCCAACCAGGGCGTCGGCAAGCAGGTCGCCAGAGAGCTCGTCGCCAACGGCGCGACCGTGCTGGTCGGATCCCGCGACCTCGCCCGCGGCGAGGCGGCCGCCGCCGAGATCGGCGAGGGCGCCACCGCCATCCAGCTCGACGTCAGCGACGCGACATCCATCGCCGCAGCCGCCGCCAGCATCGGTGAGCGGTTCGGCCGCCTCGACCTTCTCGTCAACAACGCCGGCATCTCGAACACCGGCGGCGCCGGCCTCACCCCGGAACAGAACGCGGCGCGGTCGAAGGCCAGCACGGCATCCCTCGACGAGATCCGCGCCGTCTGGGACGTGAACGTGTTCGGCGTGCTCGCCGTCTACCAGGCGATGCTCCCCCTGCTCCGCCAGTCGTCGGATGCACGGATCGTCAACGTCTCGAGCGGCGTCGGCTCCCTCAGCTCCAACGCCGACCCGAGCTTCCCCTACCGCGCGATCTACGGGCCGGTGTATCCCGCGTCCAAGGCGGCCGAGAACGCGATGACCCTGGCCATGATGATCGAACTCGAAGACACCGGCATCAAGATCAACCTGGTCTCCCCCGGCTTCACGAGCACGGCGCTCAACAACTTCGCCGGCACGGAATCGGTCGAAGACGGATCCCGCGAGGTGGTGCGCGTGGCACTCCTCGGCCCCGACGGACCCACGAACACCTTCACCCGCTGGGAGAACGAGACGATTCCGTGGTAATCATGTCAGGTGCCTGACGAATCGTACGACCAACACGACTCGGTGGGGGCCTGGGCGAAGCAGTTCCACTTCGCGTCCCGCGCCCTCATCGAGGCGACCCTGCGAGAGCACGGGCTCGGCCCCACCCAGTGGTACGTGCTGCATCAGCTCGTGAACGAGGGCGCGACGTCCCAGCGCGAACTCGGAGTCGCGTTGAAGGTCGAGCGCGCCACGATGAGCGGCGTCGTCTCGACCCTCGTGCGCAAAGGGCTGGTCGTGCAGGTTCCGGATGTCGCGGACCAGCGGCAGCGCATCCTGAGCGTCACGGCGACCGGCCGTGAACTGTGGGCCGGCCTACCGGATCCGGTCGCCCTGACGACCGCGGTGTCGTTCGACGGCGCCGACCCGGCCGACCTCGCCGTGGCCCGGCGCGTGCTGAAGACGGCGACGGAGCGCCTGCTCGCGCACATGGCGGCGGAGGATCCCGAGACTTGACCCGAGCCCCGGGGCCGCGCCTTGACTACCTCTGCTATTCGCAGGCGATCCCGTCGCTGTCGCCGTCAAGCCCTGGGCGGTACCCGGGCTGCCAGCTGTAGAGCGGAGCTGCACCGGCGGCCCTCACCGCATCACAGTTGGCGTAGTAGACGCTGGGCGTGGGCGCTGGGGCCGGTGCGGGAGCGGGTGCCGGTGCCGGCTTTGGACGGCTCGCGTCGACGCTGTTCCAGAGCGCACGGTTCGACGTGCTGTAGACGACCAGGTTGCCGTCCGACTGGATGACGAGGCGCGCGCCGGCGTTGCCGCTGGTGCCGGAGTTCCAGATCGCCTTGCCGGAGGTCGAATACAGTACGGCGTTGCCGTCGCCCTGCATCACCAGTTTGCCTCCGCTGTTCGTCTTGGTGCTCCACGGGGCGCGTCCTTGTGCATAGACGACGAAGTTGCCATCGCTCTGCAACACGGCCGAGTTCGAACCGTTCACGATCGACATTCCCCGGGTCAATTGGGCGTTGCTGGCGAGAGTCGAACTCGTCACCGGCTTGGGTGGGTCGATCGGCGCATTCGCAGCGAAACTGTTCCACTTCGCGGCGCCACCACGGTAGATCACCAGGTTGCCGTCGTTCTGGATGACCACGAAGGCGCCAGGATTGTTGAAGGTCCCTGAGTTCCAGACTGCGTTCCCGGAGGGCGAATACTCGACCAGATTGCCGTCGCTCTGCATCGTCATGCTGCTTCCCGCGGCCGTTCCGTGGGTGGACCAGAGAGCGCTTCCGTTCCTCTTGTAGACGACCGCGTTGCCGTCACCCTGCATGACGAACCGCTTGGTTCCGTCGGACGACACTAACGACTGGCCCGGCACAAGCGTCTCGGCACCCGACAGACGGTCGGAGCCTGCGATGCCGCTGATCACACCGACCTCCGAAGCAGAGGCCGAGATGACCGGCACTGCCTGCGCGCCGGCCGGCATCAGGACGACCAGGCCCACGGCGAGCGCGAGGATTGCCGAACCGAACGCATACCCTTTTCGGCGCGCGCGAAGAGATCTAAGTTCTACGATGATGTCCCCCGACTTAAGGCTCGAGCGTCTTCGCTCGGCACAATTGAATGTCCGCCCCGACAGTTTCGGGACCAGACGCCTTGAGACTAGCGCAGCGCCGGTGCCAGCACGCTAGCCCCCGAACGGGGTCCGTGCGTGTTCGCCCGTTGTATCGAGCGGCAATGATGCGCAGCGGAGATTCTCCGGTTGGATGCTCGCGCTGTTCGGCGTCGCGCTGCTGGTGGTGTGGGCGCTGGTCTTGCTGGTGATCACCGCGCTCGGACTTCCCGTCGATGACCGGCGTCAGTCAGGCGAATTCCTCCTGCTGCTGCTCCCCCTTCGACGACCTGATTCGGCATCCCCGCGCTATTTCAGCTGGTCGAGGTCCAGCTCGCGAACAACAGAGCACCCGCTTCTGCGTTCGATTCACCCGTCGCCGTCGAGATCACCAGATCGTAGGCTGCATCATCCGGAGCTTCGAGAGTCATGCCGTTGATTCCGTAGAACACGTAGACGGCCATCCAACCCAGCCGGTTGTTTCCATCGACCAAAGCGTGGTTGCGCACCAGCGATTCGAGCAGAACCGCCGCTTTCAGGTGCACGGACGGGTAGGCGGGGTTGCCGAACAGTGACGATTGCGGTCGGTGAGCGGCAGAATCCAGCAGTCCGATGTCCCTCACGGAGGGAACGCCCAGATCTTCCGCCAGCGCAAGGAGATGTTCGAGCGTGAGGTACTGGACCGTCACTGGGCCAGGCGGTCGAGCAATGCCGCGTAGCGAGCACGGCCGGCAGCCGACAGCGCATTCACTTCGTCGGCACGCGTGCGCCGGTCGACAGCTTCGGTGATTGCACGCACTGTGGCTTCCTGCTTGCTGACCCCCTGCATCTCGGCCAGTTTCGCCAAGGTCTTCTCCTGGTCTTCGGTGAGTCGCAGTGTCATAGCCATACACGGATGATACCACCGTGGTACCACGCATCGGCGGTCCGATGGCGAGCTCGCGGGTGGGCTCGCCTCAGTGCTCGCCCTTGATCACGAAGTACGAACCGCGGATGGTGCCGGCCAGCTTCGACTTCTGGCGGGCGAACTTGAAGCGGCCTTCGAGTTCCTCCGGAACATCCATGCCGTCGGAGAGCTTGAACCCGACCGCGCGCTTGCCGCCGTCTTCGACCGCGTACATGACGTTGATCGAGAGCCCGGACTCGTAGAACACGTACGCCATGTGGAGGCCATCGACCACGAAGTCGCTGACCTCGAGGGCAGGCGAGGAGATAACGAGGTCGCGCTCGGATTTCAGGATGCCCGTGATCCACTCGAGCACCTCGGGCGCTTCCGCGACCGGGCTGACAGTGAAGACGTGGTCGTACTTGTTCTTGTAGTAGCGCGCCTCGTTGGCGCGGAGGCCGGCCAGCGCGTCGACGACGGGTGACGTCTCGAGGCCGGCGGTGGAGACGGTGGTGAAGTCGACTTCGTACGGCATGCGAGGCTCCTGATCGGGTTCCGGGCGTTTCGGTGGGTACGGCTAGCTGTCGGCCCGGCGCAGCTGCGACCCGGCGACCAGGAAGAAGCCGCCGAGACCGACGGCGAAGGCGCTCACCCCGTACGCGAGCACGGAGGTCATCAGCGAGGTGCGAAGGGATGCGCCCGTCGCGAGCGCCGCGCTGTGGTTGCGGAGTTCCTTCGCCTCGTCGCTCTGCGCATCGACACCGCGCAGGGCGTTGCTGATGTCGGCGAACGTGCGACCACCCGCTCCGCGCTCGGCGTTGCCCTTGATGACGAGCGCTTCGACGTACGCCGTCGCCGGACCCTGCACGGACTTTCCCGCGAAGCGCGGTGCGTTGCCGGGCACGGTGATCTTCTCAGCCTGCAGCTGCTTCGTGACGGTCAACCAGGCACCGGCACCGGCGGCCACGAACAACGCGCCTGCGCCGACGGCGAGACCTCCGACACGGTGGAGGGCGGAGGCTGTGGGCAACGACGACATCGATCATCCTTTCGTGGAGCGGAACACGCGCGACGCAGAGCAGTGCGCACTCCGACTCTAGGCCGAACCCGCGACATCCGGTGCCGCCGCCCTGCGCCGCCGCCCTGCGCTGCTCCCCTGCCGCTACTCCCTGCCATCCTCCAGCGGGATCAGCATGGTGCGGAACTCTCCGGCGGTGGAGTGCAGACCCCAGATGCGATCGGCGACGTCGTCGATGCCGTTCGGGAGTTGCAGCTTCGGGATGCCGCCCGGGATCACGAGCTGGCTGACCCGGATGCCCTCCCCCTCGAGCGCGTCGTGGAGCATCTCGCCGTAGGCGCTCTCCGACGGGAAGGCGACCGATGTTCCTGCGAAGCCGGCGCGCGCCTTCACCGAGGTCCCGCCGTTGATGAGGATGATGCTGCCCTCCCCCGCCTCGCGCATCGCCGGCAGCACCGCACGCGCCGCGTGGATGAGCCCGAGCACCGAGAACTGCAGGGCTTCCAGCGCCAGTTCGGGCGTCAGGTCGAGCACCGGCTTCAGGTAGTCGCGGGACGGGAGCGGGCTGTACTGCAACACGGTGATCGGCCCGAGTTCGGCCGCGGCCCGCTCGAGGGCACCTTCGAGCTGGGCCGGTTCCCGCACGTCCGCTGCGTAGCCGCGAGCTTTCGCTCCGATCGTCTCCAGTTCGGCGGCCAGAGTGTCGAGCTTCGACTGGTCGCGCGAGATGAGAGCGATCGAGAAGCCTTCGCGCGCGAACCTGCGGGCGACAGCTGCGCCGAGGCCCGGCCCGGCTCCGACAATGGCGATGACTGGCATGGGGGCCTTTCGTTCGATGGTGGTGCGAGGGCCTGCGCCATTCTCTGGGGCAGCCAGGGCCACCAGACCATCGTATGTCGCCCCACCAGATACTCCGCGGAGCGCACGTGAGCGCAGACGCAGCGATGCCGGCCTCTCTGGGAGACCGGCATCGCTGGCGGAGGAGAACGAGCCCTACACCTAGAACTGGTTCATCGTGTTGTTCTCGCCGCCGGCCTTGAGGGCCGAGTCGCCGGCGAAGTACTCCTTGTGGTTGTCGCCGATGTCGGATCCGGCCATGTTCTGGTGCTTCACCGTGGCGACACCCTCGCGGATCTCGCGACGCTGCACGCCCTTGACGTAGGCGAGCATGCCCTGGTCGGCGAAGTACCCCTTGGCCAGGTCATCCGTCGACAGCGCAGCCGTGTGGTAGGTCGGCAGCGTGATCAGGTGATGGAAGATACCCGCCTGTGCCGAGCTGTCCCGCTGGAACGTGCGGATGTTCTCATCAGCGACCTGCGCCAGTTCGGTGTCGTCGTACTCGACGCCCATGAGCTTGCTCCGGTCGTAGGCCGAGACGTCCTTGCCCGCTTCGACGAAGGCGTCGTAGGTCTGCTGGCGGAAGCTGGTGGTCCAGTTGAACGACGGACTGTTGTTGTAGACCAGCTTGGCGTTCGGGATGACCTTCCGAACCGCGTTCATC
The DNA here is from genome assembly GCF_006716115.1 of Subtercola boreus. NCBI lineage: Bacteria > Bacillati > Actinomycetota > Actinomycetes > Micrococcales > Microbacteriaceae > Subtercola > Subtercola boreus. The sequence continues at coordinate 665,724 of NZ_VFOO01000001.1, read as the reverse complement.
ATGCCGGCGATCTGGGCGATGTGCGGCTTCTCCGTCTCGATCCACAGCAGGTCGGCACCGTTCTGCAGCGACGTGATGCTGTCGAGCACGCAACGCTCCTCACCTGTGCCCGCGCGGAACTGGAAGAGGTTGCTGGGGAGGCGCTTCGGGCGTACGAGCTTGCCGTCGCGCTTGATGACGACGTCGCCGTCGCTGAGCCCGGACTCGGGGATCTCCTCGACATCGAGGAACGAATTGTACTGGTCACCGAGGTCGCCGGGCGCGCGGCTCACAGCGAGCTTCTGCGTGAGGCCGGCGCCGAGGGAGTCGGTGCGCGAGACGATCACGCCGTTGTCGATGCCGAGCTCGAGGAACGCGTAGCGCACCGCGTTGATCTTGGCGATGAAGTCCTCGTGGGGAACGGTGACCTTGCCGTCCTGGTGGCCGCACTGCTTCTCATCGGAGACCTGGTTCTCGATCTGGAGGGCGCAGGCGCCCGCCTCGATCATCTTCTTGGCCAGCAGGTACGTGGCCTCGGGGTTGCCGAAGCCGGCGTCGATGTCGGCGATGATCGGCACGACGTGGGTCTCGTAGTTGTCGATCTGAGTCTGGATGAGCTCGATGGATGTCTCGTCACCGGCGGCGCGCGCGGCATCCAACTGGCTGAAGAGCAGGTCGAGCTCACGCGCGTCGGCTTGGCGGAGGAACGTGTAGAGCTCCTCGATGAGGGCCGGCACCGCCGTCTTCTCGTGCATGGACTGGTCGGGGAGCGGCCCGAATTCCGAACGCAGCGCGGCAACCATCCAGCCCGAGAGGTAGAGGTAACGCTTGTTGGTGGTCTTGAGGTGCTTCTTGATCGAGATGAGCTTCTGTTGGCCGATGAAGCCGTGCCAGACGCCGAGGGACTGGGTGTAGACAGACGAATCGGCGTCGTACTCCGCCATGTCCTTGCGCATGATGTCCGCGGTGTACTGGGCGATCTGAAGGCCCGTGCGGAAGCGGTTCTGAGCGCGCATACGGGCGACGGACTCGGGGTTGATCGCATCCCAGCTGCTGCCGGTCTCCTGCTTCAGCGCCTCGATCGCATCGATGTCGTCTTGGTAGGCAGTCATTGTTCATCCTTCGTTGTGAGAGGTTCTGTGCAGCGCGTATGACCACTCTGAGCGGAGATCCACCGCCCGACAGGTGAATTCATGGCCGAAGTATGCCGACACTTCTACCGCTCAGAAGAAACCCGGTTCTTCTGCCGCAGAGAGCAGATTCTGTGTGCGACGCTGGATCTCATGACAACGATTACTGCTGACCTGTACGACGAACGGGGCGAAGGAATTCAGTCGCTGCCGCTCCAGCTCCAGTCCTTCGGCGCCCAGGCGAAGTTCGAGGGACCGATTCGCACGGTGAAGTGCTTCGAAGACAACGCACTGCTCAAATCGATCGTGTCGACTCCCGGCGCCGGCGCCGTTCTCGTCGTCGACGGCGGGGGCTCGCTCGAAACGGCACTCATGGGCGACATGATCGCGAAGATCGCAGCAGACAACGGGTGGGCCGGCGCCGTGATCAACGGCGCCATCCGTGATCGCGTCGCGATCTCGGAGATCGCGATCGGCATCAAAGCCCTCGGCACCAACCCGCGGAAGAGCACGAAGACCGGTGAAGGCGAGGCGGATGTGCCGCTGCAGTTCGGCGGAGTGACCTTCCGTCCGGGCGCGATGCTCTACAGCGACGAGGACGGAATCCTCGTCGAACGCTGACCCCGGGCTTCAAACGACGCTTCAGGCAACCGTCAGAGGCGTGATTGCCTCGATTTTCTCCCACAGGGCTCGTCGCTCGAGTCGCAGCTCGTAGTTGGACTGGAGGTTCATCCAGAACTCCTCCGACGTTCCGAAGCAACGAGCGAGGCGAATAGCCGTATCCGCCGTCATTCCGCGTTTGCCGTGAACGATCTCATCGAACCGGCTCGATCCGCTCGCTGTCAGTCGTAGTCGACGAGTTCGACATCTTCTGCACCTCCCTCTCTCCGAACACAGCAGATACGCCGTTGGGCATTCACGCGAATGCCGTGCTGTGCGCATGGAGGAGTTCAAGCATTCTGAGTGTCGCAGGTTGCACATTCCGGTCGACACCCCTGCCGGGCTCTGCGGGCACCCATGCCGAAACCGTATGGGCTTTTCTACACGTTGAAGCGGAACTCCACGACGTCGCCGTCGTGCATGACGTATTCCTTGCCCTCGATGCGCACCTTGCCGCGGGCCTTGGCCTCGGCCATCGATCCGGCCTCGATGAGGTCGTCGAAGGAGACGATCTCGGCCTTGATGAAGCCCTTCTGGAAGTCGGTGTGGATGACGCCGGCCGCCTGCGGGGCGGTCCAGCCCTTGCCGATGGTCCAGGCACGCGACTCTTTGGGACCGGCGGTGAGGTAGGTCTGGAGGCCGAGGGTGTCGAAACCGATGCGGGCGAGCTGATCGAGGCCCGACTCCTCCTGGCCGGTCGAGGCGAGCAGTTCGGCCGCGTCCTCGGGGTCGAGGTCGATGAGCTCGGATTCGAGTTTCGCGTCGAGGAAGATGGCCTGGGCGGGCGCGACGAGGGCAGCGAGCGCGTCGAGGGCAGCTTGGTCGCCGAGCACGCCCTCATCCACGTTGAAGACATAGATGAACGGCTTCGCAGTCAGCAGGCCGAGCTCTTTGATGGGTTCGATGTCGAACTTCGGCGCACTCGACAGGGGCGCACCCGAGTCGAGAATCTTCTGCGCTTCGAGGGCGGTCGCCAGCACGGCGGGCTCGATCCGCTTCGTCTTGACCTCCTTCTCGTACCGGGCGACAGCCTTCTCGAGGGTCTGCAGGTCGGCGAGGATGAGTTCGGTGTTGATCGTCTCGAGGTCGCTCGCAGCATCCACCTTGCCGTCGACGTGCACGACGTCGGGGTCGCTGAAACCGCGCACCACCTGCGCGATGGCGTCGGCTTCGCGGATGTTCGCGAGGAACTTGTTGCCGAGACCCTCGCCCACGCTGGCGCCCTTGACGATGCCGGCGATGTCGACGAACGACACGGGAGCCGGCAGCAGCCGCTCACTGCCATGGATGCCGGCGAGAGCCGCCAGGCGCGGGTCGGGAAGGTTCACCACGCCGACGTTCGGCTCGATGGTGGCGAACGGGTAGTTCGCCGCCAGCACCTGGTTCTTGGTGAGGGCGTTGAAGAGAGTGGACTTGCCCACATTGGGCAGCCCGACGATTGCGATAGTTAGAGCCACGAGAGTCAATCGTACCCGGGCGGCCCCGGCCAGCCGGTCGCCACAGGGAATCGCGGCCCCTGGTGCGGTGTGCCAGGGGCCGCGGCGCTAGTTCTGGGGGAAACCCAGGTTGATGCCGCCGTGGGAGGGATCGAGCCAGCGGGAGGTGATCGCCTTCTGGCGGGTGTAGAACTGGAAGCCGTCGATGCCGTACGCCTTCGAGTCGCCGAAGATCGAGTCCTTGAAGCCGCCGAAGGAGTAGTAGGACACGGGCACGGGGATCGGCACGTTGATACCGATCATGCCGACCTCGACCTCGTTCTGGAAGCGGCGGGCCGCTCCCCCGTCGTTCGTGAAGATCGCGGTGCCGTTGCCGTAGGGCGAGGCGTTGATGAGGTCGACACCCTCCTCGTAGGAGGCGACGCGCACGATCGAGAGCACCGGGCCGAAGATCTCGTCCGTGTAGACCTTCGACGAGGTCGACACCTTGTCGATCAGCGTCGGTCCGAGCCAGAAACCGTCGGGAGCACCGTCGACGACCACGTCGCGCCCGTCGATGACGACCGAGGCGCCGTCGGCGGTCGCGATGTCGATGTAGGAGGCGACCTTGTCGCGGTGCACCTCGGTGACGAGGGGGCCCATGTCGCACGCGCGGCGTCCGTCGCCGACGACCAGACCGGCCACGCGCGACTGGATCTTCTCGATCAGTTCGTCCGCGACGGGCTCGACAGCAACGACCACCGAAATGGCCATGCAACGCTCACCGGCCGAACCGAAGCCCGCGTTGACGGCGGCGTCGGCGACGAGGTCGAGGTCGGCATCCGGGAGTACCAGCATGTGGTTCTTCGCGCCTCCGAGGGCCTGCACGCGCTTGCCGTTTCGGGTGGCCGTCTCGTAGACGTAGCGCGCGATCGGCGTGGAACCCACGAACGAGATCGCCTTGACGTCGGGGCTGTTGAGGAGACCATCCACCGCCACCTTGTCGCCGTGCAGCACGTTCAGCACGCCGTCGGGCAGGCCCGCTTCCGTGAACAGGGCGGCGAGCCAGTTGGCGGCGCTCGGGTCTTTCTCACTGGGCTTCAGAACGACCGTGTTGCCGGCCGCGATGGCGACGGGGAAGAACCAGAGCGGCACCATCGCCGGAAAGTTGAAGGGGCTGATCATGCCGACCACGCCGAGCGGGCCGCGCGTCGAGTAGACGTCGATGCCGGTCGAGACGTTCTCGGAGTAGTCGCCCTTGATGAGGTGCGGGAAGCCGCAGACGAACTCGACGACCTCGAGGCCGCGCGTGATCTCGCCGGCGGCGTCGGAGAGTACCTTGCCGTGCTCGGCGGTCAGGATCTCGGCGAGCTCACCACGCCGGGCGGCCAGCAGCTCGCGGAAGGCGAACATGATCTGCTGGCGGCGGGTCAGCGAGGTGTCGCGCCAGGCGGGGAAGGCGGCCTTCGCGGCGGCGATGGCGGCGGCGATCTCCGCCTCGTCGGCGAGTGCGACCTGTTTGGTCTGCACGCCGAGCGCGGGGTCGTACACGGGAGCCGTGCGACCGCTGGTGCTCTCGACCAGCGCTCCGTTGATGTAGTGGGTGACGACAGCGGTGTCGGTGAGAACGTCGGTCATTTCGGATCACTTTCGGTTGCGTGTTCTGAGGTTAGAGCATGCCCGGTTTCAGGGCCACCCGGTGCGCCGCCGCGCCGGTCGCCGGTGTGGCATCGGGGCCGGCCGGGGTGGCATCGACCCGGTGTCGGAGGCCGGTGCGACACTTCTGGCATGGAATCACTCGGAGTCTTTCTGGTCTGCCTGGCCCTTGCGCTGGTGGTCGGCGCGCTCGGCGGGTGGATGCTGCGGGGCAGCCGCTTCGCGGCGACGCGCTCGGCCGACGCTGCCGCGCGCGCCCGCGATCTCGCTCCTCTCCTGGAGCTGCAGGGCCGGAGTGCCGGCGCGGAGGCGACCGCTGCCGGCCTCCGCCAGCAGCTCCGCGCGCAGGATGCCCAGTACCGCGAGCAGATCGCGCAGCAGGAGGGGCGCCTGGCCGAGTTCCAGGAGCGGCTCGCCGATGCGCAGCGGGCGGAGGCTGCGCGGGCCGCAACCGACGGCCGGGTGCTCGTCGCGCTGAGTCCCGTGCAGGAGAGCCTCCGGCTGGTGCAGGCGAAGGTCACCGAACTCGAGGAGCAGCGGCGGCAGCAGCACGGTGAGCTGAGCGAGCAGCTGCGTTCGGCGACCGAGTCCGAAGAGCGGCTGCGCACGACGGCGGAGTCGCTGGCCTCGGCCCTCCGCTCGAACAGCACCCGTGGGGTGTGGGGCGAGACGCAGCTCCGCAACGTGGTGGAGGCGGCGGGCCTGCTCGACAGGGTCGACTTCGAGGTGCAGTCGAGCATCCGGAGCGACCGCGGAGCCGGGCGACCCGACATGGTCGTGCACCTGCCGGGAGGAAAGAACATCGCGGTCGACGCGAAGGTGCCGTTCACGGCGTACCTGGAGGCGTCCACCATCGCCGTGACCGCGACCGGCGCGGAGGGCGCCCGGCGTGAGGAGCTGCTGCGGGCGCATGTGAAGGCGGTGCGCGACCACATCACGGCTCTGGGGTCGAAGGGCTACTGGGCGGGACTGGATGCGTCGCCCGAACTGGTGGTGGCGTTCATCCCGAGCGAGTCTCTCATCTCGACGGCGATGGAGGCCGACCCCGGCATCATGGACTTCGCGTTCTCGAAGAAGGTCGCGCTGGTGTCGCCGGTCACGCTGTGGTCGCTGCTGAAGACGGTGGCGTTCAGCTGGCAGCAGGACGTGCTGACGCATGAGGCGAAGACGCTCTTCGACCTCGGCAAGGAACTCTATTCACGGCTCGCCACGACCTCGACCCACATCGACAAGCTGGGGCGCACGATCGAGCGGAGCGTGAAGGACTACAACGCGTTCGTCGGGTCGTTCGAGCGGCAGGTGTTCCCGACCGCGCGCCGGCTGAACGCGCTTGACGAGTCGGTGGTGCTGAAGACGCTCGAACCGGTCGAGGAGACCGCACGCCAGGTCACCGCGTTCGAACTGGTCGCCGAACTCGACCTGGCCCGCGACCTCGAAAGCATCGACGACCCCAACAAACTGATCTAGCGCAGCAGGCGCATCGCTCTCAGCGCGGCGAACAGCTCCGCTGCGTCGACAGGATGCGCGACAGAACGCCCGGTCAGCTCGGCGATACGACCGAGCCGGTATCCGACCGTGTTGCGGTGGCAGTGCAGGGCCGAACCCGCAGCGGCGGTGGATCCGTCGGCAGCGAACCAGGCCTCCAGTGTCTCGATGAGCGATTCGCCGTCAGTGGTGGCCAGAACGGCGCCGAGGATGTCGTCTCTCAGTTCTCGGGCGTATTCGGGCTGGACCACGAGCACGGTGTCGAGCGGAGCCGATCCGTACGCCGTGAGACCGATGCTCGCCGGCGGAACGCATTCCATCGCGATGCGCGCCTGGCGCAGTGCATCGGGCGCCTGGTGCATCGCTCTGAACTGCCGACTGCAGCCCACGCGCGAGGTGGCCGACGCCTTCATCACCTCGGCAGCGTCGACGATCTCGGCCCTGGATGAGCACGCAACCACACCGACGTGCTCGCCTTTCCAGCTCGCCCAGGCCGACGCGGCACCGATCCCGCGAAGTCGGGTGACGACGGAGGGCAGGGGGTCGTCACCGGTCTCGCTCAGCTCGGCGACCACGACCAGATAGTCCGCATGGTCGGGCAGCCCGAGCGAACGGAGGATTCCGCCGGAGCCCGGCGCGTTGGCACTCCCGTCGAGAAGAGAGAGCAGCATGACGCTTCGGGCCTGCTGGTCGCGTCGGCCCTGTTCGTCGACGACTTCGCGGTAGGCCTCGGCCGCAGCACTCGAGAACCGGTCGATGATGCCCCAGACCTCCGAGGAGACCCGCAGCAGGGCGACCGAGTTGTTCAGGGCGCCCGACCGCGCGATCATCTCCTCCCAGAGAGTGAGCCCCGCGAGACGGTAGGCGTGCAGCAGGCTCGCCATCGGAATTCCGTACTGGGCTTTGAGCCTGCCTGCCGTTCGCGCGGCTTCGAGGGAGTCGAGGTCGCCCGTCAGGGTCTGAAGGAGCGCCCGCACGTTCAACCTCACGATCACGGCGAGTTCGTCAGCACTGATCCCCGATTCGGCGTAGGAGTGTTCGCCTGCCAGGATCTGCCGCACGACACGATCACTGAGCGCATCGACGCAGCCCAACAGCTCGGCGAACAGGTCGGAAGGAGCCTGGCCGAGGCCCGGCTCCCCGGAGAGGGCGACATCGTCAGTGATGGTCATGCCACGACGATAACTCGTCGATGCCCTCCTGTCTTGTGCCGCGGCACAATCAGTGCCGACCAATCAGGTGCGCGCGCCCATTCGTTCTGCGGGCGGGCCAGCGCAGACTTACAGGCAGATCAAAGGAGATCCATGACCATCCTCGAGGCGGCACCCTCGGCAACCGCCGACCACCAGACTCTCACCGATGCCGATCGGCTTCGACTCGACGCCTGCATCGAGGAACTCGCCGCCGGCGAAGCGGCCTGGGCCACCCGCCGATTGGCCGAACGAGCCGAACTCCTCGGCCGTGTGCATTCCGAGGTCGCCCGGACCGCGCGCGAATGGGTCGACGCAGCCAGCGCCATCAAGGGACTCGACCCCGACTCGCAGGCTGTCGGCGAGGAATGGATCTCCGGCCCGTACCCCGTGCTCTCCGGACTCGGCACGCTGGCGCACAGCCTGCGGGCGCTCGACCAGGGCAGGAGTCCACTCGACGGTCTGCACTTCGGCACGGCGCCGGGCAGACGGGTGACCGTCTCCGTGCTGCCTCATTCCGCCTATGAACGAGTCTTGATGCACGGCTTCCATGCCGAGGTCTGGATGCCCCCGGGGGTCGGCGCCTCGACGGTGCGGTCGCATGCCGGCCTGGCCGAACGGCGCCCCACACTCACACAGGGCATCGGACTGGTGCTCGGCGCCGGGAACATCACCTCCATCGCTCCCCTCGATGTGCTCTACGAACTCATCGCGAACAACCGGGTCGTCCTGCTCAAACTGAACCCCGTCATGGCGCACATGGAGCAGGCCTATCGCCGGGCGTTCGCGCCGCTCATCGATGCCGGCGTTCTGCGCATCGTGCAGGGCGGCGCCGCGGCGGGCAGCTATCTCGCCCACCACCCGGGCATCTCGCACGTGCACATCACGGGGAGTTCGACCACCCACGACATCGTCGTCTTTGGGCAGGGTGCAGAAGGGGCCCGCCGAAAGGCCGCGGGCACGCCCCTTCTCGAGAAGCCGATCACCAGCGAGCTCGGTGGGGTCGCCCCCGTCATCGTTGTGCCCGGTCGGTGGACAGCCCGTGACCTGCGCTACCAGGCCGAACACGTCGCCACGATGCGGCTCCACAACGGCGGTTACAACTGCATCGCCGGCCAGGTCGTCGTGGTTTCGAGCGACTGGGAACAGAAGGGCGCGTTTCTCGCCGAGTTGCGGGCGGCGCTCGGGCGGACTCCCGATCGAGCGCCGTGGTACCCCGGGAGCGGTGACCGGATCGCGAGAGCCGAGGAAGCGTATCCGAACGCCGAACATCTCGGCAGCCAGAGGGGCCGACTCCTCGTCGATCTGAAGCAGGGAATGGATGCCTCGGTGATCCAGTCGACCGAGTTCTTCTCCCCCGTGCTCGGCGTGATCGAGGTTCCGGGAACGGGGCAGTCGTTCTTCGACGCGGCCGTCAGAACGGCGAACGACAGCCTGCTCGGCACTCTCGGCGCGAACATCATCGCCGACCCGCGCGACATCAGGTCGATGGGCGCGGGATTCCGGGAGGCTCTCGCGCGGCTCCGTTATGGCACCATCGCCGTCAACACCTGGACCGGGCTCGGCTTCCTCACAGCGGCTGCACCCTGGGGAGCCTTTCCCGGACACACTCTCCACGATGTGGAGAGTGGTCGCGGAATCGTGCACAACGCCCTGTTGATCAGCGCTCCCGAGCGCACGGTCGTCACGGGGCCGTTCCGGCCGTTCCCCCGGTCCTTCGCGCACGGCGAGTTCACTCTGTTTCCGAAACCGCCGTGGTTCGTCACCTCACAGAGCGCTGCGGCGACGGGCCGCAAGCTGACCGGGTTCGCTGCGCGCCCCGGATGGCTCCGGCTGCCCGCGGTCTTCGCGGCTGCGTTCCGCGCCTGACAACCACCCCACCGCCACCACCCCACCACCACCAGCTCCCTCCCGCTCCACCATCCCTGAACACCACTGCTGAGGAGAACCCTGTGACCACCGCACGCTCGAACGCCAGACCCGAAGTTCTGGATGCCGGCACCGAGTCCCATGACTATGTGATCGTCGGTGCGGGATCAGCCGGCTCCGCCCTCGCGAGCAGGCTGAGCGAGAACGGCACCCACACCGTTCTGTTGCTCGAGGCGGGCCCGGTCGACAAGAAGATGGAGATCCACATTCCCGCGGCGTTCTCGAGTCTCTTCCGCTCACCGCTCGACTGGAACTACGACACCGAGCCGCAGCCGCAGCTCGGCGGTCGGCGTATCTACTGGCCGCGGGGAAAGATGCTCGGCGGCTCGTCGTCGATCAACGCGATGATGTGGGTGCGCGGGTTTCCCGAAGACTACGACGCCTGGGCCGAGTCGGCGGGCGCAGGCTGGTCCTGGAAATCGCTCGTGCGATACTTCACGCGCGCAGAGCGGGTCGAGGGAACGCATGACGCTGAGACCGGGGCATCCGGGGCCATCAGCGTGTCGGCCCAGCGAAGCCCGCGTTCGCACACGGCTGTCTTCCTCTCCGCCGCGAAGGAGATCGGCCTGGCCGTCGTCGCCGCGAACGGGAAGAACCAGGAAGGAGTGAGCCAGACGATGGTCACCCAGGCCAAGGGTGCGCGCTTCAGCACGGCAGACGGATACCTCAAGCCGGCCCGCAAGCGGAAGAACCTCGTCGTGCGCACGGGCGCCCACACCACGCGGGTGCTGTTCGAGGGAACGAGAGCGGCGGGTGTCGAATATGTCCAGGATGGTCGCACGAAGGTCGTGCGCGCCCGTCGGGAGATCATCCTGAGCGGCGGTGCCGTCAACACCCCGCAACTGTTGATGCTGTCAGGGGTGGGCGACAGCGCCGAGCTTCAGAAGTTCGGGATCGACGTGGTGGCGCACTCCCCCGAGGTCGGCAGGAATCTGCGCGACCACCTCGTCGCGCTGCTCGCGGTCGATGCCGCAGAGGACACGCTGTTCCTGGCCCAGAAGCCTGCCCAGCTCGTGAAGTACCTCTCGAAGAAGCAGGGCATGCTGACCTCGAACGTCGCCGAAGCGTACGGCTTCATCAAGACCGATCCATCGCTCGCCCTGCCCGACATCGAGCTCATCTTCGCACCCGTCGCCTTCATCGGCGAAGGACTCATCGGTCACACCGACCACGGCCTCTCCGTCGGCGCCATCCTGCTGCAGCCGGAGAGCTCCGGCACAGTCACGCTGGCGACGGCCGATCCGTTCGACAAACCGCTCATCGATCCGAAGTACCTCAGCGACGCGGCGGGCCGGGACCGGGCGACGCTGACGGCTGGACTGAAGGTCTGCGAACGGATCCTCACGACGCAGGCGATGCGGTCGATCACCCGGGGCACCTTCGTGCAACCCGACGGCGCAGAGTCGCTGAACGTCGACGATCGCGACGCTCTCGCCATCGAACAGCACTCGCACACGCTGTACCACCCTGTCGGCACCGCGCGGATGGGCTCCGACGCCGCGTCGGTGGTCGACGAAGAACTCCGGGTGCGCGGAGTGCAGGGGCTGCGCGTCGCCGACGCCTCGGTGATGCCGGGGATCATCCGGGGTCACACCAATGCCCCGTCCATCGTCATCGGCGAGAAGGCGGCCGACCTGATTCTGGGGAGCTCCGCTCACGCCACCGACGAGGTGTTGCTCGGAGCGACGGAACACGCCGCCACCCGGGCGTGACGGCCTCAGCCGGCTAGAGCCACTTCTCCGCCAGGTGGTCGGCCACGATGCGGCGGATGGTGCCCGAGTGGGAGCGCAGCACGATGCTCTCGGTGCGGATGATCGGGCCCTTGCGTCGCACACCGTTCACCAGCCCGCCATCCGTCACGCCCGTCGCGACGAAGAACGTGTTGTCGGAGGCGACCAGGTCGTTGGCCTCGTAGACGTGGTCCATCAGGAGGCCTGCGTCGATGCCGCGCTGGCGCTCCTCGTCGTTGCCCGGGCGGAGGATGCCCTGGATGAATCCGCCGAGCGCCTTGATCGCGCACGCCGTGACGATGCCCTCCGGGCTGCCACCAATGCCCACGCACATGTCGGTGCGGGTCTCGTAGCGGGCCGCGTTGATGCCGCCGGCCACGTCGCCGTCGAGCATCAGCCGCGTTCCGGCTCCCGCAGCGCGGATCTCGTCGATCAGCTGGGCGTGCCGTGGACGGTCGAGCACCGCGATCTTCATCTCCGAGACATCCTTGCCCTTCGCCTTGGCGAGTGCGCGGATGTTCTCCCCGATGGGCTTCCGGATGTCGACGACACCGATGCCCTCGGGACCGGTGACGATCTTGTCCATGTAGAACACCGAGGAGGCGTCGAGCATCGTGCCGCGGTCGGACACGGCCATCACGGAGATGGCGTTCGGGCGGCCTGCGGCCGTCAGCGAGGTGCCGTCGATCGGGTCGACGGCGATGTCGCAGGCCGGTCCGTTGCCGTTTCCGACGTGTTCACCGTTGAACAGCATCGGGGCCTTGTCCTTCTCGCCCTCGCCGATGACGACGACACCGTCGAAGTCGACCGTTCCGAGCAGGGCTCGCATGGCATCCACAGCCGCACCGTCGGCGGCGAGCTTGTCGCCCTTGCCGATCCACGGCCAGGCCCGGATGGCGGCGGCTTCGGTGGCCCGAACGAGTTCGAGGGCGAGGTTCCGGTCGGGGTGCTGCAGGGAGGCGGGAGAATCGGTGATGGTCAAGGCGGTTCCTTCTCGGGGCTCGTGACAGGGCGGTGGCGGGAGTCCCGCCCGCGTGAAGACGGTGAGTGTGCCCGCTTGCTTACAGAGTAGCGCTGGCAGGGCCCCCAGCCCGGGAAGGCCTGTCTCGCTATGCTGGAACCGCACATCATCAAAGGAGAGTCATGCCCATCGCCACGCCCGATCAGTACGCCGAAATGCTCGACAAAGCGAAGACCTCCGGGTTCGCTTATCCAGCGGTCAACGTCTCGAGTTCGCAGACGCTGAACGCGGTGCTGCAGGGCCTCTCCGAGGCGGGTTCCGATGGCATCATCCAGGTCACCACGGGTGGCGCGGACTACTTCGCGGGCCAGAAGGCCCAGGCCGCCTCGGGCAGCGCCCGCGCGACCGGCGCGCTCGCCTTCGCCGCGTTCGCGCACGAGGTCGCGAAGAACTACCCCATCATTGTGGCCCTCCACACCGACCACTGCCCGCAGAACGCTCTCGACAGCTTCGTGCTGCCGCTGATCGCCGCGAGCGAGGCCGAGGTCAAGGCCGGCCGTGACCCGATCTTCCAGTCGCACATGTGGGACGGATCCGCCATCCCGCTCGGTGAGAACCTGAAGGTCGCCGAAGACATCCTGAAGCGCACCCGCGCCATCAACGCCATCCTCGAGGTCGAGATCGGCGTCGTCGGCGGCGAGGAGGACGGCGTCAGCCACGACATCAACGAGCACCTGTACACGACTGTCGAGGATGCCCTGGCCACCGTCGAGGCGCTCGGCCTCGGTGAGAACGGGCGTTACATGGCGGCCCTGACGTTCGGCAACGTGCACGGCGTGTACAAGCCCGGCAACGTGAAGCTCCGCCCGGAGCTGTTGAAGGAGATCCAGGACGGCGTGTACGCGAAGTACGCCTCGACCCTCGGCGACAACCACAAGCCCTTCGACCTCGTCTTCCACGGCGGCTCCGGTTCGAGCGACGCTGAGATCACCGAGGCCGTCGCGAACGGTGTCATCAAGATGAACATCGACACCGACACGCAGTACGCGTTCACCCGGTCGATCGCCGGCACGATGTTCAGCAACTACGACAGCGTGCTGAAGGTCGACGGCGAGGTCGGCAACAAGAAGGTCTACGACCCGCGCGCCTGGGGCAAGATCGCCGAGACCGCTATGGCCGCCCGCGTGGTCGAGGCGACGCAGCAGCTCGGCTCCGCCGGCCACTCCGGAAAATAGGCCGCACCCGCTCCTCCCGCACCCGCCCCTCCTGCACCCTTCGCCGGGTTTCCCTGTAGCGCAACGGACCGCCCGTTCAGCTGCGCATCGGGGAAACTCGGTAGGGTCGTGGGCATGGTAGACGACAGGCCGAAACCCAAGTACGGCGAGCTCGCCCCTGAGGGCTGGGAGTGGAAGCCCCCCGCACCACCCGCCGGCGCGGACGTGCCGGTGCCGGCCGCCGGGGGCACCCAACCGGGCTCCGCGCCGTCGCCCTACGGCGGCCAGGCAGTGCCGCCGACCGGCCAGCCGCGTCCGTACAGCCCGCTGAACGGGCAGGATTCCGCTCCGAAGTACGGTGCCACCGCTGCCGGCGCACCCCGCCGCCTCAACACCGCCGACGTGGTCGCGACCGGCGTGCTGCTCTTCTTCGGCATCCTGCTCTCGGCCAGCATGGTGCCCGCACTGTTCGACTTCAACACCGTTCTCGGCCAGGCCGCGGCCATGCAGGGCTATGGCTCGTTCGCCGCGTCGTCGGCCGCCCAGACGGTCGGCACCGTCGCGGGTGTGCTGACGGTCATCCTGAACCTCGGCTCGATCATCCTGTCGGTGCGGCGCGTGCAGCGCCGCCGGATCGCGTTCTTCATCCCGCTGGTCTTCGGCGCGGTCACCTTCGTCGTCTGGATCGGCGCGATCACGTTCGCGTTCTTCAGCGACCCGTCGTTCCTGCAGGAGATCACCGCGGTCACGGGCACCACCGCTCCTTAGCGTCGCTGCCGCGCCGATCGGCTCGGGAGTTCGAGGTGGCGGTGCGGGGCCGAGGCGGGCGGGGCGAGCGGGGCCGGGCGGGCGGGCAGGGCGGGCGAGGCGGCTACGCGCCGCGCAGGGTCTTCAGGCGGCTGAGCAGCTGGGGGCCCGAGCGGTCGAGCTGGCGCCCGCCGAGACGGATGCCCGCGATCGCCAGTGCCGTGCCGAGAAGCAGCCCCACGACCAACCCGATCCACCCGACCAGCGCGGAGCCGGTGACGAACCCCACCACGGTCAGCACGATCTCGGGCAGCACCAGCAGGGTCAGGATGCCCCAGGTCGCGAACGAGCTGAGCGCCGTGGTGAAACCGGCGCCGGGAGCCGATTTGAACGGGTTGTCGCCGGCGGCCGGCACCGGGATGACGATGCGTGCCGACGAGACGCTGGTGACGCCGAAGCCCGACAGCAGAGCGCCGAACCCCAGCCCGAGGAGGAGCGGCAGTTCGGCCCAGGCGTTCGCGATCCCCACGGTGATGAGCGTGAGGGCCAGCACGACGGGAACCGCGATCACGGCCAGTGCCACGACGCGGCCCAGCCGGTCATCCCTTCCGCGCACCCCGTCGGCGACGTGTACGGCGAACGCGGTGCCGTCATACGAGATGTCGGCGAGCGTTCCGAGCGACAGGAGGAACGCGACGAGAGGGCCCGCGAGCGTCAGGAGCGTGAGCGAATGCATGTTGTTCGAGTAGAACGCGAGCAGCACCGGGATCAGCGGCACGACGATCAGCTGGCGGGCGTAGCGGGGGTCGCGTCGCCAGTAGGTGAGGCAGCGGGCCGCGACTGCGCCGGCCGGAGTGGCGGGGAAGACCCCGAACAGGCCGATCTTGCCGCGGGCGACCCGCTTCGACGCTGCCGCGTGCGGCGAGACGAGCGCGGCAGCGAGGCTCCGCCGCCAGATGAACACCAGCAGAGCGAGCGTCGCCACGGCGATGAGGAACTTGAACCCTGCCCCCGCGGGATCGCCGGCTGCCAGGTCGGCGGGCACGCTCCAGGCGGCACCGAGCGGTGTCCAGCCGAGCCCGTCGGCGATCGCCGGCAGGGCATCGGCCGAGTTCCGCACACTCTGGCTCACGCCGATGATGATCGGGCCGAGCAGGATGAGCGGGATGAAGATGAGGATGCTGCTGATCTCCCGGAACCGCCGCTGCGACTGCAGGCTCACGCTGAGCGCGGCCACCATGCGGGAGCCGACCACACAGGTGAGCACGGCCAGGGCGGCACAGACGACCGCGGCCGCCGCCGCAAAGGGGTACCGGATCCACGACGCCACGGTCGCGAGCGAGGCGATCGTCGTGATGACGCCGGGCACACCGAGCACCCCGGCGAGGGTCAGCCCCACCAGCAGCTTCGACATCGGCAGCGGGAACTGGGCGAGCCGTGCCGGGTCGAGCGTCTGGTCGACCCCTGCCGCGATGAGAGGCACCACGATCCAGCCGAGCACCACCGCCGACCCCGCAAGCACGATGATCGTCGCGGCGAGCTCCTGCGGAGCGAACGCCAGGGCGACGAGCCCGATCACGGCGATACCGAGCACGCCGAGCCCGTAGACCGCCCCGATGATGACGGCGACCAGCTGCCAGGTGCTCCGCCGGAGGGAGTTGCGAAGGACGAGGAAGCGGAGTCTCAGGAGTGTCGCAACCATGCCGGACCCTCCGTGTGGTGCCGCCCGCCGACCAGCTCGACGAAGCGGTCCTCCAGGGACGATTCGCCGCGTACGTCGTCGACGGTGCCTGCGGCCAGCACACGGCCCGCCGAGACGACGGCAACATGGTCACACATGCGCTGCACGAGATCCATCACGTGGCTGGAGACGATGACCGTTCCCCCGCCACCCACGTAGTCGGTCAGCATGTCGCGGATGTTGGCGGCCGAAACCGGATCCACCGACTCGAACGGCTCGTCGAGCACGAGCAGTTTCGGCGCGTGCACGAGCGCGCAGGCGAGGGCGATCTTCTTGGTCATGCCCGCGGAGTAGTCGACGACGAGGGTGCCCGCGGCGCTCTCGAGGTCGAGCAGCTTCAGCAGGTCGGCGACCCGCTCGGCGACGGTTTCACGCGACATGCCGAACAGCAGGCCGTTGTAGGTGACGAGCTGCTCGCCGGTGAGACGGTCGAAGAGTTTGACGCCGTCGGAGAGATTGCCGACGAGCTGCTTGGCCTGAAGCGGCTGCTGCCACATGTCGACGCCGTGGATGATCGACTGCCCGGCATCGGGTTGGAGCAGGCCCGTGGCCATCGAGAGCGTCGTCGTCTTGCCGGCGCCGTTCGGGCCGACGAGGCCGTAGAACGACCCTGTCGGAACGGTCAGGCTGAGCGAGTCGACGGCGACTTTGTCACCGAATCGTTTGGTGAGCCCACGGAGTTCGAGGGCCGCGACCGGGAGGTCTGGCGTCATGGAGATTCCCCTTCTCATCGCCCCCATCGTAGGGGAGGCGCTTCGGCGGGGACGAAACACTCAGCTCCGGCGGCCTCCGAGAGCCCGGGCATCCTGCTGCCCCGACGAGCTCTGGCGGAGCTCCTTCGGAAGCGAGAAGATCAGGTCTTCTTCAGCCGTCTGAACGGTCTCGATGTCGCCGTAGCCGGCGCCGGCCAGGTCGTCGAGCAGTTCCTGCACGAGCACCTCGGGAACGGATGCCCCGGAGGTGACACCGACCGTGTTGACGCCGTCGAGCCACTCCTGCTTGACCTCGTGCGCGTAGTCGACGCGGTAGGCCGCCTTCGCGCCGTATTCGAGCGCGACCTCGACGAGGCGCACCGAGTTGGACGAGTTGGCCGAACCCACGACGATCACGAGGTCGCTGCCGGCGGCGACCTTCTTGATGGCCACCTGGCGGTTCTGGGTGGCGTAGCAGATGTCGTCGCTCGGCGGATCCTGCAGGTTCGGGAACCGGGCGCGGAGGCGCCGCACGGTCTCCATCGTCTCGTCGACGCTGAGGGTGGTCTGCGAGAGCCAGACGACGCGGTCGGGGTCGCGCACGACGATGGTGTCCGCCTCGTCGGGGCTGCCGACGAGCGTGGTGTGCTCGGGAGCCTCACCGGCCGTTCCTTCGACCTCTTCGTGACCTTCGTGACCGATCAGCAGGATCTCGAAGTCGTCACGGGCGAAACGCACGGCCTCGCGGTGCACTTTCGTGACGAGCGGGCAGGTGGCGTCGATGGCCTGGAGACCCCGGTCTGCGGCACCCTGCACCACGGCGGGCGACACGCCGTGCGCGCTGAAGACGACATGCGAGCCGGCGGGTACCTCATCCACCTCCTCGACGAAGATGGCGCCCTGCTTCTCGAGCGTCGAGACGACATGCACGTTGTGCACGATCTGCTTCCGCACGTAGACCGGTGCGCCGTAGCGTTCGAGGGCCTTCTCGACGGCGACGACCGCGCGGTCGACTCCGGCGCAGTAGCCCCGGGGGGCGGCGAGCAGCACCCGCTTGGCTCCGATGACGGGGGTATCCTTTAGCCTGTTGCGTACGCCGGGGATTCTCGGCATCGGCAGACTGACGGTTGCGTTGCTCACCTGATGATTCTACGTGCAGGAGGTGTGGGCTTGGCCGTTGCGTTCGATCCGAGTGGTCCGCCGACCCTGGAGAGCCCGTGGCCGGTCTCCGTGTTCTCGGGCAAGATCAAGGCCTACCTCGACCGCCTCGGCACCGCCTGGGTCGAAGGCGAGATCACCCAGTGGGGCGTGAGCGGCGGCAACGTCTACGGCAAACTCCGGGACCTCACCGAAGATGTCACGGTCGGTTTCACGATCTGGTCGTCGGTGAAGGCGAAGCTGCCGGATGACCTCAAACAGGGTGACCGAGTGATCGCCCTGTTCAAGCCGAACTACTGGTTGAAGGCGGGAACGCTCTCGATGCAGGTGTTCGAGATGCGCCACGTCGGGCTCGGCGACATGCTCGAGCGCCTCGAGCGCCTGCGCCGCCAACTCGCCTCCGAGGGGCTCTTCGACGCCTCCCGCAAGAAGCCGCTTCCCTTCCTCCCCCGCTGCATCGGGCTGGTCACGGGCAAAGACAGTGACGCCGAGAAAGACGTGCTGCGGAATGCGCAACTGCGCTGGCCGTCCGTGTCGTTCCGGGTCGTCCATGCCGCGGTCCAGGGCGACCGGGTACCCCGCGAGGTCTCCGCGGCGATCAGCGCGCTCGACGCCGACCCGGAGGTCGACGTGATCATCGTCGCGCGGGGCGGCGGCGACTTCCAGAACCTGCTCGGCTTCAGCGACGAGAGCGTGCTGCGGGCGGCCGCTGCGTGTGCGACACCGCTGGTCTCGGCGATCGGGCACGAGGCCGACCGGCCGCTGCTCGACGAGGTGGCGGATCTCCGGGCATCCACACCGACCGACGCCGCGAAGCGGGTGGTTCCGGATGTCTCGGAGGAACTCGACCGCATCGACCAGGCCCGCGCCCGCCTGTCGCTCCGCGTGAGCGCGTTCGTGCGGCACGAGATCGATCGCGTGGAACAGCTGCGGTCGCGGCCGGCTCTGGCCGGATCCTCCTGGATCGTCGACTCGCGGGCCGAAGACCTGACCCGTTACGTGGCCCGCGGCACCGAACTGCTGCACCGGGTGCTCGAGCGCGCCGGCAACAGCACGAGCGAACTGGGCGCGAGGCTCCGGGCGCTCTCGCCGCAGAGCACACTCGACCGCGGTTATGCGATCGTGCAGGGGCCGAGCGGCGGCATCGTGCGGCGGCCCTCGGATGCTCCACCCGCCTCCTCGCTCACAATCACACTTGCCGAGGGAACACTCACAGGTCGCTCGGAGGGCGAGGCCCCCTCCTCCGGTCGCGGATAGGATTGGAGCCATGCCGAACCCCTCTGCTCCTTCCGACGCGGTCGCTGTGGGCGCTCCCGCCGGTGCCGCCACCGACACGAGCGCGCTCAGCTACGAGCAGGCCCGCGACGAGCTGGTGCAGGTCGTGAACGAACTCGAGCGGGGCGCAGCCACCCTCGAACAGTCGCTGGCGCTCTGGGAGCGCGGCGAGGCCCTGGCCGCTCGCTGTGAGGAGTGGCTGATCGGTGCGAAGTCGCGGCTCGACGCCGCCCGGGCCACCGCGAGCTCCGGATCGAAGGCGGAGTAGCCCGTGGCCCAGAAACCTCCGCGCGTCGTCGCAGAGCTCGGTCGGCCCGAGACCCTCGAGGAGACGACCGCCCGCAAGGCGGAGCAGTCGCGCAAGTACCGGGCCAACAAGACCATCAACAACCTGTGGCTGTCGCTGATCGTCTGCGTCGCCGTGGTCATCGTGATCGTGCTGCTCGTACCCCGGAACGACACCTCCCAGCTGCAGACCATCGACTACCGCTCGGTCGCGACGAGCGCGCAGGCAGCGCTGCCCGTGCCGGTCGCCGTACCCGACCTGCCCACCGGCTGGACGTCGAATGCCGCGGAGATCCGCCGGGGCAACGACGGTGTGGCCTACTGGTACATCGGGCTGGTGACACCGGCCACCACCTTCGTGGCGCTCGCGCAGGGTGTCGACGCGAACGACAGCTGGCTGTCCGACCAGGTGCACGACACGGCGGCTTCGTCGACGATCCTGGTCGACGGCATCCAGTGGACCGTCTACGACAACCGGTCGACCTCCCAGGACGTCGGGAACGCCGAGTACGCCCTCACCACGACGGCAGGCCGCAGCACCTACGTGCTCTACGGAACAGCCAGCGACACCGACGTCGAGCTCGTCGCGGCCGCCCTCACCACCAACATCGCCGCCCAGTCGACCGCCGGGCCGGCGCCGAGCACAGGAGCCGGGTCGTGAGCACCGTCGAAGAAGCCAGCACACCCGCCGAGACCTGGGCGGAGATGCTCGCCGGCAACGAACGATTCATCACCGGGGCACCGCAGCACCCCCGGCAGGACGTCGATCGGCGCAACAGCCTCGCAGCCCAGCAGACACCCCGTGCGGCGCTCTTCGGCTGCAGCGACTCGCGGCTCGCCGCGGAGATCATCTTCGACCAGGGCCTCGGCGACCTCTTCGTCGTGCGGAACGCCGGACAGGTCATCTCCGAGTCCGTCGTCGGCAGCCTGGAGTACGCGGTCGGCGTGCTCGGCGTGCAGCTCATCGTCGTGCTCGGCCACGACGAGTGCGGTGCGGTGAGGGCCGCGATCGACTCGGTGCTTCCGGATGCCGAACCCCTGCCGGTGCACATCGCCAACCTGATCAGCCCGATCATCCCGGCGGTCAGGCGGGTCGCCGGTGAGGCCGCCCTGGCCGGTGCGGAGGCGGACGCCCCTCTCGATGCACATGTGGTCGGCAAGTACCACCTCGAAGACACCATCGCCGAGCTGCTCGAAAGCTCGGAGATGATCTCCGAGGCGATCGCCGACGGCCGCCTCGGCATCGTCGGGGCCAACTACCGGCTCTCCGAGGGCCGCGCCGAACCCGACGTGGTGATCGGCGACCTCTGACCCGTCGCTCGCACCAGCGGACGAGCCGACACCTCACACAGCTCTCACGACAACCATCCCGCGTGCCCCTCTCCCGGGCCACGCACCTACCGAAAGGAACCACGAAGTGGTGGAGAACGCAGCCGGATCCGAGTACCGCATCGAGCACGACACGATGGGCGAGGTGCGGGTTCCCGCCAGCGCCCTGTACGGCGCCCAGACGCAGCGTGCGGTCGAGAACTTCCCCGTCTCAGGCGACGTGCTGGAGCCCGCCCAGATCGCGGCCCTCGCACGCATCAAGAAGGCGGCAGCCCTCGCGAATGCCGAACTCGGCGTGCTCGACCGCGGAATCGCCGACGCGATCGCCTCGGCCGCCGACGAGGTCGTAGCAGGAGACCACGGCGACCAGTTCCCGATCGACATCTACCAGACCGGCAGCGGCACCTCAACGAACATGAACATGAACGAGGTTCTGGCGAGCCTCGCCTCCGAGCGGCTCGGCTCGAAGGTGCACCCGAACGACCACGTCAACGCGTCCCAGTCGTCGAACGACGTCTTCCCGACCTCCGTGCACGTCGCCGTCACGGCGGCGCTGATCAACGACCTCGTCCCCTCCCTCGCGCACCTCGCCGAGGCACTGGAGGAGAAATCGGTGCTCTGGGCCACGGCCGTCAAGTCGGGCCGCACCCACCTGATGGACGCGACGCCCGTCACCCTCGGCCAGGAGTTCGGCGGATACGCCTCCCAGGTGCGCCTCGGCATCGAGCGTGTCGAAGGCACGCTGAAGCATGTCGCAGAGGTTCCCCTCGGTGGCACGGCCGTCGGAACGGGCATCAACACGCCCGCCGGCTTCCCGCAGCTGGTCATCCAGCTTCTCGCGTCGGAGACGGGCCTGCCGATCACCGAGGCCCGCGACCACTTCGAGGCGCAGGGCGCCCGCGACTCGCTGGTCGAGGCATCCGGAGCACTGCGGGTGCTTGCCGTCAGCCTCACCAAGATCTGCAACGACCTCCGCTGGATGGGCTCCGGCCCCAACACCGGCCTCGGTGAGCTGCACATCCCCGACCTCCAGCCCGGTTCGTCGATCATGCCCGGCAAGGTCAACCCGGTCATCCCGGAGGCCGTGCTGCAGGTGTGCTCGCGGGTCATCGGCAACGACGCGTCGATCGCCTGGTCGGGTGCGTCGGGCTCGTTCGAGCTCAACGTCGCGATCCCGGTGATGGGCACGGCACTGCTGGAGTCGATCCGCCTGCTGTCGACGTCGTCGGTGCTGCTCGCCGACAAGACCGTTGCGGGTCTCGAGGCGAACCTCGAGCGCGCCCGCGCGCTGGCCGAGTCGTCGCCCTCGATCGTCACGCCGCTGAACCGCATCATCGGGTACGAAGCGGCGGCGAAGATCGCGAAGCACTCCGTGGCGAACGGACTCACCGTGCGCGAGGCCGTCATCGACCTCGGTTTCGTCGAGCGCGGCGAGGTCACGCTGGAGCAGCTCGACACGGCGCTCGATGTGCTGTCGATGACGCGGCCGCCCCAGGCCACGGCCTGAGGCGCGGTCGGGGCTCCGGCGCGGTCGGGGCTCCGGCCGGGAGCCTGCCTGTGAGCGCAAGATTTCTGTGAGCGAGAAGAAGCTGTGAGCGAGAAGAGCCTGTGAGCGAGAAGAACTGGGCGGGCAACGTCGCCTACGGGGAGAAGAAGCTCCGGCGACCGCGCACGCTCGACGAACTGCAGCAGCAGGTCGCCCGCGCTGAGGCGGTGCGCCCGCTCGGGTCGCGACACTCGTTCAACACCATCGCTGCCACCCCGGGCATCCTGGTCTCCTTCGACCGCTTCGAGCCGGTGATCGACATCGACGAGGTCTCGATGACGGTGCGGGTGACAGCGGGCATCACCTACGGCGTGCTCGGCCACTACCTGCAACAGCACGGTTTTGCGCTCGCCAACCTCGCCTCGCTGCCGCACATCTCGGTCAGCGGGGCCACGGCGACGGCGACGCACGGCTCCGGCGACCGGAACGGCAACCTCGCGACATCCATCGCCTCCCTGCAGCTGGTGCAGGCGAACGGATCGCTCGTCGACATCTCGCGGGGAGATGAGCAGTTCGACGGCTACGCCGTCGGCCTGGGTGCACTCGGCGTCATCAGCGAGCTGACCCTCGACATCGAGCCGACCTTCGACGTGGCCGTCTCGGTGTTCGAGAACCTCTCCTGGAACGACCTGGCCGCACACTTCGACGAGATCACCTCGGCCGCGTACAGCGTGAGCCTCTTCACGAACTGGGCCAACGACACCGTCGACCAGGTCTGGCTGAAGCAGCGCCGGGGGCGCCACGCGCTGCATCGCGACGTCACGGCTGACGGTACGGTCGATGGCGCGAGCGGCGGCGCGGCTGACGGCACGAGCGGCGGCGCGGCTGGTGGCGCGGGCGGCCGCGCGGCTGGTGGCACGGGCGGTGTCGCGGTCGGGCTCGGCGAAGGGTTCTTCAGCACCCGCTCCGCCACGGAACGCCGCCACCCGCTCCCGGATGTCGGAGCGGAGG
This sequence comes from Subtercola boreus, assembly GCF_006716115.1. Taxonomy (NCBI): domain Bacteria; kingdom Bacillati; phylum Actinomycetota; class Actinomycetes; order Micrococcales; family Microbacteriaceae; genus Subtercola; species Subtercola boreus. The sequence continues at coordinate 642,651 of NZ_VFOO01000001.1, read as the reverse complement.
CCTGCACCGAGCAGCTCGGCCTTCCCGGCGCGTGGATCGACAGGCTCCCCCACTTCCGGCTCGACTTCACCCCGTCGAAGGGCGACGAGCTGCAGTCGGAGTACCTGATCCCGCGCGAGCACGCCGTCGCGGCAATTGATGCGCTCCGCGGGCTCGCGCACCGGATCGCCCCGCTGCTGTTCATCAGCGAGATCCGCACCGTGGCCGCCGACACCTTCTGGCTGAGCACAGCCTCCGAACGTGACTCCGTCGCGCTGCACTTCACGTGGAAGCCGCTCGGGCCGGAGGTCGAGGCCCTCCTGCCCGATCTCGAGTCCGCACTCGCGCCGTTCGGTGCGCGCCCGCACTGGGGCAAGGTCTTCGCGGCCGATGTCTCGGCGATCGCTCCGCTCTACAGCCGGATGCCCGACTTCACCCGGCTCGCCGAACAGGTCGACCCGACCCACAAGTTCCGCAACGACTTCCTGCGCGCAAAACTCTTCGGCGCCTGACCCGCGCCGCCTGCGCGCCCCCGAGCCGCCCGGAGGCGCGGCCAGACGGCTAGGCGGGTCTCGCACGCGCACGCGACGAACAATTGGACGAGCTTCAGCAAACAGACGGCGCAATAGCTGGTCGTAGCGGCTGAGAATCGTCCGTCTGTCGAAGGCCCGGCGTCGAGACGGCGATTCACTCCGGGATCACTCCGCCCGGCAACACGATGGCTGCGACGACCGGCACCCAGAAGCCGAGCAGGAGGAACGGCCCGAGCGGAATGTCACTCGGGCTAGCCCTCACGGTGGAGGCGACACCCACAGGAGGCCTGACACCAACTCTGACGCTCCCTTGTTCGCGAGGGCTGAAGGCGAGGCCGCCAGCGGCCTGTCGGGGGCTCCGGCAGGCACGGCCACAGGCACGGGTCGTCCGCTCACGGCACCGGCAGGCACGATCGCAACTCCGGCGAGAACGCCGGCGCGTGCGGTCGAGCACGAGCAGCGAGACGAGACCGGCCGTGAACGCGGTGGTGGTGACGGCGAGGACGTAGGGCGCGAGGCTCGCTCCGGCGAGCGGCGCGAGTGCCGCCGCGAGCAGTACAGCGAGCTTCACGTCTCCCATGGCGAGGGCGCCCGCCGCGCGGAACAGTGCGAACACGACCAGGGTCACGCCCGCGACGAGTGCGGTGCCGGAGGCGTCGACGTGCGCCACCAGTGCCGCCGCGGCCGCCGCGAGAGCCACCACCGCAAGTCCGGGAAGCACGATGACGTTCGGCAGCCGGCGATGGCGCACGTCGAAGACGACGAGGAATGGCGTCGCGACGGCAACGTACAGCACGGGCAGGACGGACAGGGCGAAGACGAAGGTGACGGGCATCCGGAGACCCTAGACCGAGGGGCCGGCGGCCTGTAGAAGTTATCCACAGGCATCCGGCCCCTCGTCGAACATGCCCGCCGCCTCACGCCGGCAGCGCGCCGGTGCTACGACAGCTCGTTCGACTCCAGCATCTCCGTCACCAGCGCAGCGATCGCCGACCGCTCCGAGCGCGTCAGCGTGATGTGTCCGAAGAGCGGGTGGCCCTTCAGCGTCTCGATCACCGAGGCGACGCCGTCGTGCCGGCCGACGCGCAGGTTGTCGCGCTGCGCCACGTCATGTGTAAGGACGACGCGTGAGTTGGACCCGATTCGCGACAGCACGGTCAACAGAACGTTGCGTTCGAGTGACTGCGCTTCATCCACGATCACGAACGCATCGTGCAGCGACCGCCCGCGGATGTGCGTGAGCGGCAGCACCTCGAGGATGCCCCGCTCCACCACCTCGTCGAGCACGTTCTGCGACACGAGCGAACCGAGCGTGTCGAAGACCGCCTGCGCCCAGGGGTTCATCTTCTCGCTGGCATCTCCCGGCAGGAAACCGAGCTCCTGGCCACCGACCGCGTAGAGCGGCCTGAACACCATGATCTTCTTGTGCTGCTGCTTCTCGAGCACCGCTTCGAGCCCGGCGCAGAGGGCCAGAGCGGACTTCCCCGTACCGGCTCGACCCCCCAGCGAGATGATGCCGACCTCGGGGTCGAGCAGCATGTCGATCGCCACACGCTGCTCAGCCGAGCGCCCGTGCAGGCCGAACACGTCACGGTCGCCGCGCACCAGCTGGAACGAGTGCTTTCCGTTCACGCGTCCCAGCGCCGATCCACGATCCGAATGGATGACCAAGCCGGTGTTGATCGGCATGTCCGACACCAGCGGGGTGTCCATGCCGTCCTGGTCCCAGAGCTTCGACATGTCGGCGGCGCTCAGCGTGATGCTGTCGATGCCGGTCCACCCGGAATCGACGGCGAGCTCCGCGCGGTACTCTTCGGCGGCGAGCCCGATGGACGCCGCCTTGACCCGGAGCGGGAGGTCTTTCGACACGACCGTCACGTCGAGCCCGTCGTTCGACAGGTTCAGCGCGACGGCGAGGATGCGCGAGTCGTTGTCCTGCAACTGCAGGCCCGACGGCAGCACCGACATGTTCGAGTGGTTGAGTTCGACCCGCAGGCTCCCACCGGCATCACCGACCGCGATCGGGAAGTCGAGCCTTTCGTGCAGCACGCGCAGCTCATCGAGGTTCCGAAGGGCCTGGCGGGCGAAGTATCCGATCTCCGGGTCGTTCCGTTTGGATTCGAGCTCGGAGATGACCACAACCGGGAGCACCACAGGATGCTCGGCGAACCGGAAGATCGCCTTCGGGTCGCTCAGCAGTACGGAGGTGTCGAGCACATAGGTACGCTCGGCCGTCTTCTGGCTGGTGGTCTCGGACTTCTTGAGTTTCTGATCGGGCACAAGTACTCCAACCCCGGGCGGCGTTGCTCACCCGGATCTCTTTCCGGCGAAGCGGCCGCCAAGCCTCTTTCAAGACCGTGGCTGGTATCGAAACGTACTTATGTGGCCGCCTCGATCAGGTGCCATACCTGATGCTCACAACCTATTCCGAAGGGGTGCGCCGAAACGAATCGACACACCCCTGCAGACGTTAACGTTGTGTTACGGGGGAGGAACCGAACGATGTCAGGAGGTCTTCTTCGCGAGATCGTCTGCCGCGTCTTCGGCTTTGTCCGCCACGTCGTCGGCGGTGCCGCGCACCTTGGCCGCTGCATCCTTGATCACGCCGGGCGCCGCCTTGGCTGCGTCGGTGAGCTTCTCCTGCACGATCGGGGCCTTGTCGGCAACGAACTGCTCGGCGTTGTGCACGGCCTTCTGCACCTGCGGCTGATTCCACGCCGCCTCGGCTTTCGACTTGATCTGCTCGTAGCGCCTGCGGCCAGCCGCTGAACCCGCAACGTAACCGACTCCGAAGCCGATCACCAGCAAGATTTTGCCCTTCATCCGATTTCACCGTTTCTTCTGTCGTTCGCGAATGTGTACACGATCGATGTTCCGGATATTCGGGCCACGCTTCAAGGGCTTGACCTCGCCCTGCGTCATCCTGTCGACGCGGTCAGCTGCCGAAGCGCCGGTTGCGCCTCGAGAAGTCACGGAGTGCCCGCAGGAAGTCGACCTCGCGGATGTCCGGCCCGAGCGCCTCCATGAAGTAGAACTCGCTGTGCGCGCTCTGCCAGAGCAGGAAGTCGCTGAGGCGCTGCTCGCCCGACGTGCGGATCACCAGATCCGGATCGGGTTGCCCGCCGGTGTAGAGATGCGCGCTGATCAGCTCTTCGTCGAGGTTCGCGGCGAGATCTTCGAGCGAGTGCCCGGCGTCCTGGTGGGTGCGGATGATACTCTGCACGGCATCCGCGATCTCCGTGCGGCCCCCGTAGCCCACAGCGAGGTTGACGTGCAGCCCAGGATGACCGGCGGTGCGCTGCTCGGCGTCGGTGAGGGCATCCACCAGCCGGGACGGCAGACCCTCGTTGCTGCCGACATGCTTGATGCGCCAGTCGCGGTAGTTCGACAGTTCTTCGGCCAGTTGCGCGATGATCTCGATCAACTCGGTGAGTTCGGCTTCGCTCCGGCTCGAGAGGTTGTCGGTCGAGAGGAGGTAGAGGGTGGCGACCTTGATTCCGAGGTCGTCGCACCACTCCAGGAACTCACGCACCTTGACGGCCCCGGCCCGGTGACCGTGCGCGGCGGTCTCGAGCAGGTTCTGCTTCGCCCAGCGGCGGTTGCCGTCGATGATCATTGCCACGTGGTGCGGGAGGTTGCCGGCATCGAGCTCGCGCCTGAGCCTCTTCTGGTAGAGCCCGTAGAGCAGGCCTCTTCCCGGGGTGTCCTGCCTGTTTCGCACGAGGTAACGCTACCCCCCGTGGGCCCAAACTCCCAGCGGGTGCCGGGCGAGCCCCGAGTAGGGTGGAATCATGCCCGTGCAGCCCGATTCGTCACTGACCGATGAGGGCGCTCCCCTCCCCCACCTGCCGCTGCTCGACGATGCGGCAGTCGGTGAGGACCGCCAGGCAGGGCCGGTTCCCGAGGTCAAACCCACCTGGCGCGGCTGGATCCACGCCGGCACCTTCCCCGTCGCGATCGCCGCGGGAATCGTGCTCGTCGTGCTCGCCGACGGCGCAGCGGCCAAGGCGTCGAGTGCGGTCTTCGCGGTCACCTCACTGCTGCTGTTCGGCAACTCCGCGCTCTACCACCGTTTCAATTGGAAGCCGAAGGTCAAACGGCTTCTCAAACGGATCGACCACGCCAATATCTTCCTGCTGATCGCCGGCACCTACACGCCGATTGCCGTGCTCGCCCTGCCTCCGGGCAAGGGCACCTTCGTGCTGATCGCGGTGTGGGTCGCCGCCGTTCTCGGCATCGGCTTCCGGGTCTTCTGGATCGACGCCCCGCGCTGGCTCTACACGCCGCTCTACGTGCTGATGGGCGGGGCGGCGCTGCTGTTCATCGTCGACATCTTCAACGCCAACGCGGTGACCATGACGCTGGTGCTCGTGGGCGGTCTCGCCTACATGCTCGGTGCGCTGGCCTACGGCCTGAAGCGGCCGAACCCGGTGCCGGGGGTGTTCGGGTTCCACGAGATCTTCCACGCGCTGACGCTGGTGGCGTTCGCCTGCCACTGGACGGGCATCCTGCTGATCGCGATCAACCCGCCGTTCAACGGCTGAGCGGGTTTGGGGCCGGGGCCGGCTGAGCGCGGCGGAGACCAACGGCCCGCGTCACAGCGGCCCGAGCATCCGCGAAACGCCTACTTCTTCGCGTCGAGGCCCTTGGCTCCCGGCCCGCGGTCGGCAGCGGCACGCGCGGCCTCTTCGGCATCCAACTTCTCCGCCACCTGCGCCCGCATGTTCACCCGGCGCACACGCCTTGTCATGTCGACGATCAGCAGCACGGCGAGCACCATGACGCCGAACGTGACGATGAAGCCGATCGTTCCCGGGGTGACGGTGTCGGGGTTGAACGCCGGGTCGGTCGACGGTGTCGGCTCGGGCGTGACCTCGGCCAGCCAGCCGAGCGCCGTACCGACGACGGTGTGGATGGTCGCCGAAGCGGTCACGACGAGACTCATTTCGACGACCATCCGTCGTCGTCGATTCCGGCGAAGAGGTCGTTCTCGAACTCTCCCTCGCCGGCTGTCGGCAGTGGCACCTTCGAATCGATGAGCTGGTAGTCCTCGAACGGCCAGGCCTGCTGCTGCAGCTCGTTGGGCCAGAAGAAGAAGGCACTGTCGGGGGCGACCTGCGAAGCGTGGGCGCGGAGGGCGTTGTCCCGCGCACCGAAGAAGGCACCCGCGGGAACCTGGGTCGTCGCGAGGTAGGGGGTCTCGTCCATCCACCGCTTCATCTCGGTGAACGACTGGATGAGCGGGTTCTCGGGATCCGTCTCGACCAGCAGATCGTGGATGGCCCGCATGCGCTGCGAGCTGAAGATGCGGTCGTAGTAGAGCTTCGAGACCTGCCAGGCCGCGCCGAGCTCGGGCGCATACGACGGATCTGCGGCCAGCTCGTAGGCGAGCACCGAGATGTCGTGGCAGCGGATGTGGTCGGGGTGCGGGTAGCCACCCTTCTCGTCGTAGGTCAGCAGCACCTGAGGCTTCTGCTCCCGGATGAGGTGCACCAACGGCCGCACGCTCAGCGTCGGATCGATCGCCGCGAACGCGTTCGCCGGGAGCGGTTCGTCGTTCTCGGGGAGCCCCGAGTCGGCGTACCCGAGCCAGCGGTGCTCGAAACCGACCGCCGCCTGGGCCGCGGCCATCTCGACGCGTCGGAGCCCCGGCATGTCCCGGTCGCCCCAGGCGCGGAGTTCGAGCCCCTCGTTCAGGATGTCGCCCCGTTCGCCGCCCGTGCAGCTGACCACCATCACCTCTGCGCCGCGGTCGACGTAGTAGGCGTAGGTCGCGGCGCCCTTGCTCGATTCGTCGTCGGGATGAGCGTGCACGGCCATGAGACGAAGTACCAGCTGTCTCAACTCCTCAGCTAAGCGAACTACCCTGTAGGCAGGGTCGAAGATTCTGCCGGGAAATTCCGACTCGACCAGACTAATCGTTCGGCAAGGAGACCAGGCACGTGAGCGAAGACGAGCAGATCGAAGACGGGCCCTTCGCTGCCACCTCAGACCTTGAGGCTCCATCCTCGACGGTGGCCGCGGCATCCACTGTTCGCGGCGAACGTTACGGCAACACCGCGAGGTCACGCGGACGCGGCCGGTTCATCGCCCTCGCCTTCGGGGCCGCGGTGGTCGTCGTGATCGGATCCTGGGTCGTCTGGGCCGGGCTCGACGGCTCACAATCCACAGTGGATGCTCAGGACAAGGGCCACGTCATCGTGAGCAACACCCGTGTCGATGTGACCTTCGACGTGTCGGTCGACCGCGGCATCGCAACCGCCTGCGCCGTGCAGGCGCAGAACGAGCAGCATGCGGTCGTCGGCTGGAAGATCGTCGACATCCCGGCTTCGACACAGCGCGACCAGGAGGTCACCACGACGGTGCTCACCACGGAGCCTGCCGTCACGGGTTTGATCTACAGCTGCTGGCTCACGTAAAATCTGGTCTTTGAGCTAAGGAGTTCGCATGGCCGAAGAAGCAGCAGTCAGCTGGCTGACCCAGGAGGCGTACGACCGCCTGGCGAATGAACTCGAGTACGCCAGCACGACGGGTCGCCAGGAGATCACCGACAAGATCCAGTCGGCGCGCGAGGAGGGCGACCTCAAGGAGAACAGCGGCTACCACGCCGCCAAAGACGAGCAGGGCAAGATCGAGGCGCGGATCCGGTTCCTCACCAACCTGCTGAAGACCGCGCAGGTGAGCGCGGCCCCCGAGAGCCACGGTGTCGTGGTGCCCGGTACGGTCATCACCGCCGTGATTGCGGGCGACGAGAGCGTGTTCCTGCTCGGCAGCCGGGAGATCGCGGGCGAGAGCGACCTCGACGTCTATTCGGAGAAGAGCCCGCTCGGCACGGCCATCCTCGGCCTCGCCGTCGGCGACTCGACCACGTATGAGGCCCCCAACGGACGCGCCATCACGGTGAAGGTGACGGCCGTGGAGAACTACACGGGCTGACCGCCCCGCGTACCTTCCCGCCCCCGCCATTCCATCGAGTGGGCAGTTCGGGCCCCATAATCTACGATTTGGGGCCCGAACTGCCCACTCGAATGTTTGGAGGTGCGGGGGTGCGGGGGTGTGGGGCGGCGGCGGGTTCAGTCCTGGACGAGGCGGGCGTCGTAGCCGGCGTCGCGGAGTTTGGCGACGACCTCCGCGCGGTGCTCGGGGCCCCGCGTCTCGACACTCAGCTCGAGTTCGACCTCGCTGAGCTGCAGGCCGCGGCCGTGCCGGGTGTGCAGCACTTCGATCACGTTGGCGTTGGCCTCCGCCACGATCTCGGCGGTGCGAGCGAGCTGCCCCGGGCGGTCGGGCAGCATGATCTTCAGCTTCAGGTACCGGTCGGAGGCGGCGAGTCCGTTGCTGATGACGCGCTGCATCAGCAGGGGGTCGATGTTGCCGCCCGAGAGGATGACGACCGTCGTTCCGGGATCCTCCCCGACCTGGCCGGACAGGATCGCGGCCACACCGACCGCGCCGGCCGGCTCGACCACGAGCTTCGCCCTCTCCAGCAGCACCAGGATCGCCCGGGCGATGTCCGCCTCGGTCACCGTCACGATCTCGTCGACCAGTTCGCGGATGATCTCGAAGTTCAGCGCACCCGGTTTCGCCACCGAGATGCCGTCGGCGATCGTCGCCGAGGTGCGGATCAGCGTGGGCTCCCCCATGGCCAGCGACGGCGGATAGGCCGCGGCGTTCGCCGCCTGCACCCCGATGATCCGGATGCTCCGCCCCTCGGCCGCGGCACGGTGCTTGAGGGCGCTGGCGACGCCCGAGATGAGCCCGCCGCCGCCGATCGGCACGATGACCGTGCGCGCATCCGGGGCCTGCTCGAAGATCTCGAGCCCGAGCGTGCCCTGGCCGACGATGACGTCGGGATGATCGAACGGCGGTATCAGCACGGCGCCCGTGGTCTTCGCGAACTCCGCCGCCGCCGCCAGGGGCTCTTCGACCGTGTGGCCGCGGAGCAGAACGTCGGCGCCGTAGTCGCGCGTCGCCTGCAGCTTCGGCAGGGCGACTCCGAGGGGCATGAAGATGGTGGCCTTGATGCCGAGCTCACGGGCCGCGAAGGCGACACCCTGGGCGTGGTTGCCGGCGGAGGCCGCGACGACGCCGCGCGCCCGCTCCTCGGGGCTCAGCCGCGACATCCGGTAGTACGCACCACGGATCTTGTAGGAGCCGGTGCGCTGCAGGTTCTCGAGCTTCAGCAGCACCTCCGACCCCAGTACCTCGGCGAGGTAACGTGAGGTCTCCATCGGGGTGCTCTGCGCCACCTTCGAGACGACGGCCCGCGCGGCTTCGATGTCGGCCAGCGCCGGCACGACCGACTGTGTGTGCGACGGCGCGGGGGTCTCAAGCATCTGCTGTGGATTCTTTCGGATCGGGTTTCGCGTGCCAGGTGCCACTCGCGATGTATTTCACCATCACATTGAGCGTGGCGATGAAAGGCACGGCGAAAAAGGCACCCGGGATACCTGCGATGATACTTCCCCCCGCCACAGCCAGTACGACTGCCAGGGGATGCACCTTGACGGCCGTTCCCATGACAAGCGGCTGCAGCACGTGGCCTTCGATCTGCTGCACGAGCAGAACGACACCGAGCATCACGAGCGCTATCACCCAGCCGTTGTAGATGAGGGCGATGAAGATGGCGACGGCACCCGTCAGGACGGCACCGACGACAGGGATGAACGAGCCCAGGAAGACCAGGACCGCGACCGGCACAGCGAGCGGAACACCGAGCAGGAACGCCCCGAGCCCGATGCCCACCGCGTCGACGAAAGCGACGAGGATCTGCACCTTCACGAAGCTCTGCAGAGTGGTCCAGCCGGCCTTGCCTGCGCCGTCGACCCCTGCGCGGGCGCGCTTCGGGAAGACGCGGACGAGCCATTTCCAGATGCCCTGGCCATCGATCAGGATGAACAGCGTCGAGAACAGCACCAGAAGCACGCCGGTGAGCACATGGGTCAGGGTCGACCCCACGCTGAGGGCGCCGCTGACCAGAGCGGAACTGTCGTTCTGGATGGCCTGGAACGCCTGCCCGATGTAGCCGTTGATCTGGTCGTCGCTCAGCTGCAGCGGCCCCGTCTGCAACCAGTCGTGCAACTGGTTGTAGCTTGCTGTGCTCTGCGTCTTGAGATCGGCGTAACCCGACGAGATCTGCGTCGTGACGAGGATGCCCAGGCCGCCGATCACGAGGAACACACTGAGGATCGAGACGACGATCGACAGCCACTTCGGCCAGTGATGGCGGATCAGGAAGTTCTTGAACGGCACGAGCAGTGCGCTCAGCACGACGGCAATGAGCAGCGGGATGATCACCAGCGAGAACTGCGCGAGAACGAAGAGCAGCGCCGCCAGCGCGCCCGCGATCACCAGCAGCCGCCATGCCCACGCCCCGGCGATCTGCATGCCCGGGGGAACGGACCCGGATGCCGCGGCGGCGGTCGCGGTGGCCTCGGTCACGCTCGCCGCCGACTCGGCGACCTCGTACTTGGCGTCTGCCGCGGCTCGAAGCCGTGCAAAGAATCCCGCGCGGCGGCGGGGAGGGCTGGGGGGTGAGGCTGTGCCTGACATTGCCCCATTCTAGGAGTCCGGAGCGGCCGTGGACTCCGCGCGGGCACCCCTTGTGGAGAGACACCGCGAAGTGCGCACTGTGGAGGAGGAGAGGGGCGTCGCGCGAACGATGTCCGGGGTCAGCAGTAGGGTCGAGGCGTGGTTGATTCGATGTCTGCGGCGCTGGCCAGGCGGGTGGCGCTCGGCGCCCAGGGGTTCGGTGCGGCGCGCACGGGCGGCAGCGCTACATCCGGTCCCGCGGCGGGCGGCAGCGCGACATCCGGTCCCGCGGCGGGCGGCAGCGCGACATCCGGTCCCCCGGCGGGCGGCAGCGCGACATCCACGCGGCCCACACCGGGGCTCCGCCAGTTCGCGCCGCTCGTGTCGAAGCTCGCGCTGCTGCAGATCGACTCCGTGAACGTCTTCGAACGGAGCCACTACCTTCCCGTCTTCGCTCGGCTCGGCGCCTACGACAAAGCGCAGCTCGACCGGCTGACCTACGGCCCGCGCATGATCGAGTACTGGGCGCACGTCGCTTCGTTCATCCCGGTGACGACCCTGCCGCTGCTCCGCTGGCGCATGGACGACTACCGCGCCCGCACCGACGCGGGCACCGACACGTGGGCGGCCGGGAATCCCCAGATGATCGCCTGGCTGCAGAGCGAACTCGCCGAGAAGGGGCCGATGACCGCGAGCACCTTCGAACACGAGAGCAACCGGCGGAACGGGCCGTGGTGGGGCTGGAGCGACGTGAAGATCGGGCTCGAGACGCTGTTCCGCTGGGGCGACGTGGTCTCGGCCGGCCGCACGCGGTTCGAGCGGCTCTATGCGCTGCCGTCGCAGGTACTCCCGCCCTCGATCGTCACCGCGCTCCGCGATACGCCCGTGCCACGGGAGGAGGCGATGCGCGAACTCGTGTCCCAGTCGGCGCGCGCACTCGGGGTGGGAACGCTCGGCGATATTGCGGACTACTTCCGCCTGAAGACGGTGGATGCCCTCCCGGCCGTCCGCGCGCTCGAGGAGTCGGGCGAACTGCTGCCCGTCACGGTCGACGGCTGGAACCGGCCTGCATGGCTGCACCGCGACGCGCGGTTTCCCCGACGAATGGATGCCGCGGCCATCCTCTCGCCGTTCGACCCCGTCGTCTGGCGGCGTGAGCGGGCCGAGCGGCTCTTCGACTTCCACTACCGCATCGAGATCTACACGCCGCAGCCGAAACGCATCTTCGGCTACTACGTGCTGCCCGTGCTGATCGACGACCGGGTCGTCGGCCGGGTGGACCTGAAGAGCGACCGCCAGGCCGGCGTGCTGCGCGTGCAGTCGGCGTGGATCGAGCCGGGGGTCTCCCCCGCGGCTCACCCGACCATCGCCGCGCGCCTGGCGGCGGTGCTCCGCACCACCGCCGCGTGGCAGGGCCTCGACGCCGTCGCGGTCATGCCCGCGGGCACCTTCTCGGCCCCCCTCGCCGCGGAGCTGGCCCTCCCCGCCTGAGTGTCGCTCCCCTGCCCCCGACCGCGCTGTGCGTCGTCGCTCTCAGCCCGGACTCACCCTCCGATCGAGTGGGCAGTTTGGGCCCTAAAACGGCAATCTTGGGGCCCAAACTGCCCACTCGATGGAGTGTGAGACCACGCGGGCACGGGACCCGCGGGAGGACGGGCTGTGCGTACAAAGGCGCGGGCGCCTCCCACCGACCGCCCGATCGGATTCGGGTGGGCAGTTTGGGCCACAAAGGAGCAGTTTTCGGGCCCAAACTGCCCACTCAATGGAGTGTGAAAAGCGCGGGCACCGAGGAAAGGGACGGTGCCGCCCACGGCACGCGACGGGCCACCCTGAGGGGGGGGACGGTGCCGCGCCCGGCGCGCAACGGGCCACCCCGAGGGGGGACGGTGCCGCCCGCAGGGCGCGACGAGCCACACCGAGGGGGAACCGAGCCGCCCGGCGCGCAACGGGCCACCCCGAGGTTCTACGGTGCCGCCCCCGGCGCGCAACGGGCCACCCCGAGGTTCTACGGTGCCGCCCGCAGGGCGGACCATAAACTCAGAACGAGCCGCCCATTTTCTGGAGGCGGGCGACGCGCTCGGGGATCGGGGGGTGGGTTGCGAAGAGTTTGTTCATCAGGCCGGGCTTGAGGGGGTCGGCGATCCACATGTGCGCCATCGACGTCGACTGCCGCACCATGGGGCGGCCGTAGTTCTCGAGTTTCACGAGGGCGCTGGCGAGCGCGTCGGGGTGGCGGGTCGTCATCGCGCTCGTCGCGTCGGCCAGGTATTCGCGCTGGCGGGAGACGGCGAGTTGCACGACGGTGGCGACGAGCGGCGCGATGATCGCGGCGACCAGGCCGAGGATGAGCAGCACGGGGTTCGAGTTGTTGTTGTTGCCGCGGCCGAAGAAGGCCATGCGGAGGAAGAAGTCAGCGATGATGCCGACGGCGACGACCAGCCCGTAGACGATCAGCGAGACACGGATGTCGTAGTTCTTGACGTGCCCGAGTTCGTGCGCCATGACGCCTTCGAGTTCGGCGTCGGTCATGATGTCGAGCAGTCCGGTGGTCACGGCGACGACCGCGTGTGCGGGGTCACGCCCGGTCGCGAAGGCGTTGGGGGCGGCGTCGTTGACGATGTAGACGCGGGGCATCGCCATGCCGGTGGTGATGGAGAGGTTCTCGATGATGCGCCAGAGCCGCGGGTTGTCGGCCTTCTGGATCTCCACCGCACCACTCGAGATGACAGCCTGCGAGGCCGCGAAGAAGTACTGCACGATCGCGAACCCGATCGCGAAGACCAGGATGACGATGGTGAGCGAGAAGTTGTTGTCGAGGAACCCGGCGAGATAGCCGAGCCCGCCGATGATGAGCACGAACAGAACAAGGATGATGACGGTGTTGCGCTTGTTCTGCGCGATGGCTTTGTACAACTACGGCCCTAGAACTGCACGCGCGGCGGCTCGGCGATGGCGGCGAGGTCGGAGACCTCGAAGAAGTCGCGCGAGCTGAACCCGAGGCGCTTGGCGAACACGTTGTTCGGGAAGACCTTGATCTTCGTGTTGAGCTCCCGCACGCCGCCGTTGTAGAAGCGGCGCGACGCCTGCACCTTGTCTTCGGTGTCGACAAGCTCGGCCTGCAGCTGCAGGAAGTTCTGCGACGCCTGGAGCTGGGGGTAGGCCTCTGCGACCGCGAAGATGCTCTTCAACGCGCTCTGCATGTGGTTCTCAGCGGCGGATGCCTCGGCGGGGCCCTGCGCGCTGAGCGTCTCTGCCCGGGCCTGTGTGACGGCCTCGAAGACGCCCTTCTCGTGCGCCGCATAGCCCTTCACCGACTCGATGAGGTTCGGCAACAGGTCGGCCCTGCGCTTCAGTTGCACCGTGATGTCGCTCCACGCCTCGTCGACGCGCACGTTCAGCGTCACCAGCGAGTTGTAGGTCGCCCACAGGTAGATGCCGACGATGACGACGAGCACGACGACGATGATCAGAGGGATGAGCCATTCCATGCCACCACTATAACGACTGAGGGCTCCTCACACAGCGGCGGTGCGGCAAGCTCCCAGCGAGGTCGCCGGGCGGCAGGCGGCAGGCAGCAGGGCCGCCGGATGCCCGACATCACATTCGCGCTTCAAGCACCCGCTGCAACCATTCGAAGGACTGTTTCGGCGTGCGGTCGTGCGTGTTCGGGTCGACGTGCACGATCCCGTAGCGGAGGCTGTAGCCGGCCGTCCACTCGAAGCCGTCGAGCAGCGAGCGGAGCTGGATTCCCGCGAGCCGCACCCCCGAAGCGGCTCCGGATGGCCCCACTGCGTCGAGCGCCGCGACGATGTGGGCGGTGAGGTGGTCGATCCGTCGGCCGTCGGCGATGCGGGCGACGCCGGTCGCGGCATCCAGAACCACCCGGTCGGCGAGGCCGAGCCCCAGCCCCGCGACATGCACCGGAGGGAGCGCCTCGCCATACCGGGAACCGAGCTCGGCGAGCGCGACGCCGAGGAACTCCGGCGCGTCGGGCTGGCCGGCGGGCGTGCGGTCGAACTCGGGCCACGGCGCGAAGCGGAACGGCAGCGAACCGAGCGCCGACGCCTCCCCGTCTGCGGCCACCACGCCGAGCCCACCGGCTGCGATGCGGGTGGGAGCGGCGTAGCTGATCCCGTAGAAGTCGAGGGGCTGGTGGATGACCGCCAGGTCGCCCTCGGAGGCCTCGACCAGCGGGCGCAACAGCCTGCTGAACTCGTCGGCGACCGCCGGGTAGGTTCCGCGGAGCACCGCGTCACCGAACATCTGGTTCTGCACCGTGTCCCAGAGCGTCGAGAACTGCGCGTCGTCGTCCGAACCCGTCTGCGGCGTCGTCCGCGAGTAGGCATTCACGATGCCGATCTGCCCCGAGACGGGCGCCGCGCGGAGGGCTTCGACCGCGATCCCGTGGCCGAGCAGCAGGTGGTGGCCGACCGGCAGGGCGTCGAAGAGCAGCGTGGATCCCGGCGCGTGCCGCCCGAAGGCGTACCCCTCGAGCATCACCGTGGCCGGCTCGTGGAGGGTCACCCAGCGGTCGATGCGGTCGCCGAACAGCTCCCCCACGGCGTAGGCGTAGTCGCCGAACCGGTGCGCGGTGTCGCGGTTCAGCCAGCCGCCGCGGAGCGCCGACGGCGTGTCCCAGTGGAAGAGCGTCGCCACGGGGCTGATGCCGACGGCGAGCAGTTCGTCGAGCAGACGGTCGTAGAACGCGACGCCTTCTCGGTTCAGCGGCCCGGAACCCTGCGGTTGCAGGCGCGGCCAGCCGAACGAGAACGAATACGATTTCGCCCCGAGCGCCGCCAGCAGACCGACGTCTTCGGCAACCCGGTGGAAGTGGTCGGCGGCGACGTCGGCCGTGGCGCCGCCCTCGATGCGGCCGCGCTGGTGGCTGAAGTCGTCCCAGACGGACGGCTCCCGCCCGCCGTCGTGCGCCCCGCCCTCGATCTGGAAGGCGCTGGTGGCGACCCCGAGCTCGAGCCCCGCCGGGAGCAGGGTGGCGAAGGCTTCTGCCTCGCCCTGGGCGGTGTCACGGGCATCCGAGCGCCGCCGGCTCGCCGCGCCCGACCGGCCTGCCGCACCGTGGCCGCCGGACGCGCCGCTGGATGACCGTGGCCCGCTCGACCCGATCGGCCCGCTCGCCCTGCCCGCGCCGCCGGCCCCGCTCCCCCGCCTCATGCGCCGAGCACGCGGTCGAGGTAGGAGTTCGCGAACAGGCGCGCCGGGTCGAGCCTGTCGCGGAGCGCCACGAAGTCGTCGAACCGTGGATACAGCTCCCGCAGGTCATCCGCTTTCCGTGTGTGCAGTTTGCCCCAGTGCGGCCGGCCGGCGTGTGCCGTCATGATCTCCTCGACCGCCTCGAAGTATGTCGCGTGTGGTTCACGGAAAAAGCGGTGCACTGCAATGTATCCCGTCGCGCGTCCGCTCGCGGTCGACAGCCACAGGTCGTCGGCGGCGGCGAAGCGCACCTCGATCGGGAACGAGATGCGCCAGCCCCGACGCTCTATGAGCGCATCGATCTCCCGGAGCACCGCGGGAACCTCGGCTGCCGGCAGCGCGTACTCCATCTCGCGGAACCGCACCGTGCGCCTCGTCGCGAACACGCGCTGCGAGTGGTCAGTGAACTCGCGGGTGCCGGTGAGCTTCTCGGCGAGCCGGTTGATGTGCGGGATGACCGGCGACGCCAGCCGCCCGAGTGAACAGGTGAGCCCGAAGAGCTGATTCGACACGAGCCAGTCGTCGACGACGCGGCGGGCGGGCGTCAGCGGGGAACGGGGGGCCGTCGCCGACAGGCGCGTGTTCGTCTTCGTGAGCGCGGTCTGTGTGTGCGGAAACCAGTAGAACTCGAAGTGGTCGGATGCCCGGACACGCGTCTCGAGGGTGTCGAGCAGCTCGCCGAGCGGTTCCGCGCGCTCGACGGCGTGCAGCACGAAGGCCGGCACGCACTGCAGGGTGACGGAGACGAGGATGCCGAGGGCGCCGAGCCCGAGCGCGACGGCCGGCAGGAGGTCGGCGTTCTCGGCGTCGGTGCCGGTCGCCGCGCCGCCCCCCGTGTCGCCGACGCGCAACAGCTCGCCCGTGCCGGTCACGAGCTCGGCGCCGACGACCTGGGTCGCGATGCCGCCGAACCCGGCACCGGTGCCATGGGTGCCGGTCGAGATCGCTCCACTGATGCTCTGCCGGTCGATGTCGCCCATGTTCGCCAGGGCGAGCCCGTGTGGGCGGAGCAGCCGGGGCAGGTCGTAGAGCCGGGTGCCCGCGGCGAGAGTCACGCGGGAGCGTTCCTGATCGACGGCCAGCACTCCGCTGAGGTCGGAGAGGTCGAGCTGCACGCCGGTCGCGACGGCGATGCCGGTGAAGCTGTGGCCGGCGCCGACGGCCTTGATGCGGATGCCCGCGCGGGCCGCCGCCGCGACAGCACGCTGCACGGCATCCGGGGTCGCGGGCCGTTCGACACGCGCCGGACGCACGGCCTCGGTGCGACCCCAGTTGCGCCACACGGCGCCCGTGACGGCGGCGGCGCCGTCGGCTCCGAGCCCCACGCCGACCCCGACGCGCGGTGGGCGGCGGCGCGTTCGGGGCGCGGCCGCGCGCGCGGAGGCCGGTGGGGTGACAGGGGATGCGGCAGTGGCGGCGGGCACCGCGGAGTCGAGCACCGCGGCGGGCACCGCGGAGTCGGGCACCGCGGCGGGCACCGCGGAGTCGGGCACGGCGGCAGGCACCGCGGGGTCGGCCGGCGCGGCCTCATGCAGCTGCGGCGTGGGATCCGCCGCGCTCACAGGAACGCCTTCCCCTCGCCGCGGTACGTCGGCACCGCCGCGACCACCTCGTCGCCCGACACCACGTGGAACTCGTTCACATGCTCCGACAGCTCGCCCGATTTCGTGTGCCGGAGCCAGACCCGGTCCCCTGCCGCAAGCGCCGCCGTCGCCCGGCCCGACAGAGGGGTCTGCACCTCGCCCGCCATTTCGCGCGGCTGCATCGAGAGCCCTTCCGGCCAGACGATCTCGGGGAGACGGTCGGGCTGCGCCGGGCCGGAGGCGATCCATCCCCCACCCAGCAGCGTCGCCATCTGAGGCGTGGGTTTCCGCACCACGGAGAGGGCGAAGGCGGCGGCCGGCGCAGGGCGGAAACGCGAATAGGTGTCGAAGAGGTGGCCGCCGAACAGTCCGCTGCCGGCCGCGACCTCCGTCACCGACGCGTCGGCGGAGGTGCTCTCGAGCGAGCCGGTGCCGCCGCCATTCACGAACGCGAGGTCGGCCACCTCGCGCACCGCGCGGACGACCTCGCCGCGGCGGTCGGCGATCTCTGCGATGGAGCGGTGCTGCATCCAGTCGAGCACGCGCGCCCGCGCCGGGTTGCCGCGCGGGCGGTTGCCGACGCCGGCGATCTGCGCCTCGTAGCCCATCAGCCCGACGAGTTCGAAGCCGGGCCGGGCCGCGATGTGCTGGGCGAGCACGCGCGCCTGCCCGGCCGTGAAGACCGGCGAGCGCCAGACCCCCACGTGCCCGAGGGCGCGGGTGACGTACGACGAGTCGAGTTCGACACAGAGTCGGATGCCCGCCCTCCCCCGGGGCGGAACGACGGCGTCGATGAGGTCGAGCTGCTCCACGGAGTCGACCATCAGCGTAACGCGGGAGGCGAGCTGTTCGTCGGCGGCCAGCAGCCGGATCGCCGCACGGTCGGCCGTCGGATACCCCACCACCACGTCGTCGATGGTCTCCGCGAGCCAGAGCGCTTCGGGCAGCGTGTAGGCGAGCACGCCGGCATAACCCGGCAGCGCGAGCACGGAGTCGAGCACCGCGCGCACCCGGACGGACTTGCTGGCCACACGGATCGGCTTGCCCGCCGCCCGGTCGAGCATGGAGAAGGCGTTGTGCGCGAGGGCACCGAGGTCGAGCGCGGCGAGGGGCGGATCGAGGTGGGCCGTGGCGCGGGTCAGCCGCGGCCAGAAGCGGGCGGGTTCCAGCCAGGGTGTGTCTCCGGGCGCGGGGCGCTCCAACCGGAAGGGCGGTGTGCCCATCAGCGCACCCCTCTCACCCGGGCGACGGCGAGCGCGCCGGCTGCCGCGAAGAGCGCGGAGAGGAGGAAGAGCGCCATGAACCCGCCCGACAGCGCGACCACAGCCGCGCCGAGCAGGGGTGCGATCGCCTGGGGTACCGCCGTGGCGATGTTCATGATGCCGAGGTCTTTGCCGCGCGCGGCCGGATCCGGCAACACCTGCGTCGCCAGAGCCTGGTCGACGGAGAGGAAGCAGCCGTAACCGAGGCCGAGGAGGCCGGCGGCCACCATCGCGACGCCGAGCTCCGGCACCAGCGCCAGCAGCAGGGCGGCAGCAGCCTGGCAGATCGAGGCGACGAACACGAAGACACGGCGACGCCCCAGCCGGTCGGAGAGCACCCCGGCGCCGAGCGAGGCCAGCACCACGAACACCATGTAGATGAGTGTCAGAACGATCAGGTCGTCTTCGGCCGTGTCGTCGTGCAGCCCGAACATCAGGAAGTAGAGCAGCAGGGCCGTTCCGAGCGCGTTGCCGGTGTTGACCAGCACCCGACCGAGCAGGGTGAACCCGAAATCGGGATGAGCCTTCGGGCTGATCCAGAACCCGTCGAGGAACCCCCGGGCGCTCACCCGGGCTCGGGCGGAACGCTCGAGCACGGCATCCGGAACCCGCAGGCAGAACGGCAGCACCAGTACGACGAGCAGCACGGCCACGACGAGGTAGCCGGCGAACTGCGCGGTGAAGAGTGTGGTCACGAGGATGAGCCCGAGGATGGTGCCGACCGCCTGGGGCGCGGCGAGCCAGCCCGAGACGGCCCCGCGCTGCGCGACGGGAACCTGGTCGGAGATCGTCGCCGTGAGCGCCGCGGTGAGGATGCAGAAACCGGTGATGGTGAGCGTCCAGAAGACGCCGATGCCGAACAGCGAGGTCTGGAGGCCGAGCAGCACCAGCGAGGCAGCGAAGAGGAGCGTGCCCGCAGCCAGCCAGGGGCGGCGACGGCCGAACCGGGAGGTGGTGCGGTCGGAGAGGGCGCCGGTCAGGGGGAAGACGACGAGGGCCGCGACGCCCGCGATGCCGGAGATGATGCCGAAGGCGAGAACGCTGGCGATCCAATCGGAGGAGGCGGCAGTTCCCGTTCCTGCTCCCGTCGCGACCGCGCCCACCCTGCTCTCGATCTGCAGGGGCAGCAGGAGTTGGATCGGGGTGAGCTGCGCCATCCAGATGCCGAGCCAGGCGGCGGCGAACAGGGCGATCCAGCCGCCACCCACGCGGGCGGTCGGTTCCGCGAAGGGTTCGGGGGGCGTTCCAGCCGCTGCGGTGGTGCTTCCGCTCTGCGGCGCCGGGGTTCCACGCGACATCCGTTCACCGTCCATCCCGTTGTTTTCTTACATACAACCGCATGGGGCTTTGACTTTGGGGAAGATTCCTTGCTAAATGGGAGAACGTGTCAGTTGTGAAATGGGGAAAGTCCGAGGGCGCGCCGGCGGGGCCGGCTGCTCGGACTTCGCGATTCCGGGTCCTGATCGCGCTCTCACTTCTGGGGCTAATCGCGCCTGTCGCGCTCACGCTGACCACCGGTGCAGGCAGTGCCGCCGCCACGCCGGGCGCGGTGTCGCCGGGCGCGGTGTCTCCGACCGCAGCCGCACCGACCGCGGAGTCGC